>JBIIVV010000160.1:0-7301 GCA_044339235.1 Ferruginibacter sp.
GCAGTATTTACAAGCATGAATGCGGTGGAGGCAGTTGCAGATCAAATCAAAGAAAAAAAAACGAACTGGAAAATATATTGCATAGGTACTACCACCCAACAACTGGTAGTTAACTATTTCGGACAGGATGCCATTGCAGGAACTGCCAATGACGCGGCTGCATTAGCAAAATTAATTATTGAAGACCAGCCCAAAGGAAAGCTAATATTCTTTTGTGGAGATCAACGAAGGGATGAGCTACCTGAAATATTAGCACAAAATTCCTTGGAAGTAAAAGAGATCATTGTATATCAAACCACCGCAATACAACATCGGATACAAAAGCTCTACGAGGGAATTCTATTTTTTAGTCCCAGTGGAGTGGAAAGTTTTTTTAGCAATAACCAGCTAACCAAAAAAACAATCCTATTTGCCATCGGTAATACTACCGCTAAAGAAATAAAAAAACATTCCAACAATCAAATTGTTATTTCAAATGAACCAGGAAAAGAAAATTTAGCTAGGAAGATGATGGAGTATTTTAACTGAAAACTAATTAACTGAAAACTGAAACTGGGTCGCTGGGTGGTACACTTTTTTATACGATGCAATGTTACCAATAGAACATCAACAAAATAAACAATTAAGGATGAATAAATTATCCATTATCATTTATAAATTATCAATTAAAATATGATTCCAATTAAAAACGACTTGCTCCTTAGGGCATTACGAAAAGAAACTGTTGAGCGACCGCCGGTATGGATGATGCGACAGGCAGGAAGATACTTGCCCGATTATTTAAAGTTGAAAGCGAAATACGATTTCTTTACAAGGGTGCAAACACCTGAATTGGCCTGTGCCATTACTTTGCAGCCCGTAGAACAGGTAGGGGTAGACGCTGCCATTATTTTCTCTGACATCCTAGTCATACCCCAAGCTATGGGTTTGGAAGTATTGATGGAAGAGGGAAAAGGGCCCTCCCTGCCGAAAACTATACAAACACAAAAAGACATTGATGCACTGATTACTGATGGTGCAGAAGAAAGTTTACGATATGTATATGATGCATTGTCACTTACCAAAAGTGAATTGAATGGAAGGGTTCCCCTCATCGGTTTTGCTGGCGCTCCCTGGACCATCCTTTGTTATATGGTAGAAGGTAAGGGAAGCAAGACCTGGGAAAAGGCCAAACAGTTTGCCTACACCCAGCCCCTACTAGCCCACCAATTGTTGCAAAAAATAACCCAAATCACCATTAGTTATTTAAAATTACAGGCACGTGCAGGAGCAGATACCGTTCAGGTATTTGACAGCTGGGCAGGATCACTGAGCCCAGCAGATTTTAAAATATTCGCACAGCCCTACCTGTTACAAATAGCGGATGCACTTAAAGATGAGGTGCCGGTCATTCTTTTTCCAAAAGGAAGCTGGTATGCGCTCAAAGATCTAAGTGAGAGTAGTGCAGCCGGAATTGGCATCGATTGGTGCATCGCTCCTGAATTTGCTCGACAGCTGACCAGTAATAAAATTGTATTACAAGGCAATTTTGATCCCGCCAAATTACTAGCGCCGATCCCTGAAATTAAAAAAGCAGTGAAAGAAATGATTGATGCTTTTGGTGTACAAAATTATATTGCCAATTTAGGACATGGCATAACCCCCAATATTCCAGTTGACCATGCGAGGGCATTTGTGGATGCGGTGAAGGAATATAGGTAAGATTTGAAAATCAGAAAATAAGCTAAGCAATAAATAATATCGTGAAACAATCTAACCACATTGCAGCGTCGAAAAATGCCCTACCCTTTGGTGATGGCTTGAGCGGGATTTTTCGCAATCAGTGGATCAGCTTTGTTCACCAGCTTCAGGATGACATTTGTAGCGCTTTAGAAAAATCGGATGGCGCTGCAAAATTTGTGGAGGATGCTTGGGACAGACCGGAAGGTGGAGGCGGAAAAACAAGGGTTATTCAAAATGGCAAGGTGATTGAAAAAGGAGGGGTTAATACCTCCATCGTATTTGGCAAAGTGACTGATATTATGCGGGCACAGTTAAAAATTGACGGGGATAGTTGGTTTGCCTGTGGACTTAGTTTAGTGATTCACCCGATCAATCCCTATGTACCCACTGTACATTGCAACTACCGAATGTTTGAATTATATGACTCTGCAGGCGATGTGATAGACAGATGGTTTGGAGGTGGTACCGATCTTACCCCGTATTATTTATTTGAAGCCGATGCCCAACATTTTCACCAAACTTACAAAAATATTTGCGATCAATTTGATCATAGTTTTTACCGCGACTTTAAAAAAACATGCGATGATTATTTTGTAAACACCCATCGAAACAATGAACGCAGGGGCATTGGCGGAATTTTTTATGATTACAAAAGGCCTGCTGAAGAAAAAAATATTGACTACTGGTTTGCCTTTGCTAAAGCCTGTGGCCAAGCATTTATAGAAGCCTATATTCCAATTGTTGAAAAAAGAAAAGAATTGCCTTACAGTGCTGAAAATAAATTTTGGCAAGAAATCAGGCGGGGGCGATACACAGAATTTAATCTGGTGCACGACCGTGGAACCTTGTTTGGATTAAAAACAAATGGAAGAACAGAAAGCATTTTAATGAGTCTGCCGCCCACAGTAAGATTTGAATACGATTACCAGCCGGTTCCGGGAACAGAGGAAGATAAATTATTGCAGGCTTGTTTGCACCCTGTTGAGTGGATTTAATGGCTGATGTCCGATGTCTGATGTCTGATTTAAGGATGTCTGATTTAGTTAAATTTGTTGAATTCCTTTTTTGACAGTAACGCAAGCGAAACATTACATAAACTTCGAAAGAAGCAAAAAGATACGAAGCAAAAAAAATATGACATCAAAAAATCATACATCAGACATCCTTAAATCAGACATATAAATCACACATAAACAAATACAACCACCAATATATATATCAATGTACTTACAAAGAAGAAACCGGATAATAAGAAAAAATGCTTCCATCAGAAGCCTGGTTGCCGAAACGGTTTTGCAGCCTTCCGATTTTATTGCCCCTTTGTTTATTGATGAAGGAAAAAATATAATTTTTGAAATTCCTTCCATGCCCGGCTATTACAGACGTTCTATTGATGGCACACTGAAGGAAGTAAAAGAATTATGGAGTATGGGGATCAAAGCTGTTTTATTGTTTGTAAAAGCGGCCGACGATACGAAAGACAATACCGGAAAGGAATCTTGGAATCCGGATGGATTAATGCAGCGGGCAATTAAAGCCATTAAGGATGCAGTGCCGGAGATGATTATTATGACCGATGTGGCATTAGACCCCTACTCCACTTATGGGCATGATGGAATTGTAATAGAGGGCGAAATTGTGAATGATCCTACGGTAGAAGCATTGGTAAAAATGAGTCTGAGTCATGCTACAGCTGGTGCCGACATAATAGCACCTAGCGATATGATGGATGGAAGGATTGGTGCCATCCGAGAGGCACTAGAACAAAATAATTTTACCAAAACAGGCATCATGGCCTACAGTGCCAAATATGCTTCTTGCTTTTACGGCCCGTTTCGTGATGCATTGGATAGTGCCCCTGGTTTTGGTGATAAAAAAACCTATCAGATGGATTATTCCAATCGAATAGAAGCTATTAAGGAAACCTTGATGGATATTGAAGAAGGTGCCGATATTGTAATGATAAAACCCGCCATGGCCTACCTCGATATTATTCGTGAAGTAAAAAATGCAGTGGACGTTCCCGTAAGTGCCTACCATGTAAGCGGCGAATATGCTATGATTAAGGCCGCCGCAAAAATGGGATGGTTACAGGAAGACAAAGCCATCTTGGAAAGCCTCACTTCCATCAAAAGAGCCGGGGCAGATTTAATTGCCACCTACTTCGCCAAGGATGCCGTTAAGCTGTTGAGCTGAATGGTCAATGGTGAATGGTCAATGGTGAAGAGATAGAATAACGATTATGAAATTTATTGATTTTTTGTTTGTGATTGAATGAAATTAATAGTACTATTATGATTCACCATTGACCATTCACAATTCACCATTCACCATTCACAATTCACCATTCACAATTCACCATTCACCATTGACAATTCAATCATGTTCTTAACACTTAATCACCAAAAGCTTGACCTATATGATTTTTCACGAAAATTTGTAAAGGAATGTTACCAATTAACCAAACAGATACCAGCAGATGAAAAATTCGGAATGGTTAACCAAATTAGAAGAGCTGCACTATCTGTTCACTTAAATATTGCTGAAGGGGCTTCAAGAAAATCGGAATCAGAAAGAAAAAGATATTATGAAATTGCAAGAGGCTCAATCATTGAAATTGATGCAGCCCTTGATATAGCCAATGATCTACAATACTTAAATTATCAAAATCTAATTATATTGGGCGAAACAATGGTAAAATGTTTTAAAATGCTAACAGGACTGATTCAGTCAAAAACAATTTAACTTTGTAAATCAACTCATTCACCATTCACCATTCACCATTCACCATTCACCATTCACCATTCACCATTCACCATTCACCATTCACCATCACCCCCTATGATCAATAAAAGCATTGAATTATTTGAAAGAGCCCAACGGTCCATTCCGGGTGGTGTCAACTCTCCTGTTAGAGCATTTAAGAGTGTGGGCGGTACGCCCCTATTTATTAAAAAAGCAAAAGGTGCCTACCTGTATGATGCAGATGACAATCAATATATTGATTTTATTGCCTCCTGGGGACCGATGATTTTGGGACATGCACATGAACCCATTGTAAAAGCCATACAGGAAACTGCTGTGAATTCTACCTCTTTTGGAGCGCCCACAGAATTGGAGATTGATATGGCAGAACTCATCATTAGCATGGCCCCCAATGTAGACCAAATAAGGATGGTTAGCAGTGGCACAGAAGCCTGTATGAGTGCGGTAAGACTAGCAAGAGGCTATACAGGGAAAAATAAGATCATCAAATTTGAAGGAAATTACCACGGACATGCCGATGCTTTTTTAGTAAAAGCCGGAAGCGGCGTAGCTTCCTTTAATATCCAAACCGTACCCGGTATTACATCCGGTGTTTCCAACGACACGTTGAATGCACCCTATAATAATTTGGAGGCTGTAAAGCAGTTAGTCGCTGATAATAAGGGTGAAATTGCCGCAATCATTATTGAACCTGTTGCGGGCAATATGGGTTGCATACTTCCCCAGCCTGGCTTTTTGGAAGGACTGAGGAAAATATGTGATGAAGAAGCGATTGTATTTATTTTCGACGAAGTTATGACAGGATTCAGACTGGGGGCTGGTGGAGCACAGCAGCAATTAAATATCGCTGCAGATCTGGTAACCTATGGAAAAGTGATTGGCGGTGGCATGCCCGTGGGTGCATTTGGCGGAAAAAAAGCAATCATGCAGCAGATTGCTCCTGTGGGAAATGTATACCAGGCCGGTACACTTAGTGGAAATCCTATAGCAATGATTGCCGGATACACGCTATTGACAGAATTAAAAAACAACCCTGCTATTTACGAAGAGCTGGAAGCAAAAACCAAGTATCTAGGTGATGGCATTGAAAGGGTTTTGGCAAAGCGGGGAATTGATTTCCGCATCAACCGAATGGGTAGTATGATTAGCCTGCATTTTTGCAATCATGCCATCGTTGACTTTGAATCTGCTTCCAAAGCGAATATTCCACTATTCAACAAATTATTTCATCACCTACTGAATAATGGCATTTACCTTCCGCCTTCTGCTTACGAGAGCTGGTTTTTAAACAATGCGCTGAGCTACGAAGATCTGGATAAAACAATCGCTGCTATCGACGCTTTTGATCAATATTAAATAGAATCTTAAGGCCATCCAGACCATTATAAGTTGTAAAACAACGAGTTTAAGACTAATGCACTATGAATTTTGTTTTATTTGAATTTAAATATCAGCTTTTTTACAATTGGTTTTGGCTAATTTAACTGCAAAGCCTAAATTTGCACTCTCAAAAGAAATTTTGGGTATCCGATTGGGTTATAGTGTAATGGTAGCACTACAGATTTTGATTCTGTCCGTCTAGGTTCGAATCCTAGTAACCCAACTTCAATCCTGGATCATGCAATCTTATACAAGTTGCCCGATTCAGGATTTTTTTATTCTAGCCCTCCAATAACCCTAACAGCCATTATCCTTTCCGGCTAAAAATGCCAACTCGAAAAAAACTGTTGGACAGCAATTGTCACAATACTGATTTTTTTCTTACTTTTAAGTATTATTAAAACTAGTTTCTTATGCCTATATTCAAACTGTTAATTAATGGTAAACAATACCAGCCCGATGTAACTGCAGATACGCCCCTGCTATGGGTTTTGAGAGACCACCTGGGACTGGTAGGTACCAAATACGGTTGCGGCATTGCGCAATGTGGCGCTTGCACTGTTCACATCAATGGTGCTGCAGTAAGGTCCTGCGTATTGCCAGTTTCTGCAGTGAAAAATTCAGCTGTCACCACCATCGAAGGACTTTCGGCAAATGGTGACCATCCACTGCAAACTGCTTGGGATGAAGTGGATGTGGCTCAATGTGGCTATTGCCAGGCAGGTCAGCTCATGACCGCCGCCGCCTTACTTAAAAAAAACCCACACCCTAGTTCAGAAGAAATTAACAATGCGATGCAAGGTAATATCTGCCGCTGTGGTGCCTATCACCGCATTCACGAAGCCATTCAAGTAGCAAGCAAAAAAATCTAAACCATGCCTACTAACATTCAAAATAGCCGAAGAGATTTTTTAAAAATAAGCACCCTAACTGGTGGCGGTTTGCTACTAGGTTTTAGCTGGCTGGATACAGATGCTGCCAGTCCGGTAGCAATCACCGACTTACTTGCGGCTGAAAAAAAGGGATTCAATAGTTATTTATCGATCGATACCGATGGCATCATTACCATCCTGTCGCCCAATCCCGAACTGGGGCAGAATATTATGACCTCCTTCCCCATGATTGTAGCGGAAGAGCTGGAGGCCGATTGGAAAAAAGTAAAAGTGCTGCAAGCGGCCCTAGATACAAAAAGTTTTGACCGACAACTTACCGGAGGTAGTGGTGCTATCCCCCACTCATGGAAAAGATTGAGAATAGCCGGTGCCACCGCAAAATATATGCTGATTCAGGCTGCCGCTAATCAATGGAATGTACCTGCGAGTGAATGTACCGCTAAAAACGGAATGGTCATTCATACTATATCAGGCAAGAAATTAAGTTATGGCAGTCTCGCTGTACAAGCCGCTGCCATTGCAGTTCCCAAAGATGTTACG
>JBIIVV010000161.1:0-7212 GCA_044339235.1 Ferruginibacter sp.
AGGCCTAATTTTACCTCATTTACACTCACACAATCTAGTGACACACCGATTGACTGCATGTATTTTAATACATTGATATTGGTGAGCGACTTACAGGCATAAAAAAAGCGAGCGTTGCAATTTGAAAATGCTTTATTCAATTTCTTATACTGCTCTGCAATCCTTTCTGCATGGTAAATATATACGGGTGTTCCAAATTCATCCGCAATTGCTATTAACTGCTCGTGGGTTAAGTTTTTTGACATATTGAATTATAAATAGTAAGTAATTGTTTGTAAATGTAGTTGCTTCTTTTATAAAAAAAGGTATGAGAAAAATTTTCATCATACCTTTTTCACTATTGCTAGCTTAAAAAAATTATGACTCAGTCGCTTCTTCGTCGTCCTTTATCTGTTTATCTTCCTTATTGTTGCTGTCCTCTTCTGTATCCATTGATGATGAAGCTATTTCCTCGATGATGGCATCATCCCCGTCTAGACTAAGCGCATCCACTTCTTCAATCTGCAAAAGCTCCGAATTTTCAATGATTGCACCGTCTTCTCCTACTTCCAAAGTAGAAGCACCTGCTAGTTCAAGATCCTCCTGGTTATGATCAATGATGGTGGACTGAATAAGTTCTTCCATCAGCACTTCATTAATTTTTGGAAGATCTTCTTTGCTATTGATTCCAAAATAATCCATAAAGGATTTTGAAGTATTGTATATCAAAGGCTTACCAACTGCATCCTCATTTCTTCCTGCAATCACCACCAGGTCTTTTTCCAATAGCTTCTGTACCGCATAATCACAGTTAACCCCACGGATAGATTCAATTTCACTTTTGGTAATGGGCTGTTTGTAAGCAATGATTGCCAAGGTTTCCAATGCCGCATTAGAAAGCCGTTTTAAAAATTTATCTCCGTTGAGCTGGGCAATGGTTTTATGGTATTCCATTTTAGTTAGGAACTGCCATCCGCCACCACTTTGCTTTAATTCAAAGGCGTAAAACTCGGTATTGTATTTTTCGCGAATCCCTTCTACTGAAGCTTCTACCTGATCGAGGGTAGCCCTATCTTCAATAAAGCCCAAGGCATTATTGAGCAACTCCACCAGATCCAAATTGGTCAGGGGCTTGTCGCTTGCAAATATCAAAGCTTCAATATGTGGTATGATTTGCGAAAGTTCCATTTTATTATTCTGCTAATTTTACTATGTGAAAATGTGACAATTTTTTAACTCCTTGAAATATATTCAATTGGCTAATTTTCACATCAGCACTTCGATTTTATCCATTTAATGCAGCTGCCCCACTCACAATTTCTGTCAACTCCGTTGTGATGGCTGCCTGTCTTGCCCTGTTGTAACTTATTTTAAGTGATTTCAATAATTCGTTGGCATTGTCACTTGCCTTGTCCATTGCCGTCATCCTTGCGCCATGCTCACTTGCATTGGCATCCAATACCGCTTTGAATAATTGAGTGTTTAAAATTTTGGGCATCAACTCGCGGATCAAGATTTCCTTGTCGGGCTCAAATATAAAATCGGCCTTTTTTTCACCAGCCTGCTTTTCTAATTTTTGTACTGGTAAAAATGGCTCTGCGACAAACATCTGCGTACCAGCATTTTTAAATTCGCTATACACCAATTCAACTGCATCGACTTCTTTATTTGAAAATGCCTCCATGGCATATTTGGCTGCTGCCTGCACTTTATCAAAACTGAGTCCTGTAAATATATCCCAATACCGATCTACTACTTTAAATCCGGCTTTGGTGAAATGTTCATATCCTTTTTTACCAATTGGCAAAATTTGCACATTGCCTTTGGCCTGCTGGCTGCTATATTTATCCTGGATTACCTGACGGGTCAGTTTAATTAGATTGCTATTATATCCACCACATAATCCCCTGTCGCTGGTAACAATAATCACGAGTACTTTTTCTACCGCCCTTTCGGTTGCAAGGGCCAGGTTAATATCCCCATCGCTATTGCTTACAATATTACCCAATACTTCCTGCAACTTCTTTGCGTAAGGACGCATTTGGGTAATCGCATCCTGGGCACGGCGAAGTTTAGCAGCACTCACCATTTTCATGGCTTTGGTTATTTGCTGGGTACTTTGAACACTCTTAATTCTATTACGAACTTCTTTTAACGCACCTGACATATCAAGGATAAATTATTAATTGAATAGTTGCTTTTCGGGGGGCAAAGGTAGGGCAAAAAACAATAAAAATAGGGAGGCTTATCAACAAAAAATGACCAAAACTGCTGCTTTTGTGCAAAAAATGGACAAAAAAGCAGCCTTCTGACCGCAAGTACTAAAATAGCCACCCATTTCACCAAAATTTAAATAGAACCATCGCCGCTGATTTTAATCATACTTATTACAAATAATCATCATATTTAGAGCTGACAATTGTTTCTACTTTCAAAATATAAACCAGCCCTGCGATATTCCATTCTTATCCAATCTATTACAGCGCTGACAACCGCAACACCTGATTTGCCGACTTTAAAAAATGGGAGCAGGCAAATCCAATTCAACACCTCAATTAATTTAATTACAAAATGGCAAAAATGGAACTCAATGATGTGCAAATCTTACTGGTAGAAGACAATGATGATGATGCCAAGTTAACGATTCATGCACTCGAAAAAAACAAAATGGAAAAAAACCTCGTCCGACTAAAAGATGGGGAAGAAGCATTGGATTTTATTTTTGCCTCCGGAAAATTTTTAGAAACTAGAAACATCGCTTTTCCACCCAAACTAATATTGCTGGACATTAGAATGCCCAAAGTAAATGGCATAGAAGTATTGCAAAAAATAAAATGTGCGCCGCTAACAAAAGCCATTCCAGTGGTAATTCTTACCAGTTCGAAAGAAGATCCGGATATACAAAAATGCTATAACCTGGGTGCCAATAGTTATGTAGTAAAGCCAATCGATTTTGAAAAATTTGCTCTTACCATTAAAGACATCGCCTACTACTGGTTACATGTAAACCAACCACCCTCACTGGAAAACTTATACTTGTAATGAGGATATGGCGGAGGATATTTTTTAGAAGCTAAGCGGTCTTTAGTTTGCAAACAAATTTGCCAACAATTGATTAAATCAACTAGCCTGTAAAAATTAGAATCATTTTAAAAGCAGTAAATAAAATGGACAATCAATTAGCAACAAAACCGGATGAGTCATTGCAATTGGAAAACGCAATAACAAAACAGCAATTGACTGAAACAAAGCCTGTTCCAAATGAACCCAAAATCCCTTATCAGGCAATCGTAGAGGTGATTCCACAAAGCGTAGCCATCACTTCAGACGAAGGACTGATTCTATATGCAAATGAAAAGTTTGCCGAACTGATCGGAATCCCATTGGATAAACTAGTGAACTATAATTTTACTCAGTTTATAGAGAATGATCAGGTAGAAACATTTAAAAAATCATTAAAAGATCAACAGCAACAACGATTTAGCAGAGACATCAATTTCCGGAGAGCAGATAACAAATTATTAACGCTTCACCTATCCATCAGCCAGCTTTCAGATAATACATTCGGTAATCACTGCATTATTATAATCGATCGGACTGAAATAGTGAAAACCGAATCAGAATTGCAACAGTCAACGAAGTCACTTGAAGAAAAAAAGGCCGAACTGATGATCAGCAAAGAGCAATTGTCAGCCGAAAAGAAAATGGTTGAAAAATTAATAGATAGTGAATTGTCTTCAAAAAATTCAGCAGAAAGAGTTAGCAGAGAACTATTGACTGAAATGGAAACACGTGCAAATGTAGAAGTAGAGCTTAAGAGAAGCCTAGAAATAAACAACCAACTCATTGCCAAAAGCCAAGACAGTATCAAAATATTAAATGCTGAAGGAGAATTATTGCTGATGAGCGAAGGCGGGCAAAAAATAATGGATATTCAAGACTTGTCAACTTATCTAAACAAACCCTGGATAAATTTTTGGAAAGGAGCAGAAAAAGATAAAGCCCTGAAAGCTTTAACCACAGCCCAAAATGGAGGCATGGGGAAATTCGAAGGTTTTCGGGCAACAGAAAGAGGCATTCCAAAATGGTGGGAAGTCGCCATTAGTGCCATCAAGGATGAGAATGGAAAAATATTTCAACTGCTAGTTATCACACACGATATTACTCAACGAATCAATTATGAAGAAGCCATTTCAAAATCAGAAAGTAACCTTAGGGCAATATTCGAAAATTCAATAGATGGATTTTTACTAATGGACAAAGACCATACTATTTTGGAATTTAATAATGTAATGGAAAAATTAATTTTAAAAACTGAGAATATACATTTACGGAAAAATAAAAATATTCTCATTGATATCCCAAAAGAAAATCAAAAAATTTTTTTAGAACGCTTTAAGACAGTTCAACATGGGGAGAAATTTATCTTTGAAAATGCATTTCCCCAATCGAATGACAAAAAAATTTGGATCGAATCAAAACTTTTCCCAATTATCAATTTGGACCAATCCGTAATTGGTGTATGTGTTGCGATGACAGATATTTCGGAAAGAAAAAAATCAGAGCTTGAAATAATTCAGGCAAAGGAGTTTTATGAAAATCTGATCGATCATTCCAACGCTCCCATCATTATTTGGAATTCGGCATTCAAGATTACCCGTTTTAACCACGCTTTTGAAATGATTACGGGAATCGCAGAATCGGAGATCATCGGTAAATCCATTCAAGAATTTTTTACTGATATAGCCATTCAAAAAAATATTGAACAAGTTATCCAAAATTTGAATAGTAAATATAGACAACCGATTGAATTTGAAATTACCCATACTGATAAAACTATCAAAACCTTACTTTGGACAAGCTCACAGTTATTTGATGAAGATGGCAAAACGCTCCTTTCCTCCATCGGACAGATAGTGGATATCACAGAAAGAAAAAATAATGAATTGGCATTAATAGAAAGTGAAAAGCTTTATCGTACCCTCTTTGAAAATATGTTGAATGGCTTTGCCCATTGTAGATTAGTTATTGAAAATGGAAAACCGGTAGATTATATTTACGTAACAGTAAATAAAGCTTTTGAAACTCAAACAGGGCTTCTGAATGTGATTGGCAAAAAGGTCTCTGAAGCAATACCGGGAATTCACGAAAAAGACCCGAAAGTACTCGAAACTTTCAGTCGGGTGGTCTTTACAGGGCAACCTGATAAATCTGAACTGTACGTTTCCGCTTTAAAATCATGGTTCCTTGTTTCGTCTTACAAAACTACCCCCAATCACTTTGTAATAATTTTTGATTCAATCAATGAACGCAAAAAAGCCGAAATAAAATTAATTGAAAGTGAAGCGAGGCTCAAACTTAGCCTTGAAACAAATCAAACGGGTGTTTGGGAACTTAATTTAGAAGACAATAACATTATTCGCACCACCACCCATGATAAAATATTTGGGTACGAGACACTACTGCCAAAATTTACTTTAGAAACATTTACAGAACATTTACTTCCAGCCGACCGTAACTGGGTGAGCAAAATGGTAAAAGAAGCTATTGAGGCAAAAAGGGAATTTAAACTGGAATCCCGTATCCGTCGGGCTGATGGAGCAATACGATGGATTTTTGCAAGAGGCACTCCAAAGCTAAATTCGGAAGGAAAGGTAGAAAGCTTACTCGGCATTATACAGGATATCACTGAACGGAAATTGAATGATGAAGCGCTAGCTAAGACTGAAAACAACCTCAGGTCATTATTTGAAAATACACAGACAGGTTATTTATTAATGGATACTAATTTCACCATCGTGGAATTCAATAATTTAATGGAAAAGTACTTTACTATTGCTGATAATAAAATATTAAAAAAGAATGAAAATATTTTAAATTCCCTAATTACTGAACGACAGGAATCCTTCAGCAAATCATTAAAAGAGGTTATGAATGGTGCAAAATTAAATTCCGAAACTTCTTTTTTGCTACCTGATGGAAATCCACTTTGGTTAGATTCAAGATTATATCCTGTAACTAATCAGGAGGGTATAGTAATGGGGGCATGTATGTCTTATGAAGATGTGACTAGCCGGAAATTAGACGAACAAAAAATACAGGAATTAAACAAGACCCTAGACAAAAAAGTATTGGATCGTACGGCACAGTATGAGTCACTAAATAAAGAATTAGAAGCCTTTACCTTTTCAGTTTCACACGATCTAAGAGCCCCACTAAGGGCCGTTAACAGCTATGCACAAATACTAGAAGAAGAGCAAAAAGACAAATTAAATGAGGATGGACAGCTCATGCTGAAAAATATTAAAAACAATGGGCAAAAAATGGGAAGGCTTATTGATGACCTATTAGCATTTTCACGCTTAGGTAGACAGGAAATCAAAATGGTGCAGGTTAACATGAATGAATTGGCCACCACAGCAATAGAGGAACTAAATCAAATATCACCCAATCACGCAGCTATTCAACTAAGTCCATTGCCGGAAGTGGAAGGTGATTATACCCTGCTTTACCAAGTAATGATGAATCTGATAGGCAATGCCATTAAATATTCTTCTAAAAAAGAAAAGCCCGTTATTGAAATTTATGCAGAACAAAAAGAGGGGAAAACCATCTTCACTATAAAAGACAATGGGGCTGGTTTTGATATGCGGTTTGCAGATAAATTATTTGGTGTTTTTCAGCGATTGCATTCCGAACAAGAATTTGAAGGCAATGGGGTAGGTCTAGCCATTGTACAGCGGATTATTAACAAACATGGAGGAAAGATATGGGGAGAAGGAAAAGAAAACGAAGGAGCTAGCTTTTATTTTACACTTAACTAAAATAATACATCATGGAAATTGCAGCAGAAATCATCCTGGTAGAAGATAATCCAAGTGATGCTGATTTAATCAAGCGAGCATTAAATAAGAATAATGTGGCCAACAAAATTCTTCACTTAAAAGATGGCCAAGAAGTACTTCAATATTTATTTGGCGAAGGACAATGGAAAGGCCGAACAACCACCAATACACCAAAAGTAATTTTACTCGACCTTAAAATGCCCAAGGTAAGTGGCATTGAAGTGTTGAAAAAAATTAAATCCAATGCGGAGACAATGGGTATCCCTGTGGTAATCCTTACCTCCTCAAAGGAAGACCCCGACATTAAGGAGTGCTACAAACTAGGTGTAAACAGCTATGTCGTAAAACCAGTGGGCTTTGAGGATTTTTCAAAAACTGTTGCCCAGTT
>JBIIVV010000023.1:0-24032 GCA_044339235.1 Ferruginibacter sp.
ACTGGGGTTCTGTTGGAAACAATGCACTTGCTTCTACTTTCTGGATGAAAGATTGTTCATTTATTCGCTTAAAAAACATAGAAATCGGTTATTCCCTCCCAAAGAATATTACCAATTTGGCAAAATTGTCAAATGTAAGATTGTTTGTTAGCGCAGCGAACCTGTTTATGATTATGGACCATGTTAAGCTTGTAGATCCTGAAACATTGGGCAGCTTAGTGTTTCTTAATAGTGCAAATCTTGCATCATATCCTATCCAAAAAATGGTAAATGTTGGGGTGAATGTTAGTTTCTAAAAATCTAAAAAATGAAAATCATGAAAAGAATATATTTTGTTGTAATTTCAATTACACTTTTTTTAACATCCTGCAACAAAGATATCCTGGATTTAAAACCAACAGATAAAATATCGGATGCTGCAATATGGGCTGATATCAATCTGGTCCAGGGATATGTGGCCGAATGCTATAACTCCATTTCAATGACTACGATGGGAATGCCCAATGGTTTTGGAAGTAATCAAACGGGATGGGGGAATTATAGCGCTGTTTATGGTTATTGGACCGGTGGAGCAGTAGATGAAGTCTTTGAACTACACGACAAGGATGGCTGGTGTATCCAGGCGGATTTAATCGTAAGGGGTGAATTATCTCCCAGTCGTCTTTCTTCATTAGGTCGTTGGTCAACCAATTATGGATTGATCAGGGCAATCAACAACTATTTTGAACATGCGGATGCTGTTAAGGGTGATGCTGCTTTAATCAGCCGTTTTAGTTCAGAGATGTATTTCTTAAGGGCATTTAATTACGTTCACCTCGTGAAAAACTTTGGTGGAGTGCCCATAATTACCAAAGTTTATTCAACAAACGACACCAAGTTCGAGGAGGCACGCAATACATTTGACGAGTGCTCAAAGTCTATTCTGGTTGATCTAGATAAGGCAATTGCTGGCTTACCTTTAACTTATAGCAGCTCCGACATGGGGCGTGTTACGAAAGGTGCAGCAATGGCTTTAAAAGCAAATTTCTTGCTCTTCGCTGCAAGTCCTTTGAATAATGCGTCCAACGATCAGGCTAAATGGAAGGCCGCTTCGGATGCAGCTAAAGCAGTGATTGATTTGGGAACTTACTCGCTATACAAACCTGCCAAATATGAAAATATCTTTTTGGACCGGGCAAATTCAGAAGTAATATTAGCTAAGTATTATAATAGTACTGCCTCAGATTGGGGTCCTACCAATTTTGAGAGTACTGTAGATCGGGATTTATCGCCGAACGGCTTCGGAGGCTGGGGTATGGGAACTCCAAGTCAAAACATTGTAGATGATTTTGAAATGGCAGATGGCTCCAAATTTGACTGGAATAATCCCGTTCTGGCTGCTAATCCTTATAAAAACAGGGACCCGAGGTTTTATGCCTCAATTTTTTATGACGGCATGCCTTACAAAGGAAGGACAATTGACACCTATGAAGGGGGGCAGGATAACCCAATTGGGGCCACGGTAGAACCAACCAATGCAACAGTAACAGGATATTTTCTGCGTAAATATGTTAATCCAACCAAGGATGTAACAAAATGGGTATCTGATTGCCAGGCGATTTTCATTCGACTTTCTGAAATTTACCTCAATTATGCCGAAGCACAAAATGCTTTGGGAAATGATGGAGAGGCCCTCAAGTATGTAAACATGATTCGCCAAAGAGCTGGAATGCCTGATGTTACCGGCGCTGGTACAGTTTTAAGAGATAAAATACGGCAGGAACGCAGAATCGAGTTGGCTTTTGAAGGGCAACGATATTATGACCTCCGTCGCTGGAAAATTCTGGAGCAAGGCATGGGAAATGCCATGGGAATAAAAATTGTAAAAAATATTGACGGGACCAAAACCTATTCGAAGAAAACTGTTCAAACGCGTATCTATAGCGAAAAAGTTTATTGGCAGCCGATTCCTGTTAGTGAAATTCAGAAGAATAGCAAACTTCTACAAAATCCTGGATACTAATCATACTTTTGATTGACTTTTTTTCAATCAAAATAGTGTAAGTTCTTATTGTACATTACATAGTGAAGCGTAATTAAAAAGACGCTTCACTTATTTTTTCCTTCACCTAAGTTAGTTCCCTCATAAACTTGTTATGAAACCAAAGCGCTGCTTTACCGGAATTTGGAAATCAAATCAAATACAACAATTCAATAGATCCTACATGCGACCCGTAAAAATTCTGGGCCTGATTTTTATACTCCTAACTTCAGCTGAAAAAATACTTAGTGCACAGCACATCAGCGCCGCAGAAAAGTCCATTTCAAACCTGAAATTTGGATTATTCTCACATTATGTATGGTCGGGAGGAAATGGCACCAATGATCTTAACGGAATTCCATCAAAAAGTATCCGAGAGCAAATCAATACATTCGATGTAAAACAGTACGTCAAAGATTGCAAATCCTTTGGCGTACAATACGTAATTTTCACTGCCTGGCATGCCCGTATGAATCCTCTTTACTATAGTCCGGTTTATAGGAAGTGGAGAGATAACCCGGAGAAAAATAATCCTGATAAAAATGACAGAGATCTGATTGCTGAATTAGCAAATGCCTTAAAAGCAGCAGGCATTGATCTTTTTCTATATACCCATCCCAACGACTTGCACGATTTTACTCCAGCCGATAAGGCTAAATTTGAATACAAGCAGATGGGGGATACTACTTTTAATTTTCCGAAATGGAATGATTATCTATCCGAAATGTATTCAGAAATTTCAAAACGATATAAGGGGAAGATTAAAGGGTTCTGGATCGATGAAGGTCTTGAAACTATCTCAAATGACCATTTTGTCGATTATAAAAAACTAAGAGCAACAGTTGAAGCAGTAGATCCTTCGTTGGTTTTGATTCAGAACTACTGGCATTCCGGTCCGGGTAAAGGAAAATACTTGTGCCAAACTGGGATGAAGGAATTTCAGATTCATTCAAAATGGATAGAAGGTTACTGGCAATATGGCCTGGCTGCTAACCGCAATGATGGTAACACCTGGCCAAGTTTTGGCTATTCAACCCTCGGCTATATTGAAGAAAATATTGTCTCTAAGGAAAATCCCCCCGTTTTATTAAATGCAAGTGATTTGTTTAGGTATACCATTTATCAGTCTGCTAGCAATTCTGAAGGGCTTGGAGCCTGTTGGTGTGCCAATCCGATAAGAGGTTTAAATACAGGAAGTATCTGGGCACCGGGTGTAGAAAAGAAGCTAAAAAAATTAGGGCAATTAATTAAGCCAATCAGCAGGTCGATTTTTGGAACTAAACCCAGCACCTCATGGCCATCAAAGGTTGATGTAGATCCGGATAAACCATTGGTAAAAAAAGGAGATTTGGGTTCCGTTAACTTTGTTGCAATGCAGTCGAGCGATGGAAGGCATGAATTTATACACATATTAAACCCTACTAAAACGGAGACCAGTAGTAAAATGTTAATGCTTTCTGCTCCGGCAGATGGAAAGGTATTTATAGGTGCTAAGTTAGTAAAATCTAATACCGTTCTTTCCTTTAGCAAGGAGGTAAGTGGTGTGATAACCATTTCGCTTCCTGATGGAATGGATTGGGATGTAAATGATACTGCAATTGAACTGACTGTTACTAAAAGTAAATTACATAACCGTGATTATTAATAGTTATAAATACCTATTCATTCTGCTGGCATTTGGAGCTTCAGTCGAAGTATTCGCACAGAAAAATGTGCACCCAAACGTAGTTTTAATTATAACCGATGATCAGGGATGTGGAGATCTTGGCTATACCGGCAACGATCAGATAAAAACTCCGATTATTGACAATTTCGCCAAAAAAAGTGTAAGGTTCACCAACTTTTATGTTTCACCGGTATGTGCGCCTACCCGTTCAAGTTTAATGACAGGACGCTATTCTTTGCGTACCGGAATAAGAGATACCTATAACGGAGGATGTACAATGGCAACAAACGAAATTACCATTGCTGAAATGTTAAAACAGGCTGATTATAAAACAGGCTTGTTTGGGAAATGGCATTTGGGCGACAATTATCCCAGTCGGCCAATGGATCAAGGGTTTGATGAAACATTAATGCATCTTTCAGGTGGTATGGGACAGGTTGGTGATGTAACAACTTATTTTAAAAAAGACAGCAGTTATTTTGATCCGATTCTGTGGCATAATGGGCTAAAAGAAGCGTATAAAGGCTATTGTTCAGACATTTTCGCCTCAAATGCAATCCAATTTATTGAGAAAAATAAAAGCAATCCTTTTTTCTGTTATCTCGCCTTTAATGCCCCTCATGGTCCATTGCAAGTGCCGGATCGTTATTATCAGATGTATGCCGGGATTGATCCTTCTATTGAATTCGAAAGAAACAACCCATTGCATTTGAAGATGAGTGAACAGGATAAAGAAGATGCTCGAAGGGTATATGGTATGGTATCCAATATTGATGACAATATTGGCAAGGTTCTTCAAAAGTTAAAAGAATTGGGAATTGAAGAAAATACCATTGTCATATTCATGAGCGACAATGGCCCTCAGCAATTACGTTATACGGCGGGCCTGAGAGATATGAAAGGCTCGGTATATGATGGAGGAACAAGAGTTCCCTTTTTTTTAAAATATCCAGCTTTCTTTAGGGGGAGTAAAAATATAGATATCATGTCTGCTCACATTGATGTTTTGCCTACTCTATCGGAGTTATGTTATGTTGGTTTACCCAAGGGTCGTAAAATTGATGGTAAAAGCCTTGTACCGTTGATAGTAGGCAAAAATGTAGATTGGTCAAATAGATCATTATTTACCTATTGGACGAGAAAATACCCTGAACTCTACAATAATATGGCTATACAGAAATCGGGCTACAAATTGGTAGGACAAACGGCTTACAATGCATCCATCGAAGATTTCGAATTGTATAATTTACAAGCAGATCCGAACGAACAGCACAATATTATTTCCAAAAATAAAAGTACTGCCAAAAAAATGAAAATTGAATTGGATAAGATTTATCGGGAATTAATTCTTTCCGAAAACCTAACCAAGCAACAAAAAATCACCATTGGATCAAAGAAGGAAAATCCAATGGTTTTGAATCGTAACGATGCTGATGGTACACGTGGGCTTTGGGATCAGGAAGAAATAGTTGGAAAATGGAATGTCCATATCATAAAGGGACACTATAATTTCAGATTTAAATTCATAAAATCGATAGCTGCAAAGGGACAGATGTATTTGGAAACAAATACAATCATCAATCAAATGAAAAATGATTTGAATACCGATGTAATTGAAATGAAAAACGTTCACCTTCCTGAAATGGATGGTGAATTAACACCCTACTATTTAATTGGTGGCAAAAGGATCTTGCCATTTTGGGTGGAAATTGAAAAGATTGAGTAAGAATTATATTAGCAAATTAATCAACAATGGCTGGAGTTGATTAATTTCCAATAAAAGGAACTTTGCTTTTGTCAAAAAATCTAGAAATAATAAAAATTACAATGTCACAGGTTTTGAAAGTAATTATAAAAAAGATGAAAAAAGTTACACTAATAAATTTGCTATTGCTTTTATGCCTATTTAATAGGCATACCAAGGCGCAATCAAAAATGCCAAATGAAAAGATAAGTACTGAGTATCAAAACAACTCTAAACTACAATGGTTTCGAGATGCAAAATTCGGTCTTTTTATGCACTGGGGGCCTTCAAGTGTTAAGGGAACAGAAATTAGTTGGTCCCGACAGAATCATCCTTTCGACCATCCGGGACCTGGCCCGTTTGTGCCGGATGAAGAGTATGATAATTTATATAAGAGCTTTAATCCGGTAAAATTTGATGCGGATGAATGGATGAAACTGGCAAAACAGGCCGGGTTCAAATACATCGTTTTCACCACAAAACACCACGATGGATTTTCCAACTGGCATACTAAACTTCGGGATTACAATATTGCAAATACCCCTTTTAAACGTGACATCTGTAAAGAACTTTCTGATGCCGCCCATAAATACGGATTAAGACTTGGATGGTATTATTCTACCCGCGATTGGTCGCATCCCGACTATCTGGTAGGTGACAATAAAAAATACAACGATTTTTATGAAGGTCAACTCCGTGAATTGCTCACCAATTACGGGAAAGTTGATATCGTTTGGTTCGACCACGTGGCTGGTAACTGGGGCGATTATACCTTTCAGCAAATGTTCGACATGATGTATTCGCTTCAGGGAAAGAATCTTCTTGTAAATAATCGTGCGGCCAGATTCATAAGAGCAACCAAGGACAGCGCTTCATCATCAGAACTTCAATCTTTGGTAAATGGTGATTATGATACTCCCGAACAACAAATTGGCAAATTCCAGACTCTTTGGACCTGGGAATCTTGCATGACCATGACAAAATGCAAAGACGGTGGCGGTTGGTCTTATCGACCTGATGGAAAAACAATTTCTTACAAGGAAGTTGTTCAAAATTTGGTTCAAACTGTGACGGGCGACGGAAACCTTTTACTCAATGTTGGACCATTACAAACTGGTGAGTTTCCTGCCGATCAGGTTGCAATCCTAAAAAAAATGGGAAAATGGTTGATTGAAAACGGGGAAAGTATTTATGGAACTCGTGGGGGACCAAATGCAAATGGTGATTGGGGCGGAATGACGTTTAAAGGCAATAAAATATACGTACATATCCTAAATTGGCCCAAAGATGGTTCGCCCCTCGTGTTAGCAGCTATTGATAAAAAAATTGTTCGTAGCAAAGGATTAAATGTAAAAAACCCTACGGTTAACCAAAGCAAACAAGGCGTTGAAATTGATTTGCCATTAAAGAATAGGAACGAAATTGATTCTATTATAGTGTTAGAAATAGACTAAGTACAGGTTATGAAATACTTTTTGCTAATTACTTTTTTTAATATACTATTTCCCTACCAAAAATGCTTTAGCCAAGAAACTTTTCCACCTTTGAAAGCAGGTAAAGTACCTCAAACCCTTGAAGAGCTTTGGAAAGACTATGACCCTAGAAAAGAGCCGCTAGATATCGAAATTCTTAAAGAGTGGGAAGAAGACGGTGTGGTGATGCAAGTACTTCGTTACCGCATCGGAATCTTCAAAGGGAAGAAAGCTATGATGGCTGCTATTTACGGTTATCCAAAAGGAGCAACCAATCTTCAGGGCTTGGTGCAAATTCACGGTGGTGGACAGTATGCCGATTACCGGGCTGTCCTGACCAATGCCAAACGGGGTTATGCGACAATTTCTATTGCTTGGGCAGGAAGAATCAATGCTCCGGAATATATTGTTAATCATGAAATAGTAAAACTATTTTTAGAAAACAAAACCAAGGATCCAAAATATAAATTAACCACCGATTGGGGGGCAGTTGACGGTTATCATGATCCAAGCCGAAATCCTAAAAACTCTTTCGTTGAAATTCCAACTGCAAACTGGACATTGGATTCCATTAAATCGCCGCGTAATAATAGTTGGTTTTTGTGTACAGTTGGGGCTCGTAGGGCACTTACTTTTCTTGAAAAACAACCGGAGGTAAATCCTAAAAAACTCGGAGTCTACGGCCACTCAATGGGGGGCAAGATTACTGTTTTAACATCAGGGTCAGACTCAAGGGTTAAAGCATCAGCCCCTTCTTGTGGAGGTGTAAGCGACCGATATAATGAAGATCCCTTATTTCGAAATACGTTGGGCGATGACGTTTACTTGAGAAAAATTGCTTGCCCAATAATTTTTCTTAGTCCGGCAAACGATTTTCATGGACATATTAATGATTTACAATTGGCTGTAAAAGAAATCAAAAGTAAAAAGTGGCGTGTTACATGCTCACCCCACCATAATCATCAGGACAATGCAGAATGTGAAGTCGCCACACAGCTTTGGTTCGATCAATACCTGAAAGGCATTTTCACCTTCCCAGAAACACCTAAAAGTTCGCTGAAACTAGAAACAAAAAATGGAGTGCCAATATTTTCAGTGATTCCTGATGTGTCAAAAAATATTCTTTACGTTGATATTTATTATACCCAACAAGGGCAAGTAGATGGAAAGATGGATGACCGGGAAAACACCATGAGCCGCTTTTGGTATTATGCACATACCACGAAAAAGGAAAATTTCTGGTCAGCAGAATTGCCAGAATTAATTACTGACAAACCGATCTGGGCTTATGCTAACATCGTATATTCCTTGGATGAAACTGTCAAGGGTGCGGGATATTATTATGGAATTTATTTGGCTGACAAATTCAATCTGTCATCAACCATGTCAGTGGTTAGTCCGGAGCAACTCAAAGCGGCAGGAGTCAAAACAACCATGAAACCCACTCTAACCATCGAGACCTTTGAAGGTGACTGGAAAAAAGAATGGTTTTCCTACAAACCTGAGGATTGGCCGTGTAAGACACACAAATTGCATGATGATAAATGGAAGGCTCCTGAAAATGCAAAACTTGCTTTTGAAGTTCGTTCAGCACAGCCCAACAAATTAGTGGTTGGAATTGATAATTATGCCACTGAAATTAAGCTTGCAGGAGGTAATAAATGGCAACGAATTATTTTGTCAACTAACGATTTCCAAAATGCCGTTAAAAAATCATTAGCCGCCTGGACTGGAATAAAAGAATTGAGACTGGGAATGCAGGAAACATTAAATGAAAAAATTGCTTCCGAAAATAAGAAGTTAGAACTGGGAGCTAAATGGATTGGTGAAAAACCGGAGTTTAGAAATTTACAATGGGCAAACGATTAATTAATAAGTTCACAAATATTTAGGGGAATGAATGTAAAAAATGAAATTTTGATTAGACGGCATCTTCACGGACATAGCATTCCTTCACGAATGAATTGGGACATGAACTTATTGCCAGTGAGATAATGAAGTGGTTCGCTAAGTAAATTATTATTAAAGAAATTTATCATGATTAAAATAGGATTATTTGGAATTGGCCTTGATACCTACTGGCCTCAATTTAATGGTTTGCTCGACAATTTGAAAGAATACCAAAAACAGATTAAAAGCAAAATAGAAGGCTTTGGTGTGGAGGTAGTTGATGCAGGCATGGTTGACAATCCGGCAAAAGCAAATGAGGCTGCCATCTTTCTGAAATCAAAAGATGTAGAAATTGTATTTCTGTATGTTTCAACTTATGCCTTGTCATCCACCGTTTTGCCAATAGCTCAAAAACTGAAAGTTACTGTAGTGATTCTTAATCTTCAGCCGGTGGCTCAAATGGATTATGAAGCCTTTAATGCATTAGCTGATCGGGGTAAAATGACAGGCATTTGGCTGGAGCACTGCCAGGCATGCTCGGTTCCCGAGATTGCAGCAGTATTTAACCGATCGGGCATCAAGTATAACATCGTAACAGGATATTTACAAGACGCAGCGGCCTGGTCAGAAATTAAAGCCTGGACAGAAGCTGCCAGGGTTGCAAGGGCAATGCGAAACAACCGGCTCGGAATATTGGGGCACTATTATAATGGAATGTTGGATGTCTATACCGATATCTCCAAACAATCGGCTGTATTCGGAACGCACATGGAATTGCTCGAAATGTGTGAACTTAAAAAATACCGGGATGAGACAACAGAAGCTGAAATACAGGCCAAGATTGTCGAATTGAACGAAGAATTTAATGTTTCGCCGGAATGCGAGGCATTTGAAATGGAACGAGCCGCCCGAACATCGGTGGCGCTGGACAAACTGGTTCAAAAACATGACCTCGGTTCAATGGCTTATTATTATGAAGGCGAGACGGGTAACGAATACGAGAATATAATTACCTCTGTAATTGCCGGTTGTACAATGCTTACAGGTAAAAATATACCCATTGCCGGAGAGTGCGAAGTGAAAAATGCTCAGGCAATGAAAATAATGGCAGAATTTGGTGCTGGCGGTTCTTTCTCTGAATTCTACCTGATGGATTTTAATGACGATGTCGTTTATCTTGGACACGATGGTCCTGCCCATTACGCCATTGCCGAGGAAAAAGTAAAACTTGTTCCGCTACCCCTGTATCATGGCAAGCCAGGAAAAGGATTGTCGATACAAATGAAGGTGAAAAACGGACCAGTCACGCTGCTTTCTGTTGTGGAGGGAAAGGATGGAATATTCCTGCTAACCGCTCAAGGAGAAGCAGTAGAAGGCCCAACGTTAGAAATCGGAAATACAAACAGCCGTTACCGTTTTTCTATCGGTGCCAGGCGCTTTATGGATGAATGGTCCAAACAGGGTCCTGCTCATCACTGCGCTATTGGGGTTGGGCATATCGCCGGTAAGATTGAAAAGTTGGGTCAATTATGTGATGTCGACGTGGTGAGAATTTGTTAATTAATTAAAAAATCGCAAACTAATAAACATTTATATGTCAATCAAAAGTATCATTTTCTTTGCCGCCTTATTTTTAGGGCTTTCTTCAGTAGGTCAAACCCCACTTTTGCCCCCTGGTTATCCAGACCGATCGCCTGATATGGATATTCTTCAGGGATTTAAAAATCCTCCCAAGGGTTATGGCGAAGTGTCATTTTACTGGTGGCAAGGTGACACGCTTACAAGGGAACGTATGACCTGGCAGCTCGACCAACTAAAAAATAAAGGTGTAACCAGCCTTCAAATTAACTATAGCCACCTCGATGAAGGAGGAATTTCGTATGGCCTTTCAAGACCTAGTAAACCTGCAATTTTCACACCCGAATGGTGGGATTTACTGCGATGGTTTGCCTCCGAATCGCATAAAAGAGGAATGACCATTAGTTTAAGTGATTATACCTTAGGGATTGGACAGGGATTTGCTATGGATGAAGCTATCGAAGAGAATCCTGATTTAATCGGTTCAATGCTTAAAAACCTTTCCAAAAACCTTTCAGGGAAAGGTAGTTTTGAGATACCTCAAAAACTCTTAACATTGACTGCCATAAAAATGAATCCAGACAGCAGCCTGGCAGTCGAAACCCGTCGGGATTTACTTTCTCAGGTCAAAAATGGCAAGTTTGTCTATAATTTTGGACAGGAAACTTGGAAAATTACTGGAGTTTATTCCGAAACGCTGGATCCTTCCTATGATCCGATGAATCCCAAAAGCGGGAAATCATACTGCGATCATTTTTTTGGAAAGTTTGAAAAGGAATTGTCCAAAGAGACATTTAAAAATGCAGTAAACTTTTTCTTTTCAGATGAGCTAAATTTCAGGGTTGACGGCAAGCTCTGGAACCGATATTTTGCTGATGAGTTTAAAAAACGCAAAGGTTACGATGTGGTATCTTATCTTGATGCACTATACACCAACATTGGGAATATCACTCCGAAAATAAGAATAGATTACAACGATGTGCTTGTCAGTTTGAGTGAAGAAAATTTCTTCAAGCCTGTTTACCAGTGGCACCAGGATCGAGGGTTAATATTTGGCTGTGATCATGGAGGCCGAGGTCGGGTAATTGATGAGTTTGGCGATTATTTCAGAACCCAGCGGTGGAATCAGGGACCTGGTTCTGACCAGCCTAATCTTGGTAAAGATCTGATAAAGGCAAAAGTAGCCTCATCCATTTCACACATGTACGAACGTCCAAGGGTATGGCTCGAAGGCTTTTATGGAAGTGGCTGGGGAACAACTTCTTCTGGCGTAAGCGATGCCATATTTGCAAACTTCACCATGGGTTATAACCTTTTGTCTCTTCATGGATTATATTATTCTACCATGGGCGGCTGGTGGGAATGGGCTCCTCCATGCAATCACTTCCGGATGCCTTACTGGAATCAAATTGATCCGCTCATGACAAGTGTAGAACGACTTTCCTATACCTTGTCGCAAGGGCATCATCGTTGCGATGTCGCCATCATGTACGCTACTGAACCGGTAGTTGCCGATATGGAAGGTAAAAAATCAAGCGATATTGCTTTTCATGCAGGCACAGAACTTTACAGTAAGGGAATTGATTTCGATTTTATCGATTTTGAATCACTGGCCCGCGCTGAAGTGAAAAATGGAGAACTTCTTATCGCAGGAGAAAAATTCAAAGTTTTGATTATTCCATCCATGAAAGTGATGCGTCAGGCTTCGCTCTTGAAAATAAAAGAATTTAAAAATGCAGGCGGAATCGTTGTAAACATAGGGGAACAGCCGGTAGCTTCCGAATTAAGTGGAGTTAAGGATGCTGAAGTGACAAAACTTATTTCCGGCTTATATGCAAAAGCCTCTAATTTAATTCAATGCAATGATGAAAAGAAAGTGGTTTCAGCGATTTCAGGAAAATACAATCCGGATTTTAAGATCCTTTCAGAAATTAGTACACAACCTTATGTGATGCACCGTGTCGTTGGAAAACGCGACATCTATGCTTTATACAATATCCCTGCAGGAACCAAATGTTTTTTTAAAGCTAAAGGGAGTGTTGAATTGTGGAATCCATCGACGGCAGAGATTTTATCGCTTTCAAAACTGGCAACTCCATCCAACGACGGTACCGTAATCACTTTACCGCTTTCGGAAAATGAAATGCAAATCATTGTTTTCACCAGTGACAACTCTTCCACAAAAGATTTCATTGTTTCAAAGCCCATAAAAACCATACCAATAAAAGGGAACTGGGAGTTTGAAATAAAACCTTCGCTCGACAATCAATGGGGAGATTTTCAGTTGCCGGCGACAAAGGAATTATTAGGTGCTCAGGTTCGCCAGTTATACTATGCCGAGAATAAAAGCTATACGGGATCGGAGATTAAAATGGACGATTCCTGGAAAAAACAAACCTGTGCCTACGGAAAACAGTTTTTGATGCTCGGCGCTTTGCCTGTTTTACCTTCAGAACAGGAAATCTTAAAAATGGTTCGTCAAAAAGAAGGAGAAACGGTTAAAATTGGAACCCGGAATTACCAGTGGAACTATTATGGTTTCTCCTGGCAACATGGAGTGGAAGGTGATTACGGTCATCAGGGATATCATGGATTAAAAGGTCAGATGTACGATAATTTCATCCGTTTGGGAAAACTGGAAGATTACAAACATTCGCTGAGAAGAGCTCCTGAGTCTGCAGGAAACTTTTATGTACTTTATACCAATGTTATTGCGCCAAATGATGGAAACTTCGACCTGTTAACCGGTGAAAAAAAACCTTTTTTGTTGTTGATCAATGGAACAAAAACTGACTTAAGCAGCACTTCGGTTTCATTAAAGAAAGGAGCTAACTCGGTCTTACTGGTTTATAATGAAGCCTGCGAAACCTATCTGGTGTTCCACAAAAAGAATACACCCCGTCCTTCAAAACAACAGGTTGCCATGTGCTGGTATCAGGATTATGGTATTTTGTCTTACGATACTGAAGGAACTGTACCTTCGTCAGGATTATTTGCATTTGAATCGGCTCCGGGTTTAAAATCATTCGCTTTTGCGGCTTATGGAAATGTAAAACTGTGGGCTGATGGAATAGAACAAAAGATAATTACTGGGGATAAACATGTGGATGGCCTTACAACATATAATGTAAAACTTAGCAACCTAAAACTAGCTTCTGCTCAAATTGTGTTTAAAGTTGATTATCAACCGGGCTACCGAGGAATGGCAGCTATTCCTGAATATATTAAACAAAGTTGTGGAACAGGTTCAATTGAATTGGGCGACTGGTCTGAAATAGATGGATTGAAGGCTTATTCCGGTGGCGCGCTATACCGGAAAACCATTTTAATTTCTCCGGATGATTTGAAGAATCAACTGGAGATCGATCTAGGAGATCTTGCTTCATCTGCCGAACTATTTGTAAATGGGAAAAGCGCCGGTATCCGTTTGTCTCCACCGTGGAAATTTGATATTACACCATTTGCAAAATCAGGCGAAAATAAGGTTGAGGTAATGATTTACAATACTTTGGCTAATAATTATACCACTATTCCTACTAGGTATAGAGGTGCAATTAAATCAGGGCTTGTTGGTCCGGTTAGCCTGAAATTAATGAGCACTAAATAAATATGGAATTATTATGAAATCAGGAAAATTACCTATTTGACACCTGCAATTCTGATGGTAGCAATGTCTCTATTTACTGCTGGAGTTAAAGCCCTAAACAAAATTGTTCCCAATTGGAAAATCAATTCGGATAAGGAACTTAACCCCAATACAAAGTGGTTGCGCGATGCAAAATGGGGACTTTTTACCCATTACCTGGTGCACATGCCCAGTGCGCCTGTTCCTGAAAACATGTCAGCTGAAATCTGGAACAAAAAAGTAAAGTCCTTTCAGGTAAAAAAGTTCGCTGATCAGTTGTCCGAGCTTAAGGTTCCATACTTTTTCATCACTATTGGTCAAGGCGGGGGTTATTACTGTAGCCCCAATAAAGTCTACGAACGATTTTTTGGCCCAGGCAATGGAAAACTATCGAATAGAGATTTAGTAATTGAACTTGCTAAGGAGCTTACATCAAGAGGAATTAAAATGTGTGTTTACCTGCCAGCTGATGGTTTCAGGGGGAAGTCTTTTGAAGTTCAAGAAAATTGGCGAAATGTTATTGCAGAGTGGTCTACTAGGTGGGGTATATTAATATCAGCATGGTGGATTGACGGTGCAGTATTAGAAAGTCCAGAAGTATATAAAGTCTTTACAGCGGCATTTAAATCAGGTAACCCAAATGCAATTGTATCATATAATGTCGGACCAGTTGGAATGAATAGAATACAACTTGTTCCGGTTACTGAATACGAAGATTTTTTAGCTGGTGAGTGCGATTACATTTTACCAACTTGTGCGATGATTCCAAGTGACTTGGGTAAACATTTTAATATCAATGGAAGGGGGAATTATTATAAGGGACCTAATATCTCTGGTGATCAGTTACATTTTCTGAGTTTTTTAGGTTCATGGTGGGGAACAGGCACCCCAAGGTTTTCAAACGAATTGGTATATAGTTGGACCCAACCTATCAATGATAATGCAGGAACAGTAACATGGGATGTTCCATTGAGTGATTCGGGTACCATTTCAAAAATCTATTTTAATCAATTAATCTATCTATCCAAACAAATACTTAAAACAAAATAACATGTCTCTATTAAAAAAAATTTACTTAGTCGCATTATTAGTATTATGTGAATATTCATCTTATGCCCAAATTGTTGAAAGGTGGGATAAGTCGGTTTCCAATCAAAAAGTTGATGAGAAATCAAAATGGTTTCAAGATGCCAAATTTGGCTTATTTGTTCATTGGGGATTATTTGCCCAGCACGCTGGGGAGTGGAAAGAAAAGCGATATTATGGCATTAGCGAATGGGTGATGAACCGTGGAAAAATACCTGTAGCGGTCTATCGAAAATTGGCACAGCAGTTTAATCCTTCAAAATTTAATGCAAATGAGTGGGTTAAGATGATCAATGATGCTGGAATAAAATACATGGTAATTACGGCTAAGCACCATGAGGGGTTTGCCATGTTCGGATCCAAAGCTTCTGACTATAATATTTTGAATACGCCTTTCAAACGCGATCCAATGAAGGAATTGTCCGTAGCCTGTAAAAAAGGGAATGTGAAAATGGGCTTTTACTATTCTCAATTCCTTGACTGGAACGAGCCTAATGGAGGAGGTAATGAATGGGATTTTATTGAAAAGAACAAAGATTACAAAGCCTACTATAATAGTAAATCTATTCCACAGATTAAGGAACTATTGTCCAATTATGGACCTCTTGGATTGATTTGGTTCGATATGCCCGGTGGACTTTCTAAGGAAGAAACTCAGTCTTTAATCGATGATGCTAGAAAGATACAGCCCAATTGTTTGTTAAGCAGTCGTGTAGGTCAAGGGCTTGGTGATTTTCGTGATTTCGGTGACGGGGAAGTGCCTTCTACTGTTGTAAAGGGCCCTTGGGAGGCAATTTTTACACACAACGATTCATGGGGATATTCCAAATTCGACCAAAATTTTAAAACCCCTGCCGAAATAATCCACCTGCTAGTAAGTGTTGTTTCAAAAGGGGGCAATTTGATGTTAAACGTTGGGCCCAAAGCTGATGGAACGATTCCTGAAGCCTCCGTCAAATGTTTGAAAGCGGTAGGAGGATGGCTAAAAATTAATGGAGCGTCTATTTATGGAACTACTTACGGCCCAATTGCTCCACAGCCTTGGGGAGTAACTACTTTAAAACCTCGAAAACTTTTTTTGCATGTAAATAAAGTTCCTAGCAATGGAGTATTACTTGTTCCCGGTCTGAATGTAAACATTAAGCAAGTAAGTCTGCTTAGCAACAAAAATAAGTTGCTTTGGAAGAAAGATAAAAACCTTCTTACCATTACACTTCCAACAAAACTTCCCGATGATATCAACACAGTTATTTTAGTTGAATATGATGGTCAAATCACTGATTCCTACCTCGATGCGCCTGTAGTGGTTTCCCCTCGATATCCGGAATGCAGTCTAGAGGTTATTAAGGCCAATCCTTCGGGAAACACAAAAATAATTCCCGTTACGCATAGCCTTTATTTTGGAGATTGGAAACATACCACCTGCGCAACTGATATGCAATCTCCTAGTGACGGAATTACTTACAATGTTCAGTTTACGGAACCAGGCGATTATAAGATTATGCTCGAATACAATTGCCCGATTGAAAACAGTAAACAGGAAGGATTGCTGCAAGTAGGTGATCAAAAATTTTATTTTGAAACCCTCGGTTCGGGTAATTATGACACCTGGCGACCAATCATGTTCATAAAGCAGTCTGTAGCCATGATTTCAGTTTCGGCCTCTGGTGTAAAGACAATTAAAGTATCACCTGTAAATGAAGGTAAAGCTGAGTTGTTTAAACTGAGTAAGATAATTATTGAGCCAGTTAAATAATTATTTACTTGAAGGGCATTAGCTATGCAACAATATCGAGTACTAAAAAGATAAATTGAATTGTTATAAAATATTGAAAAGCGGACTTAACTAATGTCATCCAAAATTGAATGGTGGTCTTGAAATTAAATATTTGATTATGCGCGTAGGATTATTTATACCCTGTTATATTGATCAATTTTATCCGAAAGTAGCTGTGGCCACTATGGAATTATTGGAGAAGCTAGGTTGTGAAATTGTGTTTCCCCTCAACCAAACCTGTTGTGGTCAACCGATGGCCAATAGTGGATTTGCTAGTTTGAGTGAAGGTTGTGATAAAAATTTTGTTGCCAATTTCGGCGAAGTGGATTACATCGTTTCCCCCTCCGGAAGTTGTGTATTGCATGTGAAGGAGCATCTTCATGACCAGAATGAAAGCAAGGCATTGCATATCCGTAATCATATTTATGAATTGACAGAATTTATCGTTGATATTTTGAAAATTGAAAATATCAACGCTTCTTTTCCTCATAAGGTGGGTATGCATATTAGTTGCCATGGCCAGCGTGGATTAAATCTCTCCTCCATGAGTGAATTGATGGCACCTCCTTTTTCAAAACCAACCCATTTATTAAATATGGTGAAAGGATTGGAACTTAGCTTACCCAAGCGGGTAGACGAATGCTGTGGTTTTGGAGGTACATTTTGTGTTTTTGAAGAAGCAGTATCTGTAAAAATGGGTAAGGATCGAATTACTGAGCATGCTATCAATGAAGTAGAATATATTACCGGCGGGGATGTAAGTTGCTTAATGCACTTGGAAGGTATTTTAAGGAGAAATGGTAGTAAAGTGAAAACGATTCATATAGCTGAGATTCTAAATAGTGTTGAAACCGAGTTGAACAGTAAAAGGAAATAAAATGAATCCAAAAAATTTTAATAGACTTTTTTTTGCACCACTGCAAGGAGCCGGACTCAGTCATTCAGCTGCAGCAGAATTATTTAACCAGGATGAGCCGAGAACTGACTGGCATGATGAAACGCTTTGGTTTGTAAGGGAAAAAAGAGACAAGGCTGTTCGTCAAATACCGGAGTGGGAACAGCTGCGAGAACTGGCCTCACAAATTAAAGACCATACCCTTTCTAACCTGGATAATTACTTATCGGAATTTGAACAAAAAGCCCAAGCAAATGGCATTCAAGTGCATTGGGCTGCAGATGGAAACGAGCACAATGAAATCATTTTAAAAATCATTCGTGAGCAGAAAATTCAGCATGTAGTGAAAAGCAAATCAATGCTAACTGAAGAATGTCATTTGAATGAGTTTTTGCTTCAACGCGGAATAGATGTAGTGGATACGGACTTAGGAGAGCGAATTGTTCAATTTAGAAATGAACCGCCCAGTCATATTGTATTACCCGCCATTCATTTAAAAAAGCAGGACGTAAGCGATACATTTCACCAATACCTAGGAACTGAAAAAGGAAACAATGATCCACAGTATTTGACCGAAGCTGCTCGGCAGCATTTACGGGGTAAATTTATTGATTCTCAACTAGCCCTTACGGGTGTAAATTTTGCTATTGCATCAACGGGCGGTTTTGTAGTTTGTACCAATGAAGGTAATGCTGACATGGGGGTTCATTCGGCCGCCATTCATATTGCCTGTATGGGGATTGAAAAAATTATTCCAAAGCCGGAACACCTGGGTGTATTTCTACGCTTACTTGCAAGAAGTGCTACTGGGCAACCCATTACTACTTATTCCAGTCATTTTCATCAACCAAGGGTTGGTCAGCAAATGCATATTATTATTGTAGACAATGGCAGAACAAAACAATTGGGTCGGCCCGATTTTAGGAATTCCTTAAAATGTATTCGTTGCGCTGCTTGTTTCAATACTTGTCCGGTATATAGAAGAAGTGGAGGACATAGTTACCATACTGCTGTAGCAGGGCCAATTGGATCTATTTTAAATCCAAATTTGGATATGAAAGCAAATGCCGATTTACCATTTGCGTCTACGCTTTGTGGTTCGTGTAGCAATGTATGTCCTGTAAAGATTGATATTCATGTACAATTATATAAATGGCGTCAGGTATTGGTTGCAGAAGGGTATACTGCTACCGGAAAAAAAGCAGCTATGAAAGGCATGGCATTTGTTTTATCACGTCCTTCCATTTATCGGGTGGCTGGAAAAATGGGGCGTTGGGTGATACGCGTTTTTCCTTTTATTACTAATAATAAAATGCTAAATCCCTGGTACAAACAAAGGGAAATGCCCGAGGCTCCTAAACAAAGTTTCAGAGATTGGTACATAAAAAATAAAAAATGAGTTCAAGAGAAAAAATATTAGGGGCTATCTCCAGCAATAAACCAGTTTTTATTGAATCACCAGTGGTGGAAATCGACCGCATTCAAATAGAACCCGCTACTGCATTAGCGCAATTTACTCAAACCTTGGTAAGTATTGGCGGAACGGTTGTTCAGGTTTCAGACCTTCATCTTATTGGCGATGAAATAAAGAAGGCTAGGGATAGTGGAAAATATGTAGTCAACACATTGCCTTTTTTGGGGGAAGTAAACGAAGAAATTAATGTATCATTGGATGCTACCGCATTGGAGTCAGTGCACCAGGCATATATTGGTGCAACACTGGGAGTTGCAGAAAATGGAGCCGTGTGGATATATGAAAGCCAAATGAAAAATCGTTTATTGCCTTTTATTTGTCAGCACCTGTTTATCTGCATGCGTTCAAAAGATATTGTACCTACTATGCATGAAGCATATCAACAAATTGATGTGTTCAAAGAAGGGTATGGTGTTTTTTTAGCGGGCCCCTCCAAAACCGCTGATATCGAACAATCCTTGGTTATTGGCGCACACGGGGCTAGAAGTTTAACTATCTATTTATATTAAAATAAAACAATAGCGATTATGAAATTAATAAGATTTGGAGATATAGGGAAAGAAAAGCCAGGTGTACTCATTGGTGAAAGAATGTTTGATTTATCGGCTTTTTTCTCAGATTATGACGAGGCATTTTTCACAAATAATGGTATTGAAAAGTTGAGATTATTGTTGGCGGAGAACAATAATCATCCTGAGGTAAATCCTTCAACTCGTTTAGGTGCGCCAGTGGCAAGGCCATCAAAAATTATCTGCATAGGATTGAACTATGTTGATCATTGTTTGGAAACCAATACGCAAATACCCCACGAGCCGATTATCTTTTTCAAGTCTACTTCAGCATTATGTGGTCCCAATGATAATTTGATAATACCAAAAAATAGCACCAAAACTGATTGGGAGGTGGAGTTGGCATTTGTAGTCGGTAAGAAAGCCACTTATGTGGAGGAGTCAGCAGCAATGGACTATGTGGCTGGTTATTGCTTGCACAATGATTATAGTGAAAGGGCTTTTCAGCTAGAGCGGGGTGGTCAATGGGCCAAGGGAAAAGGATGTGACTCTTTTGCACCAATAGGTCCATTTTTAGCAACCGCTGATGAAGTGCTGGATGTCAATAATTTATCCATTTGGCTGAGCGTAAATGGAAAAAAATACCAAAATAGCAATACCAGCAATCTGGTTTTTAAAATACCATTTTTATTACACTATCTCAGTCAGTTTATGACATTGCTCCCAGGAGACATTATCAGTACGGGAACCCCTCCAGGTGTGGGTTTTGGGGTAAAGCCATTGCCTGTTTTTATACATCCAGGTGATGTAATTGAATTGGGGATTAAAGGTTTGGGAATTAGTAAACAAGACGCACAGGCTTATAAAAAATAGAATATGACAACTCAGAAACATTGTTTTGCATTAGATTTAAAAGATGATATTGAATTAATATCAGCCTATAAAAAACAGCACTTGCAGGTTTGGCCAGAGATTATTTCAAGTATTAAGGCAACTGGAATTATAGTAATGGACCTATACATTATTGGCAATCGACTATTTATGATTATGGAGGTGGATGCTAACTTTTCTTTTGAAAAAAAAGCAGCAATGGATTTACAAAATCCAGTAGTGACAAAATGGGAAGAATTAATGTGGACCTTTCAGCAAGCATTGCCATGGGCAACTCCAGGTGAGAAATGGATGTTGATGGAAAAAATATTTGAATTGCCATAATGGTTGGCCTCGGTTTTATTAATCCAAATTTAGAGTCAACAATATCGGATAGTTTTCTTTTGACAATAAATATCTTTAAAAATGAATTTACAGTTAAGCGGCAAAATAATTATTGTTACAGGTGGGGCCAAGGGCATAGGTGGGGGTATTAGTAAATTACTAGCCCAGCAAGGCGCCATACCATTCATTATTGGCAGGAGTGAAATCGAAAACTGTGCTGCTATAAAGGAAATTGGTTTAGCAGGTGGTAAGGCCAGCTATATAACCGCTGAATTATCCATTCCTGAAGAATGTGAATTGGCAGTAAATACTATAATCAACCAATATGGCCGAATTGATGGGCTAGTAAATAATGCCGGAGTAAATGATGGGGTTGGTCTGGAAAATGGCAATTACGAATCTTTCCTTACATCGTTACATAATAATCTTATTCATTATTATCTGATTGCCCATTTTGCGCTACCTGAATTAAAAAAATCGAAGGGGTCGATTGTGAATATTGGTTCTAAAACTGCAGACACGGGGCAGGGTAATACTTCTGCTTATGCCGCAGCCAATGGTGGCCGAAATGCATTGACAAGGGAGTGGGCAGTAGAATTATTGAAATATAAAATTCGAGTAAATTCGGTAATTGTAGCGGAGTGCTTTACCCCTTTGTACGAAAATTGGATAAAAAATTTTGATAATCCACAGAAAAAACTTCAACAGATTACCAATAATATTCCTTTTGAAAAAAGGATGACAACCATAGAAGAAATTGCTAGTATGGTTGTTTTTCTCTTATCCAATCAGTCAAGTCATACTACAGGACAATTAATATATGTTGATGGGGGATATACGCATTTAGATAGAGGAGTTCTGTAATTTTCTTTAAATTTGCTTCCGATTTAAAAAATAGAGACCAACTATTTTGTGCATCACATCAGTATGTTTCAGTTTTGAAAGAGGTGGAAAAAAGTAAATCAGGGGCTATACAATTCGGCTTATTTTGAATAATATTTTTCCCAATTGGCAATTTTGCCTTATAGTAGATTTCCTTCTTTTGGGAATACAATCTTGGGAGAAAAAGTTTTCGCTTCTTCAAAATCCATCAAAGCATAAGAAAGTATAATAATGATATCTCCCTCGGCTCCTTTTCGCGCAGCGGGCCCATTGAGGCAACATACTCCGGTTCCCCGGCCGCCTTTAATAAGGTAAGTTTCTAGTCGCTCTCCATTGTTAATATTCACTACATGTATTTTTTCGTTTTCCAATAGGTTAGCAGCTTCCATAAGGGCTACGTCCAATGTTAAACTGCCCATATAGTGCAGATTTGCTTCAGTGATTACAGCATGATGAACTTTCGATTTTAATAACTGTATTTGCATCTAAGAAAGTTGAATTAAAGTGAAAATAGAATAAGTATAGCTTAAATTTAAGATGATTATTATGCAAAGTAAATGCAGCTAGTTCATATTGGCTGATTTATTTTTGTATAAAGAGCAATAAAGTTTTCTGTTATCCTTTTGGAGGATATATTTTGATTGAAAAATGCTTATCCAGTTGCATTTTTTTTATAAGCTTGCGGTGTTAAGCCTGTTATTTTTTTGAATAATTTATTGAAATTGGAAACTGTTTTGTAGCCGCATACATAAGCGACTTCAGAAATGCTTCTGTCGCTTTCCATTAGGTATCTGCAAGCATTCGAAATTCTTACTTCACTTAAGTATTCTACAAAATGTTTTTTAGTTCTTGCTTTAAATAATCTGCAAAAGGATGGTGGTGTAAGGTTAGCAATTTCAGAAATGCTCTTCAGGGTGATATCATCCATGTAATGTTCCTTTACATGTAAAAAAACGCTTGAAAGTCGATCGTTTTTGGAATTGTCTTCAGCTGGTGTATAGGATTCAGCATTGATAAATTTAAGATCCTTGCTGTCAGAAAGAATGGATAAAATTTCAAAGAGGCCCACAATGATATCAAAATCGGTTCTTTTTAATAACAGTTTTAATTTCTGTGCAATCAGTATGTTTGTTTTACCGTTAATACTAATCCCTCTAGTTGCTTTAGAAAAAAGGGTGCCAATTTTTTTTGTCTCATTTAATTCATAAAACAAATGGCCGAAAATATCTTTGTTAAAGTAGATTACGATTGCTTTCGCTTTGAGTTTGCCAATACCTCTGTAGTACATTTCGTCATTGAGCCATACATGTGGAATATTGGATCCAAGAAAAATCATATCCCCTGCTTCAAATGGTTCAACAGAATTGCCAATAATTCTTTTGCCGTTGCTTTCTAGTACATAGACTAACTCCAATTCGGGGTGATAATGAAAAGGGGACTGAAAAAAACGCTCCTCCCGTTTGTTTACCGAAATATAACTATTTAGGCGAGGGGTAATTTCTGTTTTTTCAATTTTCATTGGTGCATAATTCAGTCGAGGTTAAATATCAAGCAAATTAGGATAATAATGAACTATCTAAGCAGAGTAGTTTGAATTATTTTTCCACTTGTAATATAACTTATATTTTTATTTATAATATGAGTGCTTGTTTACACGATTTTGTTGGTTAAGAACTTTGTGATACTAACAAAATAATTAAACTTTACTTTGTAATGTTCTATTTCAAACTATATTTAATAATTATAAAATAAAAATAATGGCTTTAACTTCCAATTCAAATGTAAAAATCACTTCGGATGATAGTACGGCAAATAAATGGTTGATTCCATTTGTTCTTGTGACCAGTTTGTTTTTTCTTTGGGGAATTTCAAATAACCTTACTGGTATTTTGATTCCTCATCTTAGAAAAGCCTTACAACTAACCAATACTCAATCTACTTTTGTCGATACGGCTGTTTATTTGGCCTATTTTCTTTCGGCAATTCCAGCAGGACTTATTCTTAATAGATTTGGCTATAAAAAAGGCATCATTGCAGGGTTATTAGTATTCAGCTTGGGTGCTTTTTTATTTATACCTGCCGCCAATACGCGCACATTTGAAGTCTTTTTATTAGGTCTGTTTATCATTGGTTGCGGTCTGACGATTCTCGAAACTGCCGCCAATCCTTACGCCACTAAATTAGGCGACCCCGAAGGTG
>JBIIVV010000162.1:0-7180 GCA_044339235.1 Ferruginibacter sp.
AGGCAACCTTTTTGCTCAAGTGAATCTATAGCCAGGGGATTATTCTTGAGTACCAAATGACCTATTTCCATGGGCTTTTCCATTCTCATGCATCCATGGCTTAAAAAACGTTTGTTAAGTGAAAAAAGGTTTTTGCCAGGTGTATCGTGCAAGTAAACTCCAAATGGGTTATCAAAATTTAATTTTAATAAACCCAATGCATTGTCACAACCAGTACTTTGCCGGATTAAATAGGGGAAATACGTTGAATTCAATGATTTCCAGTCAACGGAATATGGATTTATGATTGCACCTTCCTTATTTAATATTTGATAATTGCCAGTTTGAATATATGCAGGGTTTTTCTTGATTAATGGCAATAGTTCCTTAGTAGCAATGCTATAGGGAACATGCCAATATGGATAGAGAATTACCTCCTTTATTATACTACAAAGGGTTGGTGTAGGAGTTGATCTTTTTCCAACGATCATTTTTATTTGAAATGTAACAGCATCATTTTGGTAAACTTTTAAATTTGCTGCAGGAATATTAACTACAAAGGTTGTTTGGTTTTGAGTGGTACAAGATAACCACCGATAATAGTTTAAGGAAAGTATCAACTGCTTTAATCTTACTTCAATAGGGATATTCAATTCTTTAAGAAGATTATTTCGAAAAACACCATCTGGCAATTGATTAAATTGTAGCTGAGCATCTTTTATTTTTAATTTTAGAATACTATCTGTTAAAATAAAATTATTGGACTCAACAAAACCAAGTTGGTAAAGTCTTGAAACAAGCGATAAGTTATTTACATTCAACATCAGTTTGGTGACAGATATTTCCTTAAAATCAGCAGCAGCCAAAATTGACAGATACCATTGAATTTTGTTTTGTATTAACGTAATTTCAGGCCGAAAAGACCCAAGCTGAATCATTAAATCAGCAATATTTTTATGAGAAATATGATCCGCTAAACGTTTAGGTAGATCCCGATAGACAGTATCTATTTTTAAGCCAATAAATCCAAAATTAGGCTTTGTATTTCCATAAGCGATATCGTTAAAAAAATGAATAGCGGATGTAGTAATTAGAACCTCCAATTGCATTGAGTCTATATTTTTTACTGCTTGTTCATTGTCATTTAAAATTGTATCGGAAGAAATAATAGGGTAATCTTTTTCTCGGAGGCCCATTGAGGTAGAAAGCTTCAGTACTTTTTGTAATGCCTGGTAGTTGAACTGGTTTTCTCTTTTAACCCAGACTGTTTGATATTGAATTTGGACATAGAAATCTTTTACCTCCTTATTGATTGCTTTATTGGCTAAAATATAATCACGAAAAGGATTTGGAGATAGCTGTGGATAAAGCGCTAAATTCCAAATACAAAAAATAAAAATAAATATTATTTGTTTGACCAGAGGGTATTTCAATTGATTTGGGTGTTTTCTAAAAGATAATTATTAAAATTCATTTTTAACTTTCCAAATTGCTTTTCAGTAGCATTAATATTATTTCGAAACCGCTTAAATTTCCTATTTGCTTTTATTAGAACATCTTCCTCTTTAAATATAATATTATCGAACAACTTATCTAGTTCATTTATTTCGTTTCGTAGCAATAAAAACAAGTCATCTTCTTTTATTATTTTATTATAAAAACCCTCCACTTCTTCAAGTAAATTATGATCGAATTTATTTTTAAGCACTTCTGAAAGTCTGATTTTAAGGTGAATATTTTCTTCAATCATAAAACCTAGTAATCTTTTCCAGGTATCTATTTCATATTGCAATTGTTTCAATTTAAAATTTGAAATATTATCCAGTTTTACTTGTTTCATATTAGATATAGTTCCTTGCATGTGAGGGTGTACTAATTTATTTTACATTGCTCAAAGATATTGCTATCAAATTAGTTTGATTATTACTTTAGTCATCAGATTTACTGATATTAGTCAAGGCAACGCATTACTTAAATGAAAAGTTAGTAGTGATGTATATTAATAGTTTTCGCTACATTTTATTTTACATAATTTCCGAATAGGCTTTTTATTAAAATCTATTTCATATCCAGAATGCTTACATTTTATTAATAAAGAATTGTAACCTTTGCTAAAATAAAAATGCCCACCAATTTACAAAGGAGGGCATTTTGTAAATTAATTCAGCTGAAATTTACTTAACAGCAATATGTTTACTGATTGCTGATTTTTTAGCTTCTTCTTTTTTGGGTAAAACAAGTTTTAATAAGCCGTCTTCATAGTGGGCTTCTATTTTGTCCTTGTTCACTTCATCTGGGAGGGTAAAGCTTCTTTCAAATGAAGAATAACTATACTCTCTTCGGGTATACCTTCCCTCCTTTTCCTCTTTTTTATCCTCCTTTTCACTACTGATAGTAAGTAAATTGCCGTCGATATCAATATGAAAATCATCTTTCTTTAACCCTGGTGCAGCCAGCGATACTTGATAATCATCTTTTTGCTCTGTAATATTAACAGCAGGTATACTCATTACCCTACTAGATAATCCCCCATCAAACCATTCGTTCCAGGGTTTAAAAAAATCGTCAAACACAGACGGTACACGTTCTGATAATTTTGCTAATGTTGAAGTTGCCATAAGTTCTACTTTTTTATAGTGAAATGATAATTTGTTTGTTTAACAAATGTATTTTTTATATAAAGTAAAATGAAAGACCTTGGTCAGTAATGTAAATGAGATTGGTCAGGGTGTAAAAAGAGTAAATAATTTCCGGTAAATAAAATAAACCTATTCTATAATATCAGTTTCTTATTTACTTTAACTGCAATATTGCCTTTTCTAATTTTATCTTTACTTCTTGAGCAATTTCTTGTAGTTTTTTATTTTCAATCAATTGCATCGAAGCTGATGGATCTATGGCAGACACTTCTATTATTCCGGATGCTTTCTCCTGAACAATTACATTGCAAGGCAGCATGGTTCCAATTTTATCTTCCGCTAACAAAGCCTGGTAGGCAAATGGAGGGTTGCAGGCTCCCAAAATTGTATAATTATGAAAGTCAACTTGTAGTTTTTTTTGCAAGGTGGCTTTCATGTCAATTTCGGTTAAGATACCAAATCCTTCTTCTTTCAAACTGTCTTTTATCTTTTCTATTGCATTTTCGAAACTGCAGTTGATTGTTTTGGTAAAATAGTATTTTTTTATATTGGGCATCCTGAATGGTTTAAATTTTCTTAATGGTGGCTATTTCTTTTTCATTTCCATATTGCATTTTTTACATTTCCCTGCTTGATCGCTTTTCTCATTAGGGTGCATTGGGCATTGATACAATTTCATAACTTCCGATTTCATTATTTCTTTTTTTGATTGTACCAGATCCATATTGCATTTAGGACATTTCCCTGGGTTACCACTCACTACATCCGGGTGCATCGAGCAACAAAATTTACTTCTTTCTGACTTTACCCCACTGCTTCCAGTTGATTTAGCACTTGAATCCTGACCATACCCTACACATGAAATAATTGTTAAAATCGCAATTAGTATAATTTTATTTGTTTTCATTTTATTTTATTTTAATAGTAAAAAAAGGGATTTTATTTTATAAAAATTAGCCCTCAATCCTTGTATGTAAATATCTTTTTTGGAAATGTATTTATTGAAGGAAAACGGTTTAAGCTTATGCAATTAACTTAATTTCTCTTAATAAGGAAATGACAAACTGCATGAATTTTCATGATATTAATCAGATATTACTTCTGTTTCAATTCTCCCAATACGTAATTATAAATAGGCATATCCTGACCAATATCAGTTTATTAATTGAGAAAGGTCTTTTCCTTCTATCATTTATTTGCTTTACTTTAAGCACGATTTTGTTATTTCTATATTCCATTTTTAAAATATCACATGAACTGGCACAAGTTAAGTGTTCAAGAAGTTTTTGAATTATTAGGTACCAATCAGCAAGGTATACATTCGGCAATGGCTGAAGAAAGGTTAATTGAATATGGTCGAAATGAATTGGATACTGGAAAAAAGAAAAGTATTGTTATTCTTTTTTTGGAACAGTTTAAAGACCTGATGATTATTATTTTATTAGCAGCCGCCTTGATCTCCGGTATCATTGGTGAACTGATTGATACCATTGTTATATTAATCATTGTTGTTTTGAATGCCTTATTAGGTTTTATTCAGCAATATCGGGCTGAAAAAGCAATACTCGCATTGAAGCAAATGACTATTCCACAATCAAGGGTAATGCGTAATGGGGTGCTCAGCTTTTTGTCAGCTACCGAATTGGTAGTAGGAGATATTGTATTGCTTGAAGCCGGAAATGCTGTTCCAGCTGATATCCGCCTTATTGAATCGATCAATTTAAAAATTGATGAAGCTGCACTTACAGGCGAATCTCATGCCATTGACAAAAATACTCATCCGCTTACTACAGATGACCACTCATTAGGTGATAAAATTAATATGGCCTTTAAAGGTACTTTTATAAGCTACGGTAGAGGCACGGGTGTAGTAATAGCTGTAGGAATGCAAACCGAATTAGGCCGAATTGCCAAAATGCTGCAGGAGAACGAATTACTCACTCCCCTTCAACAACGGATGGCTGTTTTTGGTAAAAGGTTATCTTTTCTAGTGTTATTTTTATGCATTTTGTTTTTAACAGTAGGTTGGTATCGTGGAGAGGATATTTCGAAAATGGTGTTAACTAGTATCTCGCTAGCAGTCGCTGCCATACCAGAAGCATTACCAGCCGTTATTACCATTTCATTGGCCCTAGCTGCAAGAAAAATGATTCAATTCAATTGCCTTATCAGAAAGTTACCTGCTGTGGAAACTTTGGGGTCGGTAAACTATATCTGTACTGATAAAACTGGTACCCTTACCAAAAATAGCATGCAGGTGGAACAGATATATGTAAACGGTCAATTGTTTGATAAAAATGATTTTTCACAGATAGGGCAACAACATAGTGCAGATTTATTGCTACAGGCCCTTTATTTAAACAATGATATTATTGAGGATAAGGATAAAAACTATATTGGAGATAGTACAGAAAAAGCACTGAAGGAATTGGTGAGAGACTATAAAATGAAAGTGGTCGAATTGCCCCGGGTAGGTGAAATTGCATTTGATGCAGATCGAAAACTAATGACTACTTTTCATCCCTATAATAATCACTACATTTCATTCACTAAGGGTGCACCTGATTTGTTACTCAATAAATGTATATCGGTTGATCAACCTACTATTTTGGATCATATTGATGAAATGGCTTTGAAGGGCTACCGGGTTTTAGGATTTGCTTACCGTTTATGGGATTCACTGCCAACAAAGTTAGATGCTAATTTACATGAATCAGGACTTGAGTTTTTAGGATTAACAGCCATGATTGATCCGCCAAGGGAAGAAGTAATAGATGCTGTAGCACAATGTAAATTAGCTTCCATTATTCCGGTAATGATTACAGGAGATTATCCGATTACTGCAAAAACAATTGCTAAAAGAATAGGCATTGTCAATAGCGAAAAGGACCTAGTAATTACCGGGCAGCAGTTGTCGGAATTAGAAGAGGATCAATTCCTATCAATTATTGAATCTATTAAAGTGTACGCAAGGGTATCACCGGAACAAAAATTGCATATTATAAAAATGCTTCAACAGAAAGGTCATTATGTGGCTATGACTGGAGATGGTGTAAATGATGCACCTTCTTTAAAAAGGGCCAATATTGGCATTGCAATGGGTATTACAGGTACAGATGTATCAAAAGAAGCAGCTCATATGATATTGTTGGATGATAATTTTGCTACCATTATAAAAGCCGTTAAAGAGGGGCGAAGAATTTATGACAATATCCTAAAGTTTATTAAATACCTGATGACAACCAATTCCGGGGAACTATGGACACTATTAATAGGCCCAATAATTGGACTGCCTGTTGCATTGTTACCGATTCATATTTTATGGATTAATTTGGTGTCTGATGGATTACCTGCGATAGCCTTATCGTTCGAAAAGGCTGAAAAGAATATTATGAATAGACCACCACGACCTTCCGCTCAAACTGTTTTTGCCAACGGCAGGGGAATACATATAGTTTGGGTGGGAATGTTAATGGCAGGTATTGCATTATTAACACAGTCATGGGCTATTGAAAAAGGTTTTCATTGGCAAACTATTGTATTTAATGTTGTTTGCCTTAGTCAAATGGGACATGTGCTGGCAATTCGATCAGATAATCAATCTGCATTTTCAAAAGATTCATTTTCTAATCCTTTTTTATTGGGAGCAGTTGTTTTAACTTTTTTACTTCAGTTTATTGTTACCTACTTCTCATTTTTTCATCCAATATTCCATACAGAAAATTTGTCAATAGTTGAATTAATTGTAGTTATTTCAGCTTCTTCGATTGTATTTTTTGCAGTAGAAATTGAAAAAAGGGTTTTTAAAAAAAATCGGGCTATTCAATTAACAGTAGCTAATACCAACCCGATTTAATATTATCCAATAATTAATTAATTGATTCATCTGAATAGAGTTTTTCATAATACTCAGTCGCCATTCTATTACTGTCAAATTCAGGCAGAATATCCTTTAATCCATTTTTTACAATTTCTAACCAACGGCTGGGAAAATCATAGTACATAGGCAGTACTTCATTTTCTAATAATTGATATAAACTTGCAGCATCTAAATCATCCTGTATATGTTCAGGCAGATTGATGTCGCAAGGAGGAATGATAAAAGAATTGATTTTATCTTTTGCAAATTCTGGAAACCATCCATCAGGAAGACCTACATTAACAGCACTATTCATCGCAGCTGCCATTCCACTAGTTCCTGATGCTTCATGTGTCATGCGAGGTACATTTAGCCATACATCTGCCCCTTGTTTAAACAATTTGGAAAGGTATAATTCATAACCAACTATAATAGAGCAGTTGGAATAGATTTTGCAAATATTTACAATTTTATCAAATATACCAATGGATTGATAATCCATTGGATAAGGTTTTCCTGCCCAAATAATGTGAACAGGCCTTTCTTTGTTAGTAACTAAACGATGAAACCTTTCCATATCATGAAAAAACAAATCAGGTCTTTTATATCCAGCAAATCTTTTGGCAAATACGATGGTACATACTTTTTCATCATAGATTTTTCCACATTGATCCGCCACCACTTCAAATAGATGCTTTTTCCC
>JBIIVV010000025.1:0-23752 GCA_044339235.1 Ferruginibacter sp.
GATTTAAAAAATAAAACAAAGAAATAATTTAGCGCTTTTTGTAAAAATTCAACAGCCCGCATTCGCCTATCAGCGTTGCGGGCTGTTGTAATTTTCATCTTTTTGGCAGCGAATTTTGTTATCTTTATTAAAATACGTTGAAATGAAAACTAATGTAATTTTTCTTTTCCTGTTTTTTACGCTGCTGCTATCTATTGCAAGCTATGCGCAAAAAACAATCTCAGAGGGTACCATTACCTACGAAATTTCCTTGCAATCACGTGCCAAGGAAAATAAGCCAGATAATGGATTTGCAGGAGCTACATCAACAAGGTATTTAAAAGGAGGGCTTAGTAGGATAGACATGAAAACTTCATTGGGGACCGAAACCACTATCTATAATTCCAAAACCGGTAATGCTGCCATATTAAAAGAATATAGCGGTCAAAAGTTGATGATCCTACTTACGAAGGAAAATTGGGATGAAAGAAATAAAAAATTTGAGGGAATCGTATTTGAAACTACTAGTGAATCAAAAGTTATTGGAGGATATCATTGCAAGAGGGCAATCGCTCAATTGAAAGATGGCTCGTCCATGTCGGTTTATTATACCCCTGACCTCGTTGCTATCAACAAGGAGTACGATAAGGCATTTTCAAATTTACCGGGGTTCCCATTGGAATATGAATTGGAAACGGCAACACTTTTTTTTAGATATAAATTAACTTCTATTGATTTTAATACCGTGCCTTCCTCAAAATTTGAGTATCCTCAAACGGGATATCGTATGATGACTTATGAAGAAAATAAAAAGGGGAAAGCAGGGCAGTAAAAATAATATGGGCAATTTAGCTAGACTGTCTTTCAAAGGCGCTCAAATAAAAATCCCCTTACTTTGAAGTAAGGGGATTTTTATTTTAAAAAGCTAGTTTATTTCTTCCTTAAGATGATTTTTATCCCAGAATAGCCTTGTCTGATTTCAGGAACAGTTAATTTATTCTTGTAAGGTACAATGTATATTGTATTTCCCTTTTGGTAGGTAGATAAAGACGTATTGATAATTGCACTTCCCATATTTGAATGGGTGTTGATTAAACTACCTTTATAGGTTAACCCTGTTTTAAGGTTAAAACCAATCGCATTCTTTATGGTGGAAGGAATAGTTAAGTTTAGTGTAATCTTATTTTTTGTTTTTTTTCCAAAGACCCTATCCGCGAATACATCAGAAACTATACTGATCAGTATAGTAAAAGCAAGTAGTTGTTTGGTGAAAGTGTTCATTTAAATAAATTTAACTTTACAAATATAGAAATTATTTTCGTTTTTTTAGAATCAATTTCTAGCTTTTTGACTTTTTTTTGGGTGAAAGGTTTAAAAAAGCAGTATAAAATTGAAAATTTGTTTAAAATGGTGTACTTTACAGTAACCCTTTAGCCCATGAGTAAATACCCTTATCGACAAGACCGGGAAGAATTGAGAGAATTATTGCAGCAGTACGACAATCTTAAGGCTGGCAGCAGTCACTCTTTTATTGATGAAGATGCTTTCGAGAAAATAATTGACTATTTCGATGAAAAAGACCAGTTAGCGCTATCCCTAGAGGCTGCTGAGTTTGCTGTAGAGCAGTACCCTTATTCCTCCTCCCTTTTATTGAAAAAATGTGATTTACTCATTGCTAGCAAAAAATACAAGCAAGCGCTTTATTTTCTAGATCAGGCGGCTTTATTAGATAACCGGGATATCAACCTGTACATTTTGAGAACCGATGCATTACTTGCTTTGGATCAGCATATTAAGGCAGCAGCTGTATTGGAAACAGCATTAGATTATTTCGAGGGGGATGAAAAAATTGAACTTCTTTTTGAATTAGCAGATGTTCATGATGATTATGAAAATTTCGACAAGGTATTTGATTGTATGAAAATGATCCTGGAACTGGAGCCTTTGAATGAAGAGGCCCTATATAAAATTTGCTTTTGGACAGATTTTACAGGGCGTAATGAAGAAGGAATACGGCTGCACCAGCAAATTATTGACGAGCATCCTTTCTGCGAATTGGCCTGGTTTAATTTGGCAGCAGCTTACCAGGGAATTAAATTATATGAGAAAGCAATAGATGCTTATAAGTATGCAATCGCTATCGATGAAAAATTTGACTATGCATGGCGCAATATGGGGGATGCCTATTTGAGGTTAAGGAAATATAAGGATGCGATTGAGGCCTTGCAAAAAGTACTGGAACTGGCAAGGCCCGAAGATGTGATTTACGAGGCCATTGCACATTGTTTTGATAAACTTCAAAACTATGCCCAGGCAAGGTCTAATTATCGAAAAGCTACCCATCTAAATCAAGAAGATACCCAACTCTTTTATAAAATTGCCTGTACCTATATGAATGAGGGGATATGGGAAAGTGCTATCAAAAATTTGCATATCGCTTTGCGATCCCATAAAATGCAGCCTGAATATAATCTTGCAATGGGGCAGTGTTTGATGGAGCAGGGTAAAATAGAACAAGCAGTTCAATATTTTGGCAACGTGGTACGATCCAAACCTAAAAATAGCAATGGCTGGATGGAATTGCTGAAGTGCTTGTATAATGCCAGATGTTTTGAAGAGGGTTTGGAATATGTGGAACATGCCCTAGTACTTACGAATATCAAACCAATATTTATTTATTACAAGGCTGCCTTTTTATTTGCCCTAGGCAAGTCAAAAGAAGCGATACTGCAATTGGAACTTGCAATGGACAAAAACCCCAAACTGATTAAAAAGCTGATTGAATTGAGCCCATCCTTATTGCAAAATCAATTAGTGGTAGATGTAATTGCCCGGTTAAAGCGGGGTAAATCTATTTAACCCCCCTTTTTTGTTAGTTTTCCAATTCATTCCTATTTAATACGCTTTGGTTATCTTTGCGGCTTCATTAAAAATCCTATATGAATTTCAATTTAACACAAATGCCTGAACGTACGGAAAGGCCCCGTCAAAATGGAATTACGATGGTAATGGATAAGGGATTGAGTGTTCAGGAGGCAAAAAACTTCATGAGTGTATCTTACCCTCATGTGGATGTTGTGAAACTGGGTTTTGGCACTTCTTACGTAACTCCCACCTTAAGGGAAAAACTCGAAGTGTATCGATCCTATGATGTGCCTGTTTACTTTGGGGGCACTTTGTTTGAAGCCTTTTTGGTAAGAAATCAATTTGAAGATTACATCAATGTTTGTAAGGAATTTGGCATCAGCTACATGGAAGTGAGTGATGGCTCGATTTCTATTCCGCATGCTGAAAAATGTGGTTATATCGAAAAATTAACGAAGTACGGCACTGTGTTAAGCGAAGTAGGCAGCAAGGATGCAGCACATATTATTCCGCCCTATAAATGGATTGAATTAATGCGTGCAGAATTGGAAGCAGGTTCTACCTATGTTATTGCGGAAGCTAGGGAAGCAGGGAATGTGGGTATTTATCGTGGCTCAGGTGAAGTGAGAGAGGGGCTGGTACAAGAAATACTTACGCAGATTCCCGAACAAAAAATATTATGGGAAGCCCCTCAAAAGGCCCAACAGCTTTACTTTTTGGAATTAATTGGCTGTAATGTAAATTTAGGCAATATTGCTCCCAGCGAAGTGATTGCATTGGAAACAATGCGCATTGGATTAAGAGGGGATACATTTGAATTATATCTCAACAAATAAGTAAAGAATGAAATTATATGGTTTAATAGGTTATCCCTTGGGTCATTCTTTTTCAAAACAATATTTTACCGAAAAATTTGAACGGGAAGGATTAGCAGATTGTTTTTTTGAATCTTTCCCTATTCCAACCATTGATGAATTCCCCGCCTTGATTGCGGCAAATCCCCCACTAAAGGGATTAGGAGTGACGATACCATACAAAGAACAGGCACTTCAATTTGTAGATGAATTATCTGATGAGGTAAAGAAAATTGGTGCCACCAACAGTATAAAAATTTCCGGAAATAAACTGATTGCATACAATACCGATATCATCGGCTTTGAAGAGTCATTTAGTAAATTGCTGCAATCCCATCATACCAAGGCGCTAGTGCTAGGAACTGGAGGGGCTTCCAAGGCGGTACAGTATGTACTTGACAAGCTTGGAATAGCATTTTTGGTGGTTACAAGACAAGCTCTTTCGAATGGGTTGTCTATCCATTATGCTGATGTGGATAATAAAATGATGTCTGAGTATACGGTCATTATTAATTGTACGCCAGTGGGGATGTATCCCAATGAAGATTCGGCTCCCGATATTCCCTATCATTTACTTACTCCCCACCATTATTTATATGACCTAGTGTACAAACCAGCAAAGACCCTTTTTTTACAAAAGGGAGAAGCACAGGGGGCGATCACTCAAAACGGTTATGATATGTTATTGATTCAGGCAGAGGCAAGCTGGAAGATTTGGAATAGCGTGTAAACTATACGGGTAGTAAAATTTCCTTCAAACAATCTGGAACGCTTACTGTTTTTTTATGATGATAGTCATAACATACCATGCCAGTCTTTGCCTTGGCTAACAATACAGCAACCTGGTTTCTTTCTGTACTGAGTTGGTAGTACAATTCAAAACTTACCCTGGATATTTCGCCGGCACTAATTGCTATTAAAATATCTTCCCCATAATGCGCTTCTTTTTTAAATTCGATGGCGAGGTCTGCCATGATGAGCCCAGTTCCATTAATATCCATTTCAGAGAAATGATTTTGTTGTAGCCATTGTATCCGCGCTTCATGAATAAATGATACGAATGAATCATTGCCAACATGGTTACCGTAATTGATGTCTCCGATTCGGACCTTCAACTTTATCCTCGCTATAGTATTGGCGGGAAGATCAATTTTTATTCTTGCCATGCATTTTTTTTTGCGGGTTCAATTGTTTATAAACTGGTTAGATCGATTAGGTTAAGAAATGGCATCAGAAAATGTTGTTGATGATACCATTGTGCTATCTTGTTTGAATCATTGATCCTTTACCTCTCCCACTACAAAAACACTCCCACAAACTACAATGAGGTCATTTTGCCCCGCATGATTTTTTGCTGCTTGAATAGCTTCGTTTACATCCTCAAAATGAAATCCCTGCAAACCAAATTCAGCAGCTTTCATCAGCAGTTCAATTGACGGAAGCGCCCTTGGAATATGTGCCGCAGTAAAATAATAATTTGCATCTTTCGGTAGCAATGACAACACCTTTGACAGTTCTTTATCTTTAGCCATGCCTATTACAAAGTGCAATTTATTTTTAAAAGTCGCTGTATTGCTAGCTTCTAGAAAACTTTTTGTTTGTGAAAGTATTTGTCGGATTCCATCTTCATTGTGTGCTACATCAAGTACAACGAAAGGGTTATCGGCTATCAGCTCCCATCTTCCATGCAATCCGGTTAATTTTTTTACATTGGCGAGTGCATTTTTTTTCATTGACTCCGTAATGAGAAAGCCCTGTTTTTGCAATTCTTTTGCAGCACTCAAGGTGGTCCGTAAATTATTTAATTGATATAATCCATTTAGGTCGAGCGAATAGAAATTGGGTTCAGCATTCGCAATTTTTTTTATAGAACAATCCAGTTGTCGCATGCCTGGGTGAATGTCGGCGATGGAATACTCATCTTGCGAAAAACAGATGGGTGCATTGCATTGGGTAGCTTTTTTATCAAAAACCAACTTTGTCTCATGGGTATATTCACCTATTACTACAGGAACCCCAGCCTTGATAATACCTGCTTTTTCTTCTGCAATTTTTACAAGGGTGTCCCCTAAAATATTCATGTGATCGAAGCCGATATTGGTAATTACGGACAGTATGGGCGTAATGATGTTGGTACTGTCTAGCCTACCCCCTAAACCCGTTTCAATGATGGCAATGTCTACTTTTTGTTGTGAAAAATAATCAAATGCCATCGCCATGGTTAGTTCAAAAAATGACGGCTGTATTTCTTCGGCCAATGATTTGGTTCGGGATACAAAATCTATGACAAATGATTGACTCACCATTTTTCCATTGATTTTAATTCGTTCCCGGAAATCTTTTAAATGTGGAGAAGTGTATAGGCCGGTTTTGTAGCCAGCCTCTTGTAAAATGGCTGCCAACATGTGGCTAGTGCTACCTTTTCCATTAGTGCCCGCAATATGAATGCTCCTGAATTTATTTTGTGGATTATCTAGTGCCCCGCATATTGCAATGGCATTGTGCAGGTCTTCTTTGTATGCTGCAGCTCCAACCCGGCTATACATCGGCAGCTGTGAAAATAAATAATCTAATGTTTGGAGGTAGGTCATTACTGCAAATATAAAACCTATCTAAATCTAATTGCACTTTATTGCAATGGGTATATGTTTTGACTGCCTAATTCTGTATTTTAAAATTAAATACAATGGTAGAAAGTCCGCCGTCGGCACTTACCGGAAATTTTAGTTCAGCTGCTTTTCTTTTGGCGATCCCGATAATGGTTGATTTAGAAGTAGTCGTTCCTTTCGCTATTACACTACTGATAAAAGCCCCCGAGGCACTGTATTTAATATCCAGAAAAACGATGGCATTTTCATTGAAATCATCTTCAAAGCGCAAAGCACCCATATTTAGCGGACGAACACCCTTGGTTACGCTAACACCCGTTTTTCCTCCCGGATTGTTTCCATAGCTATCGGGATTACCCGATGGATCGCCCGAATCACCTTTGCCGCCGGCTTTAGTACCCTGATAACGATACCCATTGTCTTCAGATGCGCCATTGCCCGTTCCAGTTCCTGGTCCTTGATAAGTAAGTTTGGGCTTGCTGGGTTTAGGTAAAGCAGGGGCTATAATGGGAGCAGGGTTGTTTTTTTTCACTGGAAGCTTAACCGGCTGAAGTACAATATTTTTTTTTGGACTTTTCTTTTCCGGTTTTGCGATGGGTGCTGCATCTGCCTCAGCTTTATCATCCGGTTGAATGTCTTTGGTATCTTCTTGCTTTGGTGCTGGGCTAGTTTGTGCGGGAGGAGAAAATTCCTGAGCGGGAGCCATTTCACCTTTAATAAGCGGTTGTGTTTCACCCAGCCCTTCTTCGTTATTACCAAGGTTAATTTCCAGCAACTCCTGCGCTATGGGAATAGGCGGTTGAAGTATTGGCCAGCTGATTAAAAAAGTCAATAGAAGCAGGGTTCCACAGATAACAATCGTGTAGGCTAATGCTTTTTTATTTTTTTCTGCTTCAAATGTCACGGACATAATTCCTAAATAAGTCATCCCAAAGTTATTTGTTTAATAGCAAACGCTGCAATAACTAGCCAAAATATTTGGACGACGTTCATTCTTTAACAAAAGATTGCCCCTATTTAAAAATGGGTTAACCCAATTGCCTTTATTTTCAGCAGTTGATTATTGTACAACATATTTTTTCGAAACAGCCGGTTGAATCAACAAGGCAGGTGAATGACTGGATAATAAATTTTCAGGATTTTAAAAATATATCATAGCCGAAGCGTATAATGGTTCCAATTACTACGATCAAAAAAAATAATCTGATAAAAGAATTGCCTTTTAAAATGGCCAATCTTGCTCCTAGCATGGATCCTGTAAAATTAAAAATTGCCATTGGGATAGCAAATTGGTATAAGATGTGGCCATTGTTACCAAAGAAAACAATGGAGCCCAAGTTGGTGGCTAGGTTTACAAATTTTGCATGCGCACTCGCTCTAATAAAATCAAACCCAAGTACACTAATAAAAAAAAGCACCAGAAAACTTCCGGCACCCGGACCAATAAAGCCATCGTAAAACCCGAGGAGTAATGAAAAGGATCCTGCAATCAGCCATTCATTTTTTTGAGTTAGATTTTTAGCGGTAGCAGTTCCAAAATTTTTTTTCGAATAGGTGTAAATCGCCACTAGAATTAATACACCAAAGATGACAGGTTTCATAAAGGCATTGCTAACAAGCGACACCGTTTTGGAACCTGCAAAAGCGGCTAACATTGCAATACTGCACATCATCGCTAGTAATTTCCATCGCAGCTGAACGATGCGGGCGTATTGCCATGCCGCCATGGATGTGCCTATAAACGATGGGATTTTGGTGGTGCCTAATAAGGTAGCTACAGGATATTTGGGTAAGGTAATTAATGTAGCGGGGGTTTGTATTAAGCCACCACCTCCCACAATGGCATCAATGAAGCCTGCGGCAAATGCAGCTAAACAAAGTAAAATAATTTCTTGTGGCATCACTGCTTGTAATTTCTTTCTCCAAATAGCAAACTGCCAATTCGAACCATATTACTACCCTCTTCGAGCGCAATCTCGTAATCGCCGCTCATGCCCATGCTTAGAATGGAGAATTGAAAATGGGGTGTTTTATTGGAATTTACAGCGGCCTCTTTGATGGAGGATTGCTGGATTGAATCAAATAAAGATTTCAAGCCCGCAAACTCCCTTCTAACCAAATCCTTGTCATCACTAAAGGAGGCCATGCCCATTAGTCCAACAATTTTCACATTTTCACAATTGCTCCATTCACTCCATTCAATTAATTCGCTTGGATCAAAACCAAATTTTGTTTCTTCTTTTGCGATATGAATTTGCAGTAAGCAATCAATGATTCGGTTGTTTTTTGCAGCCTGTTTGTTGATTTCCTTTAGTAATGATAGACTATCCACCCCGTGGATTAAGCCTACGAAGGGCGCGATATATTTTACCTTGTTGCTTTGCAAGTGACCCAAAAAATGCCAGCGAATGTCTTTTGGTAAAACGGCTGCTTTGTCTACTAATTCCTGCACATAGTTTTCGCCGAAATCCCGTTGGCCTAAATCGTACAAAGTTTGTAAATCCTCAATGGGCTTTGTTTTGGATACAGCTACCAGGGAGGCTTTGCCCTTTAGTTGAGTAAGTAGGGAATTGTATTTTTCAGTATTGATGGCCATAAGTGAGGGCAAAAGTAAATAAAAATAACCTTGGTCAGCAGGGATTGCTACTTTAAAATACTCCTGCTGATTACAATTCGTTGCATTTCACTGGTGCCTTCATATATCTGTGTAATTTTTGCATCGCGCATCAACCGTTCTACATGGTATTCTTTTACAAATCCATAGCCTCCGTGAATTTGGACAGCTTCGGTTGTCGTCCACATGGCGGTTTCTGATGCGAATACTTTTGCCATGCTTCCACTAACGGTATAGTCTAGCTGCTCATCTTTTTCCCAGGCAGCCTTGAGGCAAAGCAATCTGGCGCATTCAATTTTGGTAGCCATATCTGCCAATTTAAATTGAATGATTTGGTGATGCATAATTTCTTTACCGAATGTCTTACGCTGCTTGCTATATGCCAATGATCTTTCATAGGCGCCACCGGCTATACCTAAGGCCTGGGCCGCAATACCAATTCTGCCGCCGGCAAGGGTTTTCATTGCAAAGGGAAATCCAAAACCTTCGGCACCAATTCGATTTTCCTTTGGAACTTTTACATCCGTAAATAAAATGGAGTGGGTATCGCTACCTCGAATGCCCATTTTGTTTTCTTTGGCACCTACCGACACGCCCGCCCATTTTTTTTCAACAATCAATACATTGATTCCACGACTGCCTTTACTTGCATCTGTTTGGGCAATTACCAGATAAATGCTGGCGCTGCTGCCATTGGTGATCCAGTTTTTGGTGCCATTCAGTAAATAATAATCTCCTTTATCTTCAGCGCTGGTATGCTGTGAAGTGGCGTCACTGCCGGCTTCAGGCTCGCTGAGTAAAAATGCACCGATATATAAGGCACCATCTTTTTTCCCCTGCGCTAATGGTACTAAATATTGTTGTTTTTGCGATTCTGTTCCATACGCTTCAATCCCAAAGCAAACTAGGCTATTGTTGACGCTCATGCATACACTCACACTGGCATCTATCTTGCTGATTTCCTCTATTGCAAGCACATAACTTATCGTGTCCATTCCACTGCCCCCATATTCAGGTTTAACCATCATTCCCATCAGCCCCAAGTCTGCTAATTTTTCAATTTGTTCCTGGGGAAATTTTTGTAGCTCATCTCTTTCAATTACGCCCGGCAAACATTCTGTCAGGGCAAAATCTCGGGCTGCCTTTTGTATCATTCGGTGTTCTTCTGAAAGATGAAAGTCCATATGGGAGGGTTTTGATGACACTATAAAAGTAAAGCTTCGAAGCCAATGAAAGGGACTTTGTTTTGGCACCTTTTTTTACTACAAATGGGGCAAATGATCTGCTCAAAAGGCAAGGTCCATAAAAAATTTATTTTGCTAATTAATTTAGCATTCCTATATTTGATTATTATGTATGCCATTGTAGATATTGAAACCACTGGAAGCCATGCCTCGGCATTTGGGATTACCGAAATTGCCGTTATGGTGCATGATGGAAACCGTGTAATACAGCAATTTGAAACACTGATCAATCCTCAGCAAGCTATTCCGACCTATATTACTGCGCTCACTGGCATCAACAATGCCATGGTAGCAGCTGCACCTATTTTTGAAGACATTGCAGCGCCATTATTTGAAATGCTCAATGGTCAGATTTTTGTTGCCCACAATGTAAACTTCGACTACTCTTTTCTCTGTCATCACTTGAAGGCTGCAGGTTATGAGTTAAAGGTTAAAAAATTATGTACCGTGCGCTTAGGTAGGAAGGTGTTTCCAGGTTTGGCTTCCTATAGCCTCGGAAAGCTTTGTCGTTCATTGAATTTGCCGATCGAAAATAGGCATCGGGCAGGAGGGGATGCGAAGGCAACCGTCCTGCTTTTTGAACATTACCTAGCCAATGGTGCAGATAAATATATTACGGAGATGCTAAAGAAAAATTCTGCGGAACAATGGCTTCCGTTGAATTTAACCAAAGCTAACATTATGGAACTTCCTACCGGACCGGGGGTTTATTATTTTCATGATGAAAAGGGTACCATCATTTATATTGGCAAAGCAATCAATATCAAAAAAAGAGTCAGCAGCCATTTTACTCACCAAGATGCAGAAAAAAAACGGCAGCAGTTTATACGAAAAATTTGCAACATAACTTATCAGCTTTGTGCAACAGAATTGGAGGCAATAGTATTAGAAAGTGCAGAAATAAAAAAGCACTGGCCTAAGTACAATACCAGTCAAAAACAACCGACCCAAAAATATGCACTGTATATGTACCAAGATGGGCGTGGCTACCAGCGTTTGGCAATCGATAAAAAGAAAAAAAATATTCCTACTTTATACAATTTTAATTTATTGAAGGAAGGCTGGGCGATGTTAAAAAAATTGGCACTGCAATTTGATTTGCATGAGAAACTTTGTTGTATCGACAAAACGCCTTTTACGGAGCAGGACCATGCGGTTTTGGGAACCCCATTACAGTATAATCAGAAAATAGACAATATGCTAAAGGCATTGGAACAGCAACTACCTACTTTTGCTGTAGTAGATAACGGTAGAAATGAAACAGAAAAATTATGCCTATTGGTAGAAAGAGGTTGTTTTTGGGGGATGGGATATTTACCCACCACGATGCCCCTCACCACTGCTGCTGATATGAAAGACTTGCTGGTTCCTTATCAGGACAATGATACCATTCGAAACAGTATTTATTCTTTTGCAACCCAGTATCCGCATAAGCGGATCAGCTTGCATGGGTAATGTTTGGTTTGACCGGTATGCAGCAATAAATTATAATCGCTTAGTATTGATATATATTAAAAGGGTTAAAAATGCAAAAAAATGGAGATTAATCAAAGTGGTCAGCAGCTTCAGGGATTCAGTAAAGGGGGTAATCAGCCAATAATCCTTTTCCTTCAAATCTTGAATTTTTTTCTTTCATTGCACACCATTACTTTCGCAGCCCTCTAACAAAAAAGTAAATCAATTATGTCAGCATTCGTACAACCTATTGCACAAAAATTAAATATAAAATTACAACAGGTAGCCGCCGTGATAAGTTTGTTGGAGGAAGGTGCTACGATTCCTTTTATTGCCCGGTATCGAAAGGATACAACCGGTGGATTGGATGAGGTGCAAATTCAGCAAATACAGGATGAGGCGAAATTTTTGAAAGAGTTTACCGAGCGAAAAACGTTCATAGAAAAGACCATCACAGAACAGCAGAAAATGACAGCTGCTTTGCAGGATAAAATCAATGGCGCCACCACCCTTGCTGAGTTGGAGGACATTTACCTGCCCTATAAACCCAAGCGCACTACAAGGGCGCAGACCGCCAGGGAAAAGGGGTTGGAGCCATTGGCCAATTTATTGTTGGAACAAAAAGACATTGACCTGATTGCAATTGCTACCGGGTTTATTTCGGATAAGGTATTGGATACAGATGCAGCCTTGCAGGGGGCGAGGGATATTATTGCTGAACTCATTAATGAGGACGCACAGGTAAGGGCTAAAATGCGAAGGCTATTTGAAACAGAAGCTACCCTCCAAAGTAAAGTGGTTGCCGACAAGGAAACGGCAGGTGTCAAATACAATGATTACTTCGATTTTGCTGAGTTGATTTCCAAAATGCCTTCACATAGAATATTGGCAGTGTTGAGGGGTTTTCTGGAAGGCTATTTACGCATTGCGATTGCTCCCGCAGAGGAACCTGCATTAGAAATACTGGAGTCCATTTATGTAAATGGAATGAGTACTTGCAGCGATCAAATTCGAAAAGCTGCCAAGGATGCCTATCGGAGATTGTTGCAGCCCAGCCTTGAAACTGAATTCAGGACTAACCTAAAAACAAAGGCGGATGAAGATGCCATTAATGTGTTTGCTGAGAATTTGCGTCAGCTATTATTAAGTGCTCCCTTGGGAAGCAAGCGGATTTTAGCAATCGATCCGGGGTATCGTACCGGCTGCAAGGTGGTTTGTTTGGATGAAAAGGGGGAGCTTCAAAAAACCGACTTAATTTTTCCACATGAACATAACCGTGTGGCGGCAGAAGAAATAAAAATTAAAAATTTGGTTCAGCAATATGGCATTGAAGTGTTTGCTATCGGTGATGGAACAGCGGGAAGGGAAACAGATCAATTTATAAAAAAATTAAACCTTGGGTTGCCGGTGTTTTTGGTGAATGAAGATGGGGCTTCTATTTATTCTGCCTCTGAAATTGCCCGGGAAGAGTTTCCTAATGAAGATATCACCGTTAGAGGGGCAGTGAGTATTGGAAGAAGATTGATGGACCCGTTGGCAGAATTGGTAAAGCTGGACCCCAAAAGTATTGGCGTAGGTCAATACCAGCATGATGTGAATCAGTTTCGACTCAAGGAGCGGCTCGACGCAACCGTTATTAGTTGTGTGAATAATGTAGGGGTGAATTTAAATACGGCTAGCAAGCATTTGTTGAGTTATGTGAGTGGAATTGGCGGCACATTGGCAGAAAATATTATCAAGTATCGCAATGAAATCGGTAAGTTCAGCAGCCGGAAGCAGTTATTGAAGGTTCCCCGTTTGGGAGGCAAAGCTTTTGAGCAGTGTGCAGGTTTTTTGCGTATTCCGCAAGGCGATGACCTGCTCGATCAAAGTGCCGTACATCCAGAGGCCTATGCTTTGGTAGAGGCAATGGCGAAGGATTTGGGCGTAGCGGTAAATTCCTTGATTGGTAAGGAGGAGTTATTAAAAACCGTGGATGCAAAGAAATATACTACAGAGCAAATTGGAGAGTTGACCATTAGGGATATTTTGAATGAATTAAAAAAGCCAGGTCTAGACCCAAGGAGTGAGGCCCAGGTGTTTGAATTTGCCAATATTTTCAGTATCGATGATGTTAAAGTTGGGATGGAAGTGCCGGGTGTAGTAACCAATATTACCCGGTTTGGAGCTTTTGTGGATATCGGAGTCAAGCAGGACGGTCTAGTGCATGTTTCAGAAATTTCAACATCCTACATTACCGATCCCAATGAGGTATTAAAGCTAAACCAGCATGTAAAGGTGAAAGTGATGGAAGTGGATGTTGTAAGAAAGCGCATTGCCCTATCCATGAAGCAACTTGTAGCGCCATCAGCAACTGGCCAGCGGCCTCCCGTTCAAAGGGCAAATAAGTTGCCCCCAAAAAGCACGGAATTGCCTATGAATGATGCACTGGAAGCGCTGAAGCAAAAGTTTGGCAGGTGATTTTTTGGCCGGCAGGGTTGGCTGTTGAATGAGCTATGTTACTTTGTTCAATATTGCATGATTTTTTTATACCCAATTGGTGTGGATAATGTGTAAAAAAATGGCCATTTTGATAGAATACACGATGCGTAAAGGTTACAAACGATATTAACAAATTGTGTTATTAACTTTTCCTTTGGGAGACTGAAACGCTTAGTATTATTGTAATCGGTCTTGATTTTAGCTTTCAATTGGATGAATCGGTAGATTAGCATTTTTTACTCTAGCTTCAAATCGAGACAAATAATAAGAAATTATCACAATCAAAATACAGGCCCATTTGCTGCACAGTTGTTAATAGATGCCGTAAAAAATGAGTTGTAAAAATTGTGTTTTAATAAAAGAATAAAAAGAACCCCCATTATGTCTACTAACACCAGCACCGAATTATTATTAAGAGAAAACAAAGAGCGCTTTGTTTTATTGCCCATCAAATATCCCAAGGTTTGGGAAATGTATAAAAAGCATGAAGCCAGTTTTTGGACTGCGGAGGAAATTGATCTGAGCAGCGATCAAAAAGATTGGGATGCATTGAATGATGGGGAGCGTCATTTTATTTCTCATATTTTGGCATTTTTTGCAGCCAGTGATGGAATCGTAAATGAAAACCTAGCGGTTAATTTTATGAGTGAAGTGCAACTGCCCGAGGCGAGGTGTTTTTATGGTTTTCAGATTATGATGGAAAATATTCATTCAGAGACTTATGCTTTATTGATTGATAATTATATTAAGGATCCGAAGGAAAAAACGCGCTTATTTCATGCTATTGATACCGTGCCTGCGGTAAAGAAAAAAGCAGAATGGGCTTTGCGTTGGATTGACCAGGGTAATTTTGCTGAGCGACTGGTAGCTTTTGCTGCCGTAGAAGGTATTTTCTTCAGTGGAAGTTTTTGTTCTATCTTCTGGATGAAGAAAAGGGGCCTGATGCCGGGATTGACATTCAGTAATGAACTAATTAGCAGGGATGAGGGATTGCATTGTGAATTTGCCTGTTTGTTGTATAGCATGCTCGAAACCAAGTTGACGAAGGAAGCGGTGTTTCAAATCATTGCGGATGCAGTTACCATTGAAAAAGAATTTGTAACCGAAGCCTTACCTGTGGCGCTGATTGGCATGAATGCCAAACTGATGCAGCAATATATCGAGTTCGTAGCCGACCGTTGGCTTGCAGAATTGGGTTACCCCAAAATGTTCAATGCCACCAACCCCTTCGATTTCATGGAAATGATTTCCCTGCAGGGCAAAACCAATTTCTTTGAAAAGAGGGTGGGAGATTACCAAAAAGCAGGCGTAATGGGCTCTAAGGAGTCTCAGTCCTTTTCATTGGAAGAAGATTTTTAAAAGTAATTAACATCTGTGGAAATCATTTATATGAATCTTTTCATTTTAATAATTAGTTTTCCTTTTTGAAAGCAAAATCAAGTACTACTAACCCTAGATATAAAGTTTAGAAATTTATGCACGTAATTAAAAGAAATGGCAAGACCGAATCAATCAAATTTGATAAAGTAACTGCCCGTATTGAAAAGTTGTCTTATAGTTTAAGTTCTTTGGTAAATCCCATCGATGTAGCAAAAAAAGTAATTGAAGGGATTTATGCAGGAGTACCTACTACAGAGTTGGATAACCTAGCTGCTGAAACAGCTGCTTCCTTAGCAACTCGACATCCTGATTATGCGATTCTTGCCTCTAGGATTGCTGTAAGTAACCTGCATAAAAATACCATTAAATCTTTTTCGGAAACGATGAAGAACTTGTACCTATATGTGGATAAGAAAAATGGCAAAAAAACACCTTTGATTGCAGATGATGTATGGCAGGTTATTGATGAAAATGCTGAATTGTTAGATAGTACTATTATCTATGATCGTGACTTTTCCTTTGATTATTTTGGATTTAAAACGCTTGAGAAATCATACCTGCTTAGAATTGATGGTAAAATCGTAGAACGTCCTCAGCATATGTTTATGCGGGTGGCATTGGGTATTCACAAAGCTGATATGGACAGTGTGATCGTTACCTATAATTTATTGAGTGAGCGCTGGTTTACGCATGCAACGCCTACCTTGTTTAATGCAGGTACTCCTAAGGCGCAAATGAGTAGTTGCTTTTTACTTACCATGAAAGAGGACAGCATTGATGGTATATATGATACGCTCAAGCAAACCGCTAAAATATCTCAAAGTGCTGGAGGAATAGGCTTAGCTATTCATGATATCAGGGCAACCGGAAGTTATATTGGTGGCACCAATGGAACTAGCAATGGAATTGTACCCATGTTAAGGGTGTTTAATGATACCGCACGTTATGTAGACCAAGGAGGCGGAAAGCGCAAAGGCGCTTTTGCTATTTATTTGGAACCATGGCATGCAGATATATTCTCTTTCCTTGATCTTAGAAAAAATCATGGTAAGGAAGAAATGAGAGCAAGAGATTTATTTTTTGCTTTGTGGATTTGCGATCTATTTATGAAAAGGGTAGAAGCGGATGGAGAATGGAGTTTGTTTTGCCCTAACGAAGCACCGGGTTTGAGCGATTGTCATGGTGAAGCCTTTGACGCACTGTACACTCAATACGAAGCAGAAGGAAGGGCGAGAAAAACAATTAAGGCACAGGAACTTTGGTTTGCCATTTTAGAATCGCAGATCGAAACGGGTACTCCTTATATGTTGTATAAAGATGCAGCTAATAAAAAGAGCAATCAGCAAAACTTGGGTACTATCAAAAGTAGTAACCTTTGTACAGAGATCATTGAGTATACCAGTCCGGATGAAGTGGCCGTTTGTAACTTGGCTTCCATCGCATTGCCCCGTTTTGTAATCAATGGCAATTTTGATCAGCAGAAATTATACGAAGTAACCTATCAGGCTGCACTCAACCTCAATAAAATTATCGATAATAATTATTATCCTGTTGAGGAAGCTAAAAATTCAAACCTTCGTCACCGCCCTATTGGATTGGGAGTGCAGGGATTGGCAGATGTGTTTATATTATTGCGTCTTCCATTTGAAAGCGATCTGGCTAAGCTATTGAATAAGAATATTTTTGAAACCATTTACTTTGCTGCAATGACAGCCAGTAAGGATCTAGCCATTCAAGAAGGACCTTATTCAACTTTCCAAGGATCACCTTTGTCGAAAGGCATTTTTCAGTTTGATATGTGGAATGTAGCACCCTCTACTCGTTGGGATTGGGATAGTCTCAGAAAAGAAGTGATGGAGCATGGGGTAAGAAACAGCTTGTTATTGGCACCGATGCCTACTGCATCTACCTCTCAAATATTGGGCAATAATGAATGTTTTGAGCCATACACTTCCAATATTTATTCTAGGCGCGTTTTGAGTGGTGAATTTATTATTGTTAATAAGCATCTGCTGAAAGACTTGATTAGCCTAGGGCTATGGAACAATGACATGAAAAATAGGATCATTGCAGCCAACGGTTCTATTCAGAAAATAAATGAAATTCCGGACGATATTAAGGAGTTATATAAAACAGTATGGGAAATTAAGCAGCGTAATCTGATTGATATGGCAGCAGACAGGGGTGCATTTATTTGTCAGTCCCAGTCGCTCAATTTGTTTGTAGACAGTCCAAGTATATCCAAACTTACTTCAATGCATTTCTATGGCTGGAAGAAGGGACTTAAAACGGGCATGTATTATTTGCGTTCTCAAGCGGCTACACAGGCAGTGCAGTTTACCATTGAAAAGCAAGGTAGCGAAGAGATGGCTCCAGTGATTCCACAAATTGAGGCTACTGAAAGCAAGAACAATCTCGACGATATCAATACCGATTTTTCTGGACCTACTTGTAGTATGGAAGATGGTTGTGTGAGTTGTGGTTCCTAAATAAAAAGTATCTTTTTTATAGCAGCGCAGGTAGTTTTACCTGCGCTTTTTTTATGCTTATTTTATAATTCGGTTGCAGGTTAGTCCACGCTAGTTAAAAGGAAAACTAGGAGCGGTGGGTACTATAAATTCTCGGAAAGCAAGTCGATGAATTTTTCTCGCGAAATCATTTTGGCACCCAAGCTTTCAAGATGGGAGGTATATACCTGGCAGTCGATCAGCGAAACTTTTTCTTTCTGTAACTGACGCACATAGTGGATGAAGGCAAATTTGCTGGCATTGCTTTGTTTACTAAACATGCTTTCACCAAAAAAAACATTGCCCATTCTAATGCCATACAGGCCACCTACCAGTTCGCCGTTTTGCCATGCCTCTGCACTATGTGCGAAGCCCAGCTCGTGTAATTTCGTATAGGCTTCCAGTATAGCAGGTGTTATCCAAGTGCCTTCCTGTTCTTTTCTGAAAGCTGTTTTGCATTGTTGAATCACGGTGGAAAATGCACGGTTGGTGGTGAAGCGGAAGGTGCCGTTGTTTAAAATGGTTTGCATGCTTTTGGTAACTCTCAGCTTTTCTGGAAATAGCACAAAGCGGGGGTCGGGGCTCCACCAAGCGATGGGTTGTCCCTCACTGTACCAGGGAAAAATACCACTGCGATACGCCAGTAATAGCCTTTCAGTGCTGAGGCTACCACCGATGGCTAGGATACCGTCCTCATTAGCCATTGATACTGGAGGAAATAGTAAGTCATCGTTTAGTAAAACCATGTTGCAAAAGATAAAATTTGTTATTTCCCAAACTACGGGCGAAAGGGTATAGGCTTAGTCTGCCATTACTTCAATAGTAGCGCCAATGCCTCGGTCGGTAATGGCATCACACATGGGTTTAAGTACATCGTATTCACCTTCTTTAACCGAGTATTTCCCCTTACTATCGATAATCATAGCACATTGCTCGGCCTGTTCTTTGGAGTGCCCGCATACCAGTATCAGGGTTTCAATTACCCAGACAAACGAGTTTACTTCATCATTCCAAACAATGAGGGTGTAGGAATGCTGGATGGCCGTAATAGTATCGCCTTCTTCTTTTAATTTTGTATCACTGTAGGTTATCATTGTAATAGAACGTAAAAATAAGCCGAATTTTTGAAGCAAATGAAAAGGGAAGCAATATTTTCTTGATTCTATTAAAATTTCATTGGCTAAAACTACTATTTTACTATTATGCAATGGTGACTTTTACCCAATAGTACGAAGTTTAAAAATAATATGAAGGAGAATGCTACATTGTCCGAAAGCAGCCTGCTATTGTATTGTACTTGCCAACTGCGAGCCGTAGCCTGAATTGGGTAGTTAAACTATTTGAAACAATAAGGTTGAAATTGGGTGGGAATTAATAAAGCCAACAAGAGGGCCCTTTACTCTTTATTGTGGGAGTTGATAGAAGCGCCGACACTTTGCTTGTAAGGGGTAAAATTGTTTTTCATTTTACTGCAACTGTTTCCGGTAAGTCTTTGCACTAGAATCTGTATTAATGCAAGGCAGCTGATTGCAATCAGCAATAATATTTTAAGTGTCAAATGATTAAATAAATCAGCGTGTTAATTCTTAATGCAACGCACCGAAAATCCGTACGCACGTCTGTGGTTGGCTGTGAAGGCACCGCCGTCTGCGAAGCTCAGGTATAAGGCATCGGTGCTACTAACCGTACTACTCCAATAAAAACTGTTGGCACCGGCATCGTTCAGCGATCCAGAACCATAGTCGCGGTAACCCGACATGGGCAATTTTAGTGGGGAGGCAAAAGCACCGGCAGTGTTGATGCTGATCCAACTTGAGCGCTCTGCAGCCCACTCAGCTTCCGTGGGTAAGCGATACCCTGCAGGGCAAGGGTTGTTTACCCCATTTACACCCTGCCATAAATTATCGTTTTTTGTGCTACGCCAATCATTAGTAGCGGTTGATGTTAAAATGAAACCAACATTTCCGGGTGCGTCGGTGCTTGAAAGGGAGGTGGTAGTGGCGGAGGTTCTACTTTGATGTCCATCTGTACCTCTTCCCCATTGGTATAAATCGCCGTAGGCTGCTGCATCAGTGCTACTAACGGCTACTCTAGTAGCTCCTAAATTTCGGTCCATCCAGATTTTGCTGCTACTGGATACTGTATTGACTTGTGTATTCCAAACCGGAACCCCATTGTAAAAAGTTAACGTTTGCCCGTTGGTGCCGGCCGCTACTCTAACCCATGCGTTGCCGTTCCAGTAATTCATATCACCTGAGCTTGTTCCAGCTTGAACTACGCTTGTCCATGCTGAACTGCCTTTAATCTCTAAGCTATTGGTGGTAATATTAAATATAACCAAACCGCTAGCTGGGGATACGATGGCATTGCGCTCTGTAGTAGTCATACGGGGCGGTAAAAATCCTTTGTTAGTTGAGCTTACATCTAGCTTAGCAGAAGCATCTGGAGTAGTAGTGCCAATACCCGTCTGCGCCAATAAGGCTATTGGAAACAGTAATACAATAAGTAGAATTAAATTTTTCATAAAAACAGATTGAATGGTGTTTTTTTATGTCTTTTGTCTGTTTTTCATATTTAGCAGCGTTTTTTTAGGGTTGCAAGTAACTTAGGACCTTGCGATGAGTGGAATTGGAAAACGCAATGCTTTAGATTAGTAGAATGAACCAAGATGGAAGATGATTCAAGGCAGCGCAAATGCCCTGCTATTGATAAGCAACTACAATGGTGTTTACTTTGTTCGTTTGTTTCATGACAGTAACTTCCTTAATTTTTTCTAGGCACAAACATAGTGGATATAAATTGAATGAAACAAAAATAGTATAAGCTTTTTCGAAAACACTGTAAATAGGGTATAAGCTGGGCAAATGAATTATGCAAAATGTATGCAAGAAAAAAGGGTTTAAGAAGTTTTATCTTCCTAAACCCTTTTTTATCAGTGTGGGAGTTGACGGGGTCGAACCGCCGACCCTCTGCTTGTAAGTAGTAATTTTTTTTATGTTACCTGTAAAATGATCAAATGAATCAAATAAATTAATCCCTAAGGTGGAAAATCCACGCATAATGACCCCCTTGCGCCAAGGCATATTGACCTAGAATCGCCAATTTTAAATAACCCCTCGTCGCCATACTAAATTGATCCCCCATTTGTATTGTATTTCGAGTAGTTGTTATGATGCAACCAATTTGCAGGTGTTCTATTTTTTTAGGGGGTTATATCAAAATGGTATAGTGGGGAGAAATTGCGTGGATTTTCCACTTAGTGCTCAAGCCTCAAAAGAATGTAGATTCCTCAAATGTGAGATTTTTGGCTTTCGGACTAATTGCCGGCTTAAACGTCGATAATTTTATTAAAAAAATTGAAAATATAGCCGAAATAACTGAGGAGATATCTAATAGTAGGGTTTAACAAAATGAAAGTTAAAGCTAGTACTTAGTTTATGGTTCATGTGCCACTTATCAAGGCGGCGCAGAACTACTGTAATTGAAATCATACTTTACAATAGTTTCCGTTCTCCATATTTCGTCAAATCTTGCTAGTTGTAGGAGGTTATACCATACACTTTCAGATGCGTGCATCATTGAGGTAATGCCAAAGCCAACGCTTCCTGTGCCACCATTTTTTTTTATTCCATTGCCAGTAGCATCACTACCGGAATTGGACACATAATAGTCAGTGGTATACGAACTGGCACTCAACAATACAATGAGTAGTGCTGGAAATTCAATTTTTACTTGAACTTACAAAAAATGGTTTGATGCTTTTGTTTAATAGTGTGATTAAGGAATTTATGGTATTAAAATTTTACAAACCATATTATTATTTCACAGCCCCCCTTCTTTCTCCACAATAAAATTGCAGTACAGAAAATTATCAGGGTCTGCCCCCTTTTTTTTAGCCAAAATGCTGGCGGCAAGTTGCATAGGTATGATATCAATGATGCCCTGAAAAGGGAATTTAATTTCGGGGCATTCAATATGCAACCCTGGTAAATCGCCAGGAATATTTGTTCCAATTATTATAAAACTTACGCCTTTATCTGTAAGATCCCTTACCAGCTGAATATCGTTTAACCGAGTGTTGTCATCCTGCAACCAGAGAACCATCTTTAATTGGTTATTGATAATTTCCTGTGGACCGTGCCGGAAAAAACCCGTACTTAAAGCAGTAGTTGGCATCTTTACTACCTCATGCCACAGAAGCATGCTTTCATAGGCTGAAGAAAGGCTGGCCCCTCTTGCCAAAAAATAATAATACCCTGTTTCGTTTAGCCAGTCTGATGATTGTAATTGATTCTGCCAGCCTGCTATTCTTCTTTCTGTTTCAATGAATGAATTGTTGAGTAACTTATTATAATCTTGTAACGATGATGCATCTGTAACTCCAATTGCCAACAGCAGCCCGGTAAGAATAATTGAAGTATAGGTGTTTACAGAAATGGAATGATCAAAATCTACTGAGGTAAATAAAGAAGCGTCGTAATCCTTTGCCAAATCACTCTCTACATTATTAGTGATGGCAATTACTTTACCATTAGCCTCATGGAACTTATTTACCAGGGAAACAATTTCAATACTTTTTCCACTTCTTGATAATATTATAATTACTGAATTGGGCGGTATTTTTGAATGATGCAGTAATTCAGCAGCATCTGCAAGGATAACTGGAAAACCATATTCATTAAACGCATTTTGTATAGCCAACCCAGCACACCAACTGGCACCAATACCTGAAATATATACGTACTTAGATGCCCTGATTATTGCTACCGCTTCTGTAATGTTATGTAAACCCTCTCCCAAATTATATGCAAGTGATTGCCGAAGCTGGGCAGGTTGTTTTATGATATCCTGATAATATTTAGTCATTTGCTATCTGTTTTTGTAACACCTGCATTTGTACACCACCCAATGCTTTAAGGCTGGATATGGCACATTCAAAAGCCAGCTCAATACAGGTACTTAATTTTTCGTCTTTTAACCAGTTAAATAAAAAACCTGCATCAAAATTATCCCCTGCCCCGGTGGTGTCGAGTATCTGTAAGTTTAGTAAAAGTCTTTCAGGTATTGGATACTCAGTCACTTCGTTATTGGTAAAAACTACAGCACCGTTTTCACCACATTTAATTACTACGAATGGGCAATAGGTTGCCAATATATCTCCTGCTTTTAAAATATCATCCTGCCTGGTAATGGATAGCGCTTCTGCTTCATTTGGAAGAAAAATATCAACAAGCGGCAGTATCTCAAGGATAGAATCCCAGCTTTCTTCGGGATCCCAATTTGTATCTAACGAAATGCTAATTTTTTCTTTTTTGCATTCTTTTATCCAATGGCTCCACCCACCCGCCAGGCCTTTAAGTAAAAAATAACTTCCTATATGCCAATGCCTGGTTTTAACAGATAATAATTGCTTAAAAATGTCATTGTCTATCAAATCAATTGCTTCAAGGCAAGCCAGCAGGGCCCTGTCATTATTACAAGACAGGTTGAGGCCCATTGCAGTGGATGTATTGGAACAAACCTCCACAAAGGATACATCAACTCCTGCCAATGCTAATCTTTCCAATATTATTTTTCCCTGGATATCATTTCCTACTTTTCCAAATAAACAAACTTGTCCACCCAATTTTGCAAACTGTGATGCAAATATTGATACGGAGCCTCCAACATCAATTGAGTAATTATCAACCAATTGCTCAACCTGGCCATAGATTGGTTTTACACTGCCTGTTACAATTATGTCAATACACAAATCTGCAATAGA
>JBIIVV010000163.1:0-7084 GCA_044339235.1 Ferruginibacter sp.
ATTTGCCAATAAATCAGTCATTAAAGTTTCTGCCTGCTCAATACTCAGGTTCATTTTCCAGTTAGCTGCTGCGATTTGTTTTCTCATTTTTTGTGTTTATAGTTGCGAATAAAGTTGTTGTATCATTGTTTTTTCTTGCTCAGTCAATATGGCCCCTTTCAATTTTTTCCAATTGCTAATATCCTCCAAAACCTTTTCAAAAATATACCTTTCATTTCCCCAGGTAAAATTATCAACAAATTTCGGGGGAAAGTTAGCCTCAAAAATATGGCAACATACACCAATAACAGCGCCTGTATTGAAAGAGGTATTAATGGCAGTTCTGCTATAATCACCCATTAAAAGACCGCATTTTTCACCAGCCGGAATATAGTCTTTGAGTCCATTGAACCATACTTTAACCCCACCGGCGGTATTTTTAAGGTTGGAGTTGGTAGTACCTGCTCCCAAATTGCACCAAGCTCCTATTACACTGTCGCCCAAAAAACCATCATGCGCCTTATTACTATGATCAAATAAAATAGCATTTTTTATTTCCCCGGCGGCTATGCAATAAGGGCCAATAGTAGTAGCCCCGTATACCTTTGACCCCATTTTCAAAATAGCTCCTTCACATAATGCAAATGGCCCCCGAACCATACAGCCCTCCATCATCGTAGCATTTTTTCCGATATAAATAGGCCCCGTAGTTGCGTTCAAAATAGCATGTTCAACCACCGCCCCTTCTTCCAAAAAAATATTCCCACTACCTACAACCCGATTAGTAGCGGAAATGGATTGCGAAACCCTTCCTTCAGTGATCATTTCAAAATCTTTGCGCAGGGCCCAATCATTCAATTGAAAAATTTGCCAAGGATAATCCAGTCTTTTCACTGAATCGGTATCTTCCAAAGTGGTAGGGTGCTCACCTGGTATCGTAATGGGGAATTCAATTGTATCTAGCCACTCTTTAGTGGGAATTAAATTGGCTGCAAAAATAGCAGCTGCAACATTACCATCGGAGCTAATATCCGAAAAATAGGCGTCCATATTCGTGTCAACTTGAAACCGAGCAGAATATGCCCATTTTTCACGAATGGTTAAAATGCCAATTCTGATATCCGCCGCATGCCGGGTGGCTGTAAATGGATACAGGTCCAGTTTCAGTTTGGTATCATCCAGAATTATTTTCACAATTCAAAATTAATCAAATAATAATAAAAGCTTACTAATTGGCATGTATTAACCACAATATAATCCTCCTAAATACAGCAGTATGGTGCTTTGCTAAAACAAAAAAATCCCTTCGGTTTACCGAAGGGACGTAAGCTATTGAATTGAAAAGTACAAATTGGTAACCAATTACAAACCTGCCTTCTTTTCGTACCGTTTTTTAAATTTATCAATACGACCTGCAGTATCCACCAATACATTCTTACCAGTATAAAACGGATGAGAAGTATTGGAAATTTCCAATTTAATTACAGGGTATTCATTTCCGTCTTCGTGCTTGATGGTTTCATTGGAGTTAGCAGTAGAACGACTTAGAAAAGTAGTACCATTACTCATGTCTTTGAAAATCACAAAACGGTAATTCTTGGGATGCAAATCTTTTTTCATAATTATAAAAGTTTGTGCATGGATTTGGCCATGCTTTTTTTAAGAGTGCAAATGTAGGGCTAATTAATTAATAAACCAAAACACTAACAAAGCAAAAGGCTGATTAACTCTTCATATTGGTTTGCTGAAGGGCAATACCAACATTCCAGTTTTTGGACTCCTGGATTACATCCTGCAGGTCGTCAATTTTTTTGCCGGTTACCCTAATAATGTCATCCATAATGGCAACCTGCACTTTCAATCCACTATCCTTGATTAATTTCACTATTTTCTTCGCATCCTCTTGCTTAATCCCGTTTCTCACTAGAATCTCCTTTTTGACCACTTTTCCACTTTGGTGGGGTTCCTTGCTCAAATCATAAATTTCTGCTGCCAAGCCCTGTTTCATGCTTCGGCTAATCAGCACATCTACAATCTGGTTGAGTTTCATATCACTATCTGCTTCCAAGTTTACTTTGAAGTCTTTTTTGTTCAATTCTATCACCACATGCGATCCCTTAAAATCGAATCGATTGGTTACTTCCTTACTAACGATATTGATTGCATTGTCAAGTGTTTGCAAATCAACCTTACTGGCAAAGTCAAATGATGGCATAGGACAAATTATTAATTATGAAATAGGTACAAATATAAAAAAAACGCTTAAAAAATCATTCAGATTAAATTGAGCAGTCGGTAAAACCACTACTACGCTTCGAAATAAAACTGCAAAATATAGTTATCCATTCTTTCTAGCTGCAGCCTTAAGTTGTACGGTCAGTAAAATACCCAAACCGAATAAAATCAGACAAAAAGAAATAATTTCCGCCTGACTAGGATTAATTCCTAAAAAATGGTATTGATTATTTACTCTAATTTTTTCTACAACAAAACGCTCTAATCCATTAACAATGAAATATATACCTGTTACTGTACCGGCAATTTTTATTCTTTTTCTGAAGATCCAAATAAGAATGAATAATAGGGTGCAAATAACTGTTTCATAAAAAGGAGTAGGGAAAACTGGCAGTGGAAGCATCCTGTTATGGTCTTCATTATTGCCCGGAATAATGATACCGTCATTATTTACATTTTGGGGGTAATTATAGGCCACCATCCAAATAGGTATAAAAGAAAAAGCTTTAACCTGTCTGCGTGGAACCATTTCAAGGCTTGAGCTTTTCCGATCGGTTACATAGCTGGGAGAAGTTTTTCCTGGGTCTATGACGGTGCCCTGTAGAAAATAGGTCTTATGACGCTCCAGTTGAGCCTCAAACGCCCCAGCTTGGGCAGGTACTACCTGGCCGCTACTATCGGTAATATAAGCGCTATTAAACACCCCCCAGTCGCCATCGCCTGAAACCTGGCAACCAATGCGGCCAACTGCATATGCTAGCAGCATAGCTAGGGTAATAGCATCGATAAGGTGTACCAATATAATGCCCTTCTTGATAGCATAGACGCAAATAGCAATTCCTGCGGCAATTAAACCTCCGTAAAATGTTAATCCACCGGCAGAAAAGATCCTATCAATGGGATGCTGTATAAAATCATCCCAATTTTCAAGGTTATCAAAAAGCTTTGCCCCTAAAATTCCAAATACCAGGGCTATAATAACGATATCGCCTACCCTGTCGTGCGGCCAGATTCGGATACTTCTTTTCTCGGGTGATTTTAATTTCTGTTTGTTTTTTTCCCACCACTTTAATCCAGTAAGTACAATGGCAAGTGCCAAGCCGCCGATAAAACTACCTTCCGAAGAAAAAATATAGGTTTGAGGGCTAATTTCAGCAGGCTTAGTAAATAGTAACCCAAACAATTTATAGCCAAACCCAAATCCAACGATACAATTGGTCAATAAATCGTAAAAAGAAGCTGGTTTTCCAATAGTAATGAATTCTTCCCTAGGAAAAAGTAGTCCCTGCTTTTCCTTTCGTTTCAATTCGCTATTGATTACAATGGCAGCTACTATAAAACCTGTGGCCACCATTAACCCAAATGTGTTCAGAATTTTAAGTAATTCCCAGTCCACACCAAACCAGTCTTTAAATACGTAATATAAATTGGGATACATTGTTATATGAAATTTTAAAATAAGTACTGCAAGATATTCAAATAAACCGATTTAACATGTAGAAAAGGACTTTAGGGTAAAGCAGGTCTGAAATGATTTATGAGTTTGAAAATCAATCAGATAATAACTTAATCCAAATGAAAATCCTGCAGTTATTTACTGCAGGATAGCGTTTTTTACAGTTGAATGAAACAATTATTAATTGCAATGTTGCTCAAAAGCGCCAATCAAGTTCTCAGCAATCATTTGTGCACTTCTACCTTCAATATTATGTCTTTCAATAAAATGAACCAATTGGCCATTTTTAAACAAAGCAATAGCTGGAGAAGAAGGAGGGTAAGGCAAAAGGTGTTCCCTGATTTTCTTAACTGCATCTACATCAAAGCCTGCGAAACTAGTAGTAAGGGAATTTGGCTTTTTAACACTGTTGTGAACAGCCATTAACACACCAGGCCTGGCAGTACCGGCGCTACAACCACACACTGAATTTATCACCACTAAAGTAGTTCCTTGTTCTGATATTTTCTCATCTACTTCAGAAGCAGTCAACATTTCGGCAAAACCATTTTCTGTTAGCTCTTCTTTCATTGGGAGTACAATTTCTGCTGGATACATATAATAATATTTTTATTTAAAACACAAATTTACAAACTTGAATCCAATTATTCATCGAAGAATGACAATGAATGGTATAAAATTTACTGTGCCCTTTAAAAATGGCTCATTCGTTACTTAATAAGTCTAATTATGTACAATAAATAAAAAATTATCATTAAATTTTGGATAGAAGCAAATTTTTATATTAAAAACTGTAATTTTATTTATTCTGAATTTAAAAATCAACATGGTTATCAATAAAAGTACAATTACAGCCCTCTTTATTCTTTTTACTATTACTTGTCAAGCTCAAATCATACCGGATTCCACTATAAAGGTGGTAATAAATACAGATTCTGTTTTAAGAATCAGAAATATCAACCCTTATATTACCCTTCATGTTGACTCCACCTTGCGATATGATTTTGAAATTAATAAGGACCCTGCTCAATATTATTGGTACCTGAAGAATTCACCTGTAGGGTTAAAAATCAATAGGCAAACCGGTGTACTAACCTTTAAAGCAGAAAAATCCTATTTCCTTTCTGGTAAATTAAAATATGATTACGAGTATAAAGTAAATATTGGCATACAGAATTTAAACAACCCTTTAGAACATATTGACACCTCCTTCAGTCTGTTATTTTTTAATACCGATATTATTGTGTCAACTATCAAGCCTACCGTAACCAATGTTATATATGCAGAAGAGGGAGACACCATTAATTTTAGGCTACAATGCGATATTGGAAGTTTCCCTATAGAGGAAATTACCTATTTCAGTAATTATCCGGCAAAATCGACTACTCCAATTAGCAAGTGCAACGATGAATATACTTGGTATATCCCCTTTGATTTTATTAAAGAAAGTGATATAGAAAAACAAAAGATGCTAGAGTTGTTTTTTGTTGGAATCAACAAATTCAATATTAGAGATACCTCCATCATACGAGTCTATGTAAAAGACAATATCAACTACCCTCAAAGAGTGGTTGAATTTGAAAATTTGAGAAAAGAAGTTGCCAATTACATCATTCAGCTAAAAAGCAGTTTTCGTTTGATTGATAAAAAACTAAAAAAGACAAAAAAAACAAGAACAGGATTCGACCTTGGATCGGCTGTAACTGGCTTGGGGGGGACAGTGTTTTCTTCACTGCCCAATGTTGACCAAAAAACGGTCGGTAAAATTTTACCTAGCGTGGGGGTAGCATTGGTACCTGTAAAGGAAGCAACGGCACCCAATGTAACCTCTGATCAAAATACCGCATTGCTAATTAGAAATAGTATTAAAAGGCTTGAATACCTGATAACTGACAATACACTGTTGGGAGAGAGAGACCCTGAAATTTTAACCAAGACAAAAAAGACAAAGGATGAGATCAAGCAGCTGCAAATTCAATTAATTGATATTCCTCTGGCAGAAGAAAATTTAAGCAGCAAGGAATTGGATGAATATTTTAACAATCCCCAAGTGAACAAAAAATACAGGGTTAAAAAGAAATAATACTTATTGTTGCCTGGCAATTTTTGGATTATTTAATACCCTAAAATCTTCAACATGCTTTGGGCGGTTTGTTCCTTTGCATACACCCAATCCACTAGTTTTCCGCTTTTATCGTGTCCCAAAATAATATGCTTCGGTGAAGGAATTAAACAATGCTTGATTCCTCCATATCCACTTATTTGATCTTGATAAGCACCTGTATGGAAAAACCCCACATACAAAGGCTCCCCATTGGTGAGTTTAGGTAGAAATACTTCATTGATATGCTCTTCGGAGTCATAATAATCATGGCTATCGCAGGTAATGCCGCCTAGGGTTACACGCTGGTATTCCTCTTTCCATTTATTGATGGGCAGCATCAAAAACTTTTCGCCAATTCCCCAGGTATCAGGCAAAGTAGTAATAAAAGAGGAGTCAATCATATACCATATTTCTCGGTCATTCTGCATTTTTTCACCGATCACACTATAAATATGTGCCATGCTCTCACCAACTGTATAGCTGCCAAACTCTGTGAAGATATTGGGCATTTGCACCTTGTTACGTTTACAGGCAACTTTTATATTTCTAACAATTTCATTAATCATGAACTGGTAGTCATAATCAAAGCCGAGTGAATGCTTAATCGGAAATCCTCCCCCGATATTGATTGAATCCAGTTCGGGACAAATCTTTTTTAATTGGCAGTACAAGTTGATAACTTTATTGAGTTCACTCCAATAATAGATATCATCCTTAATGCCTTTGTTTAAGAAAATATGTAGCATTTTCAATTGAAACTTATGTTCCATCCCCTCGATCTCATCTACATAAAATTCCAATACATCTTTTGCCCTCATACCCAATCTAGATGTATAAAAAGGAAAATTAGGCTCTTCTTCAGCAGCAACTCGAATACCCAATTTAAAGGGCGTTTTAACAGACTTATAGGCCTTCAACTCCTCTTTATTATCGAGAATTGGAATCACATTTTTAAATCCAGTATTTAACAAACGTGAAATTCGAGTGGTATAAGGTTTTTGTTTGTACCCATTGCAAATAATAAAAGTGTCTTTATTGATCTTTCTTCTAGCATATAATTTATTAACAATATCGATGTCATAGGCGTAGGAAGTCTCTAGGTGAATATCATTTTTTAATGCCTCTTCCACAATAAAGGAAAAATGGGAGCTCTTGGTACAATAACAATAATTGTATTTACCCTCGTATTTATGTTTTTTGAAAGCATTGGCAAACATCTCTTTTGCCTTTTTAATCTGATTGCCAATTTTTGGCAAATAAGTAAGTTTTAGCGGAGTGCCGTATTTGTCTATCAATGCTTTTATATCCTG
>JBIIVV010000165.1:0-7083 GCA_044339235.1 Ferruginibacter sp.
CTCTTTCTATTGATTGCCGCTTGCTGCGAAGCCGCTTTGATACCCTGTTATTGATAGAATATTTTTTATCTGGCAGGTTTATTAATTATTAAACGTAGCAAGATGATTAAAAATCCCCCTTCTAACTATTCCGATAATCGGAGTTGCACATCTGGAATTTCCCTGGCCATAATAACAAAAAATTTCCTACTCATTATTGGATTGAGTGTTTTTGTTCAAGTAAAAGCATTGCCCCAAACCAATAATTATTTCGGAATTTCCGGGGCTTTGAACGGGGCTGTTTGGAGCGCCAATCCATCAGGACCCTATACCTCATTACTTAATTCTACCGGCGGAGCAATTCTCCATTTTGCCAATGCTGCCAATATAACGGGCGCTACGCTGGATGTTAGTGGTATTAATGTTTCGGCCAACCTCAATTGGATTAACACGGGTACATTGGGAACAGGCGGATCAGTATTACCTATTAACGTGGCATCTGGCATAACCTTCAATATGTCACAGACAACTTCTGGGGCTGTAGGTACTGGGTTCAATAAATTGGGCAGCGGAGTGTTGGCAATGAGTGGAGGTTCCAATTATTCAGGCGGTTTTACCTTGAGCGAAGGCACATTTATCGCTGGAGGAGTGAATGCCATGGGTGGCAATAGACTCTCACTCAATGGAGGAATAATCGCTTCTTCTTTATCCCTTGATCTTTCGGGAAAATATACGGGAGGTATTATAATCGGAGGTAATATCCAGTGGGGTGATATTGCCAGTTTAGCAAATGGGACTGCCGGACTAAAATTTAATGACAGTGTTTTTTTGGGTGCAGTCAATCGTACCCTTACAATAGGTAATTCGGGTACAATCATTTTCGGCGGCCCTATTTCCAATATCGGTGCCCCAGGATTAAGTTTAACTGCTAATGCAAATGGCAATGGTATTTTTGAAATCACACATGCCAATAATACATTTAGTGGACCCATTAATGTTTTGGGTGGAAAAGTAAGGTTTGCATCAGATGGCAGTTTAGGTAATGCCGCCAACATCCTCCTATTGGATGGAGGCAAGCTGCTTTCTAAATCCAGCTTCTCCCTTTTGCATGCTATTCAATTGGGCAATTCAGTGGGTACTGGGATCGTAGTTGCTTCAACTGATACACTTACCATTACAGGGGTGATTGCCGACAAAACAGTTTCGGGTAGTTTTGCCAAATCAGGTGCTGGGCTATTGATACTTACTAATGCCAATACCTTCACAGGCAACACTTTTATTGATGCCGCAGGAGGAATCCTTCAGTTAAATCACCTGGGAGGTAATACACTGCCCGTTTCTAATAATGTGATGATAAATGGCGGTAAGCTGATGGTAAGCTCCAACCAAACCCTCAATGATTTGAGTTTAGTAAACGGAAATTTGCAAATTGATGATGGGGTATCACTTACTATTAATGGAACATTCGACTATTTTCAGGCAGCTTCCATTTCTATGATCGGTACGGGGAAAATTGTGTACGGTCCTTTGGGAATATTAAAATATTCGGGTACTAATTCAAAAATTGCCAGCGCAATTGAATTCCCTAATACCAATGGGCCTTACACTGTTACCTGCGATAACATTGCTGGACTCACTCTGCCATTCACAAGAACCATTCGGGGTAAACTGGTTCTTAGTGCTGGTAAATTTACAATCGGAGCTGGTGCGTTACTTGAGCTAGATGGTGCATCGCTTGAAAGCAGCGCCGGGTATCTGTCAGGGAATACAATTAATGGTTCCAGCTCAAATCTAATTGTAAAGGGCAATACTGGTGGAACCGTTATTCTACCGACCAATAATCTTAATATTGGTCTTAATAATGTAACGATTGGAGGTACAAGAACCCTAGCTTTGAACGGTTCCAATAATCTGGTGTTGGCTGGTAATTTATTGGTTGAAAAGGGAGCCGTTTTCGATAATGGTGGCGAAAGTCAAATCACCAGTACTGGAGGGGCCCCTTCAATTGTTATCGATGGGAAATTTATCAATCGCGACAAGGATAATTTTACGGGAAGTAATGGTGCTATTCCTGGTATTGTTCCAATGTTGAATCCGGGCTGTATTATTGAATATGGTTTGGCGACCGGAAATTTGCAGGTGGTTACTGCTAGAAACGATTACCGAAATATTAGTTTTTCTGGAAGCGGTATCAAAACATTGGCGAGTGGTTTCAATCCTGCCGGCACTGTGTACATCACTGGAACTGCAGTTGTAGATGCGCAGAATAATAGTTTTGGTGATGCTGGCACCAATCTTACCATGGATGGTGGAAGATTTAAATTGAATGGTGCCAATAATCCACAGCCACATATGTCCGGTGATTATCAGCTCACTGGTGGCGTGATAGAATTTGCCTGCAATAGCATTAGCGGGCAAACGATTCGAAGCAGGGCCTATCAAAATATTGAAGTATCAGGTTTATATGTAGGCAATTCTAATGGAAATATTTTTTTGAACAGCAACGGCACATTCAAGGTAATTTCAGGGGGCGTTTTTACAATCAATGATAATTCTATAAAGGCTTTAGATAATACCAGTGGGCAAACAGTGACAGTAGAAAATAACGGGACTTTTCTTTGTGGCAATAGCAAAGGGTTCAACGGTTTTACTGCCACCCTAACAGATAATTCATCGATCCATTCCAATATACCCTCGGTTTCATTAGCTGCTGGAATGCCAGGTAGTAATGTCCATTACACCAAAGCGGGTGACCAACCAATAACCAATGCCAATGGACTTGTTTACGGCAATCTTTATTTATCAGGTACTGGAAATAAAACAGCTCCAAATGGTAAATTAACAATTCAGGGTAATTTTTTAAAAAACACCGCAAGTGTTTTTCAGCATAACAACGGTTCAGTAATTTTTAGTAATGCTTCCGCTGCACAAATGATTGAATCAACAGTTGAACCAAATTTTATTTATTATGACCTTACCAATAATAATTCAAGTGAAGCTGGTCTGCAGATAAACAGTAATATATCGTTGGCCCATGAGCTTACTTTATTATCATCCAGTAAATTAAGTATGGAAAATGCAGATATTCGTTTATTATCCACTGCAATCAATACTTCGCGCGTGGCTTCTATTCCTTCAACAGCGTCTGTCATTTATAATGGTACCGGAAGTTTTGTTGTAGAACGTTATTTCCCAAATGCCAATCCGCTTACCAAAAGGGCTTGGCGTATGGTAACAGCTCCGGTTAAACAAACAGGTACGATTTTTGAAAACTGGCAATTGGCCGGTGCAACTTATGACCCAACGGCTATTTCTGGAAATGCAGGTAGCGGCACTTTGATAACTGGGCCGGTGTCGGCAACTAACGGATTGGATTATACGCCTACCAATAATTATTCATTAAAAAGGTTTATTAATAAGGCCTATACTAATATTTCCAATACCAAGTCTCCATTGTCTATACAAGTGGGTTCAGCCGACGATAATTTGGCAGATAATACTGCGTATTTTTTGTTTGTAAGAGGAGATCGCAATCCTGCATTAACTAATACTGCCAATAGTAATGCTACCACTTTGAGCAGCCGAGGTAGGTTGCAGCATGGTGCTCAACATATTTCCGTTAATAATGATATTGAATTAGTGGGTAATCCCTACGCATCACCGATTGATTTTAATTTGATCAATAAATCCAATAATGTATATGCAAGGCGTTTTTATGTTTGGGATCCTAATCTTAATAGGGTAGGCGGTTTCGTAGTGATGGATGATTTTTCTTCTCCGGGTAATTATTTTCCGAAAGCTCCCTATGGAGCTTCTTCTCAACGAAATTATATTCAAAGTGGACAGGCCTTTATGGTGGAAAGAATTTCCAATTCACCTGCAATATTGCAATTTGAAGAAGGAAGCAAGGCCAATTTTGATAATGGTGCTATATTCAGGCCAATTGGCATTGCTGATCAAGTAAGTACGCTCGCTATTCAATTACAGATGCAAATAGAAGATACTAGTTTTAGATTGGCTGATGGTACGCTGCTGGAATTTAATAATCTTTTCAGTGATAGTGTGGATAAGGAAGATGCTTTGAAACTGATCAATATTAATGAGAGTTTTAATGTAAATAGAAATGGAAAAGCATTGGCTGTTGAAAGGCGTTCTGTTATCAGAGTAAAAGATACAATTTTTTTTCAACTCAGTCGAACTACTCCACGCAATTACCAGTTTTCATTTTCTCCTATTAATATGGATTCTTCTTTTAATGCTTTTTTGGAAGATGAATATTTGGCAAAAAAATACCCAGTCAGTTTAACTGTAGCTTCTACTTACCCTTTTAGTGTCAATAGTGATTCTCTTAGCCTTGCTTTGAATCGTTTTCGAATCGTTTTTAATAGGAAAGAAAATTTTCTTTTAAATGGGGGAGATAGTATTGTGAAAGCATTCAGAATTAATAACCATATTTTGGTAGAATGGACTGGAGAAAACAAGGTTGATATTAGTAAATACGAAGTTGAAAAAAGTAGTGATGGCATTCATTTTACTAAGGTATATACCTGTATTGCAAACTGGCTAAATCAAGTGAATGCCACCTACAGTTGGCGTGATATTCATCCTTTTACAGGAAATAATTTTTACCGTATTCGAAGTGTTACCGCTTTTGGGAATTTCAAATACAGCTCTATTGTTCTGGTAAAAAATGATGAATCTAATTCAGGAATCTCCTTGCAATCCAATCCTGTAAGGGACGGAGCAATCTTATTATTTTTTAAAAATTTGCCAGCGGGGGTTTTTAAAGTAAGGTTGATCAATAGTGCTGGCCAAACAATTATTAATAAGCATATCTATCATGCTTTAGGGAGCTCGTTGGAAAAAATAAATTCAGGCGGCAAAATGGTTCCAGGTATCTATCAATTGGAAATCACCTCTCCAGATAAAGAGGTAACGGTTATCAAGGTGGTTATATCGTAAATTAAATATTTGCTTATCAAATTATGTTTAAAAAAGTTTATATTTTCTCTCCCTATAAAAATCAAAGCCTTTCCAAATATAGGAAAGGCTTTGATTTTAAAATTTACTTATTTCGATCCTTTATTTACCAGGAATCAATCTTCCCACCATTGTATAGTTGCCGATTGTAAACTTATATACTACTGGCATATGGTGAAATGGAAATGTATTGTAGTTGAAAGTTTTGGTTATGCATTTCTGAATATCATTCAGATTTACTTGATCTAGTTTTCTGCCAATAAAATCAAATATTTCCAGTAAGCCTTCTCCTGATTGAGGTGAAATGATTCTGAATTTCACTTCATCGCTGTATGGATTTGGAAATACAGTCATAATTAGATTGGTACATTCTACTGGGGTTGGATTAACTGGCTTAGTGCAAATATTAAGTGCTACTGTTACAGCTTTTGTATCGATACAACCATTTTTTTCTGTGGTTGCCTTAATCCAATAATTTCCAGCAATGACGGCAGTAGGGTCTATTACTGCATTATTAGTTTCCTGATTTGTCCAATAGGAGAGTATTGTAATAGCGGGAAGTGTACTTCCTATTGATACTGAATCAGATGTTAAATTTACAGTTCCTGGATAACAAGGAGAAGCGGGATTGGTTATAGCTAATATAGGAGCTATATTGTCCACAGTAATGATTGCCTGATCTATATTGCTACAGCCATTTGACTTATTTGTTTTGGTGACTGTGTAGGTGGTAGTTGAAACTGGATTCGCTATTGGATTGCTGATTGCTGCATCACTCAATCCGCTAGCGGCTGACCATGCATAACTGAAAGCAGGATCATTGTCCTCTCCAATTTGTTTTCCAGACAGATTGCTTGTGCAGGTTTTAGTGAAATCTTTTCCTGCATTTGCTGTTACTGAATTATTATCGACTGTTACGATAACTTCGTCGGTGTTACTGCAACCTGTTTGAATATTGGTCTTGGTGACTGTGTAGGTGGTAGTTGAAACTGGATTGGCAATTGGATTGCTGATAGCGGTATCACTTAAGCCATCCGTTGTTTTCCATGAATAACTGAATGCAGGATTAGTTGCTTCACCAATTTTTTTTCCAGCAACATTGGTCGTACAAGTTTTGGTGAAATCATTTCCTGCATTGGCTGTTACTGCATTATTATCGACTATTACGACAACTTCGTCGGTGTTACTGCAGCCTGTTTGAATATTCGTCTTGGTGACTGTGTAAGTGGTAGTTGAAACTGGATTGGCAATTGGATTGCTAATAGCAGCATCAGTCAATCCGCCTTCGGCGGACCAAGCATAGCTGAATGCAGGATCATTGTCTTCACCAATTTGTTTTCCAGCATCATTGTTGGTACAGGTTTTGGTGAAATCATTTCCTGCGTTGGCTGTTACTGCATTATTATCCACTGTTACGACAACTTCGTCGGTGTTACTGCAACCTGTTTGAATATTGGTCTTGGTGACTGTGTAGGTAGTAGTTGAAACTGGATTGGCAATTGGATTGCTGATAGCCGCATCAGTCAAGCCATCCGTTGTAGACCAAGCATAACTGAATGCAGGATCATTGTCTTCTCCAATTTGTTTTCCGGAAGCATTGGTGGTGCAGGTCTTGGTGAAATCATTTCCTGCATTAGCGTTTACTGCATTATTATCCGCAGTTACAACAACTTCGTCTGTATTACTGCAACCTGTTTGAATATTGGTCTTGGTGAGGGTGTAGGTAGTAGTTGAAACTGGATTGGCTATTGGATTGCTGATAGTCGCATCAGTCAAGCCATCCGTTGTAGACCATGCATAACTGAATGCAGGATCATTGTCTTCTCCAATTTGTTTTCCGGAAGCATTGGTGGTGCAGGTCTTTGTGAAATCATTTCCTGCGTTGGCTGTTACTACATTATTATCCACTGTTACGACAACTTCGTCGGTGTTACTGCAACCTGTTTGAATATTGGTCTTGGTGAGGGTGTAGGTGGTAGTTGAAACTGGATTGGCAATTGGATTGCTGATAGCCGCATCAGTCAATCCGCCTTCGGCGGACCATGTATAACTGAATGTAGGATCATTGTCTTCACCAATTTGTTTTCCGGCATCATTGCTGTTACAGGTTTTAATGAAATCATT
>JBIIVV010000164.1:0-7083 GCA_044339235.1 Ferruginibacter sp.
AAAAAGGTTGTTTGATGCCCCTAATTTCTGCAACCATGGTATGGGGTGGAATTGTTGAACCTGAAAATTTGAGAAGATACATTTCATGCCGGATTGACCAACTTCTTCACATGGCATTTTTTTTTAATTAAATTAAAGCAAATAGTTAATTACATTTTCAAACTAACTAAACAATTATGTTATACTAGTATCTAAAAAACCATAAAATATTTTTATTTATACTTTTAATAAATTCTAATACCTTATTTGCACAAAAAGTTGAAACAGTTATAGGAATCCAAACTGCTAAAACTGGAATAGATGCACTTTTGATTAGACTTGGAAAGTTACAATCTGTGACAGTGGATTTAAATGGCAATATTTATTATGCAGAGGATTTTTCAGTTATGAAAAAAGATGCTACATCTGGTCTCGTAACTAGAGTTGCTGGCACAGGTGTAAAATTTGTTGATGAGATATTTAAAGACAGTGTTTGTGCAACTTGCTTCCCTTTATATGGAGACATATTTATTGATTTAGATAGAAAAAGAAACTTTTTATATATATCAGATAATAATCGATCGATTAAAAAGGTTGACTTAAATACGAATTTAATGTATGCGGTTACTGGAAATGGAATTCAGTTTGGTCAGTCCAATGGTGACGGAGGATTGGCAATTCATGCACAAGTTGCAGGCTCTCAGAAAATAGTCACTGATTCTTTAGGTAATATCTATTTTTCACAACGTTTTATAGATAATAGAGTCCGGAAAATTGATATTAATACTGGAATTATTTCAACCGTATTAGGAGGCAATTCAAATACGATAAGTCCAGATGGTTCGCTTGGATCTATGGTTTCTCTGGGCGGAAGCTTTAATTATACAGCTGATTTTAATGGCAATATATATTTTTCTGATTATGTTGGTTCACGCCCAACTTTATGGAAAGTAGATGCTGTTTCTGGAAAAATAGTAACATTGTCTGGTATGGGCACTAATATGATGAATTCTTGTAAAGACGGGGAATCTATAAATAACTGTTTAGTCGGCGCTGGCACTATTTATGACCTCCATGTTGATAATCATAATAATCTTTTTGTTATTCAAGCTGACAAGACAATTGCTAAAATAAATCTTTTAGATGGAAAATTTAATATTATCGCTGGAGTATCTAGAGACCCTAATAATAGATCTGAAATAGCTTCCGGTGATGGGGCAAAGGCGACTTTGGCAGTATTTACCGACCCATCTTATTTAGTTTCTGATAGTAGTAGAAATATATATGTTATTGACAAAGGAGATTTTTCAATAAGAAAAATAAATGCATTAACAAATGTAATTACGAAAACCAATGGCGCACCATCTTTTAGTGGGGATGGAGGGGTTGCTACAAGTGCCAATATTAATAGCCCTTCAGCTTTAGCCTATGATAAAAGTAACAATATTTATTTTGCAGACAATGGTAATCATAGAATTAGAAAATACAATGGCAGCAATGGCATTATTACTACCATTGCAGGTAATGGGAATACATATAAATATGTAACGTCCACTCAACTTATATCGAATTATAATGGTAAAAATGCAATAGAAGTTTCACTAAATACCGTAAATGGAATTGCGGTGGATAGCTTAGACAATATGTATTTTACACAAACGGATGGGCTTACGCTGAATTTAGTTTTTAAATTGAATTTAAAAACTGGCATTCTAAATATTATTGCAGGCAGTAATCCGCTTGCTGAGCCTAATATAGGAGATGGCGGTGATGCAAAGTTGGCTAATTTTTTAAGAATTGGCGGTATTGCTATTGATAATAATAATGATATTTATGTTTCTGACGAACAGTCTTCTTTAATAAAAAAGATTGATGCAAAAACAAATATAATAACCACTATTGCCGGTGTTTATTTAGGAAGAGGCAAAGGCGGGTATCGTGGAGATGGGGATGTAGCAATAAAGGCTATTTTGAATCAACCCAAAGGTCTTTCTTTTGATACGAAAAATAATTTATATATAAACGATTTCAATAATCAGGTAATACGGAAAATCTCGTCCTATAATAATGCTATAAGCACGGTGGGCGGCATGGCTAGGCAGTATGGTTTTAGTGGTGATGGCGGGCAAGCTACAGAAGCCACCATGCTAAATTCAAATGGAGGTATTGCTGTAGATTCAAAAAACAGTTTATTATATTTCTCTGATAATGATAATAATAGGATTAGAAGAATTGATTTAAATACTGGTATTATAAGTACAGTGATTGGTAATGGTTTTGCAGGATATAATGGAAATACTTTTGAACCCATTAACACGAATGTTAATTTAACAATCTTCAATTCAAATTTAGGTCTTTATGCTACTGGTATTTTAATAGATACTTCTGGGAATGTTTTATTTACTGATATTAATAATAATAGTATAAGAAAAATCTCAGATCCTAAAAAAATTATTGCACCAGCAGCAACTCCAATTGCTCCAAATATAATTACTGTATATGATAAATTTGTATCAGTTCAAATGAGCACCAAAGATTATAAAGACTGGGTAGAGAATGATTTTTGGGCAAATAAAGATGCTGCAAGAATAAAACTTATAAAAGATGTGTATTCAATGTTTAAAGATGAGTATGATTTTGTTGTTGATTTATTAAGCGAACCATTACCACAAAATACAAGAATTGATTATTCCGGAGCCAATTTACACGTGTCAAATAGTGTAAAAGGAATAGGGAGCATTATTGAAGATAATGCAGCTGTTTATGGATCATTTAAAGGAAGATTGAAATCGGCCATTCAATTAGTAACGGGAAGCTTCTACGCTTCACCTCTTATTCATGAAATTGGGCATCAATTTGCCAATTTTATTTTAGACTCGGTGGGTTATTATGGCCCATCTACTCAACTAAGTATGAGAGCGCATTGGGGTTTTACAGGAGGAAGCACTCCTGGCGTTTTAGGGGGCTTTCAACAAAATAGCCTTACAGAAAAAGTAGATGGCATTGCCAATAAATATAGTGTTAAATCATTTTCTTCCTTTGGCAATTCTGCACAATATTATAATGATTTTGAAATGTATTTAATGGGGTTTATGCCAATAGATAGTGTGAAGAATTTTGATCTTTTTAATAAAATACAAGACCTTGTCGCGGTTGATTCTATTTATAAATTTACTGCACAAGGAAGAATTTCATATACACCTTCAAAAATTATTGCTAATTACGGCACTAGAATACCCACCTATAAAGATGCACAAAAAGATTTTAAGGCTTTATTTTTAGTTTTATCACCAAGAGCGCTAACTACAACAGAGATTAATAATTATAATGATGAAATAATAAAAATTTCTTCAAAAGGAGCAGGAACATTTTATAGTTCTACCAAGGGGCTTGGAACACTCAATGCAGATAATCCTAATCTACAAACTATTCAAGTATCTGGAACTATAGAGCAAATAGATTCAACTTGTGGTCCCAATAGATTTAAAGCCTACCCATTAGCAAACGGCGGATACAATAATCAATATGAGTGGTATTTAAATAATATAAAAATAGAGGATGAAAAAAATGATATAATCCTTATAACTAGTTCACAAAAAAATGATCATGTAAGTTGTAAAATAAGTAATTCAGTAGGATCGATTTTGTATGATTATCAAATATCATCTTCATTATCATTAAGTGCACCCATAGTAAGTGATACCTCTGTATGCCAAAACGCAAAAATTGATTCATTAAAAGCAAAACCAACGGCAGGTAATTCCTTGCTTTGGTATGGAATAAGTGCAACTGGTGGAATAGGTTCTTCTAGTGCTCCCAAACCATCTACAAATTCTATAGGTACAACCAGTTATTATGTAAGTCAATACTCAGCTTCTTTAGGTTGCGAAAGTGCAAGATCAAAAATAAGTTTAACTGTAAAATCAATTCCAGTAACCCCATCCATTGCTTGGAATGGAACACAGTTTACTGCAACCACCACCTCAATAGGAGTAAGCTACCAATGGCTATTAAGCAACAGTTCCATTTCAGGTGCCACTAGCGCCACCTATAAGCCTATTGCAATTGGCAGCTATAAAATTCAAATAACGGATGCAAATGCTTGTAAAAATGCAAGCGATAGTTTTATGTTGGTGGTAACAGCTGTTAACCCTTCTATTGAAACATCCACTGATCATATTGCTAAAATATTACCTAATCCTGCCTCGGCCAATGTGATGCTTTACTTTCAACAAAAACCAACTAAAACTTTAACCATTCAGTTATTGAGTTTAAATGGGCAGGTGTTGAAACAAACCAATACCAATAGCCAAAGCACCCATATTTCACTGAGTGAAATCATTGCTGGTAATTATATCATCAAGATTATTGGAAAGGATTACAACCAAACGCAACAATTATTAATCACTAAGTAGACAAATCAAAATGAAAAAATAATCTTTATACTGCCAATCGTTATAGGTTCGCTGATTTCAGGTGGGGATAGCTGCGAAGGGGTGGAATAGTGTAAATCCTCTTTTGAAACTAAGTTTAAAATAAAAACATACCTTTAAATCAAGAAGTACTATCTAATAAATAGGCCAACTTGTTTTGACCACCTAAACAACCAAATTACTAACTATTCTGCATGTTTGAAGTATTATATATTGGAAGCATATTTTGCGCCTTATTGACCATTTACTTGTTGCTATTTAAGGAAAATGCAATAAAGTCGTATTCTAATTATATTTTTTCTGCCATATTATTTTTGGAGATATACTTTGTGATTATCTATTTATTAATTTATACTAGTCTGATCAATGAATTACCCTTGCTTTATAAAACAGCAGCGCCATTTAATTTCTTAATAGCCCCACTGGCTTATTTGTATGTAAAATCAGTTCTATTTAATAAAAAAGGGTTATCAGCAATTGATTTTTTGCATTTTCTTCCATTTGTTTTTGCAATTATAAACTACCTGCCTTTCTTCTTGATGCCCATTGCGGAAAAGATATTAATTGTTCAATTGACAAGTGATGATATAAGTTATGCGTTTAGGTACCAGGCTGGCTATCTTCCTGAATATGTAATCTTTGGGCTTAAAATTATCCAAAGCATACTATACTTGATTGTACAATGGAAATTAATAGTTGATTTTAAAAAGGAAAATAAAAACATCCCAATTGAATCACAAATAAAGAAGGTGGCGAAGTGGTTAAAAATATTTAGCGGGATTTTTACGACTATCCTTTTTGGATTTTTCTTTATGGCCTTCTTCTTTTATGTATTACCACTCGATAGTTATTTCGAATTTATTAATTTGGTTCAAAGCCTATTGCTGTCGGTAAGCTTTTTTACCCTAAGCACCTACATTTTATTAAACCCTGCTATACTGGATGGTTTGCCATTTATTAAATATCGGCTGCAAGCGTCGAGTATTTTAAATCAGCAGGAAAGCAGGCCATTTATAGTGGAAAATTTTGAAAATGAAATTGCTCAAATTGAAGCCTATATGACGGATCAAGAAGTGTTTTTGAACCCTAAAATTACATTGACCCAAATTTCGGCAACACTTCAAATTCCCATTAAAGATTTATCGTATATAATTAATAATCATTTTGAGGTTAGGTTCAATGATTATATCAATCAATACAGAATTAATTACTTTTCCAAAATGCTCAATGACGCCTATTTGAACAATTATACAATTGATTCATTAATTCAAAAAGCAGGGTTCTCCTCAAAAAGCAGTTTTCATGCTGCATTCAAAAAAATCCACCATTGTACCCCTAGCCAATACATTTTAAATCAAAAAGCTAATTGTTAACTTATCCGAAACTCAATATTTAAAAGGGTTTCGGCTTTTTGTTGGTCTGTTAACGAACCTTTAAAAATGAAAATAGGCACTAAGTGATATCTGTTTTTTGAGTACCTTAGTATTCAAATGATTTTATATGCAGCTTCTGTTATTCAATTTATGTAAATCATGAGACCTTATTTTTTAATCATAGTGTTGATAGCAATGTTTTTTGCTACTGCTATCAGTTCTTGTAAAACCGGAAAAAGTTTTCAAGGAACTAAGTTAAATGATACTGAGAAGGGACTTTACAGCCGAGAAGTAGAGAAAAGCAAATTGAATTACCAATATTATAAGGAAGGCGCTTCAGGCGCTGATGGTGGAAAAACGGTTGTGAACATTGGTCAAGCAATTCAAAATAAAATTGCTGGTGTACAAGTATTATCTCAAGGCGGTGGCGTTCCGGGACAAAATCCAATCATTCGGATTCGGGGTACCAACTCCATCAATTCTGGCAACGATCCCTTATATGTGCTGGATGGAATTATGGGGGTAGCAAATCCTTTGGCTACATTAAACCCCAATGATGTAAAATCAATTGAGGTTTTAAAAGATGCCACTTCTTTATCTTTTTATGGCGCTCGAGGCGCTAACGGAGTTGTCCTCATTACCACTAAACGTGCGGGAGATCATTAGTAATGCCTCAGCATAAAGTAGTCAAAAACGAAGTTTTGCCTCTGCCCAATTTTTGTTTTTCAGAGAAAATAGGGACTAATGCGTACTATCTTATCACCACTACAAACCCCTTAAATATCTTTTTCAACTTTTTTGTGTCAATCATATAGCAGTAAGTTCCAGCTGCCATTGGTTGCCCGTTTTTGCTGCCGTCCCAGGGGGTTTTATAGCCTTTTGAAAAGTAAATGAGTTGACCATACCGATCGAAAATAGTCACTTCGCAGTTGGTGAAATAATGGAGGTCTTTAATACGCCAGTAATCATTGAGTCCATCTCCATTGGGCGTAAAGGCCGAGGGGATCATTGGGTCTAATAAAATTCGGACGGCAACCCTTGACTTGTTGCTGCAGCCTTCAATGTCAGTAGCAGTTAGTTCATAAATAATATCGGCTGTTGGGGTACAAATGGGATTCAATAATACATCGCTATTTAAGAAAGCGGAAGGATTCCATTTGTATTGTAAAGTATTGCCTGAGGCGGTGGCATTCATTTGCACTGTTTCATTTTTTAACACTATCAAATCATTACCTGCATTTACCAATGGAGATGGGGTAATGATGATTTTTTGATAGCCCGAATCTTTACATGAATTA
>JBIIVV010000166.1:0-7041 GCA_044339235.1 Ferruginibacter sp.
GTTCGGCCAATTATATGATCAAAGAAGAAGATTTTGACGCAAATCTGGCAGGGGAAGACGGAGAAACAGAGGAAACAAAACGCCGCTGGTTTAGGCGCATAAAAAAAGGAATTCTTACGCCTACTAAAGACAAAGCGGATGCTCCCGAAGGACTTTGGACAAAATGTCCAACGTGTAAATACACTTGTACCATCAATGAAATAAGGGAGAATTATTTTGTTTGTCCAAAATGCCAATACCATCATCGAATTGGAAGTAGTGAATATTTTGAAATTTTATTTGACGACAATCGATTTACTGAATTGTTTGCCAACATCGTGTCAAAAGATTACCTAGGTTTTGTAGACTTGAAACCTTACGACAAAAGATTGGAAGAGACGTATGCAAAGACAGATATCCACGATTCTATCACCGTTGCTCACGGAAAGGTGGATGAAAATGATCTCGTGGTTGCCTGCATGGATTTTGAATTTATTGGCGGAAGTTTAGGAAGTGTGATGGGTGAAAAAATCTCAAGGGCTTGTGACTACTGTATCAAACACCGTATTCCATTTATGATTATCAATAAAAGCGGTGGTGCCCGGATGATGGAAAGTGCATTTTCACTCATGCAATTGGCCAAAACTTCCGGTAAATTATCACAGCTTACTGATAACAAGATTCCTTACATTTCATTATGTACAGATCCAACCTTTGGTGGAACGACCGCCTCTTTTGCCATGTTGGGCGATATTATCTGTGGTGAACCCGGTGCCCTTATTGGATTTGCAGGTCCGAGGGTAATCAAAGAAACCATTAAAAGAGATCTTCCTGAAGGATTCCAACGAAGTGAATTTTTACTGGAACATGGGTTCCTTGATTTTATAGTTCATCGAAAAGAGTTAAAGCAAAAAATGGCTTCGGTACTCGTATTATTCAAGCAGTAATAGCATACATCAGTTTTCAAACCGGCAGTTTCCACAAAAAGGGAAACTGCCGGTTTGTTTTGAGCTACTCTACTTTATTACGACCCCGATATGAATACCGCCCTAGAAATCATTGTAAACAACAAAAACAGAAACACCCTAGTGGTATTAATTGTATTTTTGTATCAAAATCGAAAGTTTGGAACTCAGTAACCGCAAGGCATATCACGAATATTTTTTTGAAGCAACTTTCATCGCAGGAATGGTGCTTGCAGGTACTGAAATCAAGAGTTTACGTGCAGGTAAAGCCAGTTTCAATGATAGCTATTGTTATTTCGACAAAGGAGAATTGTATGTAAAAAGCCTGCACATTTCTGAATATAGCTTTGGTACTTATAATAACCATGAGCCAATGCAAGAAAGAAAGCTTTTGCTAAACAAAAGAGAACTCCGCAAACTGGAAGCCAAAACAAAAGAGAAAGGATATTCCATTATACCCCTTAAAATTTTCCTTACTGAAAAAGGTTTTTTTAAAATGGAAATTGGATTGGGCAAAGGCAAAAAGATATACGACAAAAGAGAAAGTATCAAAGAAAGAGAAACAGATAGAGATATCAAAAGGAAATACGGTATATAAATATTTTTACATTCAACTTTTTTACCTTTTGAATGTTATTAGCTTCTGTATAAATTGGTAAAGATTGTATATTTGCTACCATTTTTGATGGGTAGCATTCGTGAACAGTTTTACTTACAACCTTATAAATATGTCGAATCAGAAAAATACAAGAATCGAGGTCATGAATTTTCTAGGCCAAAAGATGGAAACGATTGTTAGTGAATTTTTAAAAGATATTGATACGAATTGGCAACCAACCGATTTTTTACCTGATAGCAGTTCCGAAAATTTTGGATCGAGCATTAAAGAATTACAAGAATCCTGCAAAGAATTGCCCTACGACTACCTGGCTGTATTGGTAGGCGATATTATTACCGAGGAAGCACTACCCACCTATCAGAGCTGGCTTACTGATGTGGAGGGGATTGACAAAATGGAACCCCGGGGTTGGAGCAAATGGGTAAGGATGTGGACGGCAGAGGAAAATAGGCATGGCGATTTATTGAACAAATATGTATACCTATCAGGGAGGATCGATATGAAACAAATGGAAATCAGCACGCAATATCTTATTGCGGATGGTTTTGATATTGGAACTGGAAGAGATCCTTATAGAAATTTTGTGTATACCTCCTTTCAGGAAATGGCTACCAATGTATCACATCGCAGAACTGCCACCATCGCCAAAACACATGGTTGTGTGCAACTTTCCAAAATATGTGGTGTAATAGCAGCCGATGAGGCCCGACATGCAAAAGCATATAAAAGTTTTGTAGGAAAAATATTTGAGATTGACCCCAGCGAGATGATGCTGGCATTTGAAGATATGATGCGAAAAAAGATAGTCATGCCTGCACATTTCCTTCGCCAATCTGGAGAAAAAATTGGACAAGCATTTGATCATTTCAGTGACGCAGCACAGCGTTTAGGTGTTTATACAACATGGGACTATACCGATATATTAGAATCCCTAGTGAATGAATGGAATATCTCCAACATAACGGGCATGAATGACAAAGCTGAAAAAGCCAGGGATTACTTAATGGCCCTACCGGAAAGATTTAGAAAAATAGCAGGAAGAAGCCAGAAGGCCCCATTGGAATACCAATTTAACTGGATCAAATAAACAATCCATCACTTTTTTAGAGAATAAATATCTTGAAATTGGGGTAAAAAAAATCAGCACTCACTTAAACTGATTGGGATATTCACGGCCAGACCTCCATCAGAGGTTTCCTTGTATTTACTACTCATATCCAATGCAGTATTCCACATAGTTTTGATCACTCCATCCAGACTCACTTTAGCGAAATCTGGTGAACTTTGTAGTGCTAGCTGACTGGCCGTGATGGCCTTAATAGCGCCCATGGTATTTCTTTCGATACAAGGTATTTGAACGAGTCCCCCTATTGGATCACAGGTTAAGCCAAGATGATGCTCCATGGCTATTTCTGCTGCCATTAAGGTTTGCCGCTGGGTGCCTCCCATACATTCAGTCAGTGCCGCTGCCGCCATTGCACTGCTTACACCTATTTCAGCCTGGCATCCACCCATTGCAGCAGAAATGGTCGCTCCTTTTTTAAAGATGCTCCCCACTTCTCCTGCAGTTAATAAAAACTGGATGATCTTTTCGTTAGTAACCTCCTCACAAAAACAAATATAATATTGAAGCACAGCAGGTATTACTCCGGCTGCACCATTGGTGGGTGCAGTTACTACCCTACCAAAAGATGCATTTTCTTCATTGACTGCTAGGGCAAAACAACTTACCCAATCTAAGGTGTATTTAAAAGCATTTCCGCCTTGCTTTATGGCGGAGGTCCAGCTATCGTAATCATAGTAAGCTTTGTCCTGGATTAAGCGCTTATTGAGCTCATACCCTCTTCGCCTTACATTAAGGCCACCTGGCAAAACACCTTCTGTATGGCAGCCTTTAAAAATGCAGTGCTTCATCACAAGCCAGATATTCAATAGGTCGCTTTTTATCTGCTCCTCTGAACGCCAAGATTGCTCGTTCTCCATAACCACTTCACTAATCCCCATTCCTGTTTTCATGCACCAATGTAAAAGTTCCTGTGCAGTATTGATGGGGAAAGCCGGGGTAGCAGTTTCGGTCTTTGCTTCAGAAGGACCCTCTTTTATAACAAACCCACCACCGATGGAATAATAGGTTTCAGCAAATTTTTCGCCAGTTTGCAATGTCACCAAAAAAGTCAGGGCATTTGGATGCAAGGGAAGTGACTCAGCAAATAAAAATAATATATCCTCCGAAGCTATAAAATGAACTGCATGAATACCATTGAGTACAATTTTATTATTGATTTTAATCTCCTGTAGCTTGGCGTTAATCTGGGTAACATCAAAAACCACTGGGTCTTCGCCACTGAGTCCTAACTGAATCGCCACATTTGTACCATGACCTCTGCCAGTTTTGGCAAGTGAGCCATAGAGTAGCACTTGAACATTTTGTACTCGTTCTAAAATTTTATTTTGTTCCAGCGACTTTAAAAAAAGCAATGCCGCTTTCCATGGGCCAAGGGTGTGACTACTACTGGGGCCAACCCCAATTTTAAACATGTCAAATACTGAAATGGCCTCGTAGCTCATGGAAAAGTTTATTTATTGAACATCCATCAGATCGATCGAAAATACCAGATTTGAATTAGGTGGTATAGTCGACCCCGCTCCTGAAGCACCATAACCCAAGGAAGGAGGAATGTACAAAATAATTGATCCGCCTTTTTGAACCAATGGGATACCAATCTGCCAGCCAGTAATTAACTGTCCAAGCGCGAAGGCAACCCCTGTAGTGTTTTGATCAAAAGGAGTGGAAGAAGTGGTTAATCTTCCAATATACTTTACCGTTACATTGGAACAAACTACCGGAGTGGTTCCAGAACCAGGAGCCACAATTTTATAAAATATACCACTTGAATGCTGGGTGTAAGTTAATGAGTTAGCATCCAGCCAGGCTTTTAAATTGGCTATTTCTGCGGCACTTGCCACTGCGGTAGGTGCAGTATAAGTACATTTTTCAGGGGTAGATGATTTGTTACAAGCGGATAACAATAAAGTTAACGCTAGCATGAGTGAAAATAATTTTTGCATGGTTTTTTAATTAATGAATGTTGGTTTTATTGATAGATTTATTTTGCTTTAATTTGATTTCTTGATATAGCTGTTCGTTCATTTCCCATTTGTATTGCATTCTGAAATAGGCATAAAAAAGCACTACCCCTATCATTGCAATTACGGCAGTCAAAAACATACCCGGAGAGGTGGCTGAAATTTTCATATACCAGTCGGGAAGAAAAATCCTTATCACCACCACAAATAAAATAATGGGAAGCCCAAAAAGCAATGCCATAGGAATTCCCCTAGTAAGTTTACTCATGAAAGATTTTTCGATTTCGCGATTAGTTTCCCAATACAGAAGAAAAGCGCTGTCTTTTTCACTTATCATTGCGTAAAGTTAACCAATTAATAGGAAGTAGTTTTGCAAAGTGGGTAATATTAAGTAGGTTTGGTTTAACTAAATTTAGTTTTGTGAAAATAGAACAAATGATAGTACAGTATTTGTACACTACCAAAAAAGTGACCCTTCAAGGAATCGGTACAATTACTTTAGATCCATCCGTTCCATTACCGCTTGGAAATGAAAAGGAAAAGGACATCGTTATGCCCGAAAATGCCTTTCAATTTACATTCAACCCAAAGGCAACTGAAGATCCAGCATTGGTTAAATACATTGTACAACATACTGGAAAAATGTTTCCGCTTGCATCCTCCGATCTTGAATCTTATGTTACCTTGGCAAAACAGTTTTTAAATATCGGCAAACCCCTAGTTATTGAAGGGGTGGGGACCATTCAGAAAATGCAGCAGGGGGATTACCAATTTATACCAGGTCATTTTATCACTCCAAAAATAGATGATTTCCCAAAACAACTTAGGGAAAAAAGAGATGAAAGCATTTCTTTCGAAAGTAATACTAAAGTAAATTACAGTAGAAGAAATATACAATTTGCTGCAGCTGCATTCGTAATAATATTAATCAGTTTAGCAATTTATTATTTAATGCGTGAAAACACAACAGATACGCAAATAGTTTCGGCAGAGGAGAAAGTAATAGTAGATTCAATAAAGCCAAAATCAACCGATTCTGCCACTGTTTCTTCTCTTAGTATTCCTAAGAAAGACAGTTTCAACTTCAAAATAATTATCAAAAAATATCCTTCAGCGGAGGCTGTGAAAATTGTGTATAATAGACTCTCTTCTTATGGTCATAAACTTATTATATTTAAACTAGATTCAGGAAATTATGAATTAGCCATACCATTTAAAACCCCACTTTCAGACACATTGAGGGCAAAGGATTCACTTCGTGAATTTTTTGGTGGTGCCCCCTATGTAAAATTATAGGCCTGCTCAGTATTGATTTTACATCTTGATAGACAGCACTATTTATGAAATCAACTCCCATTCAAATATTTTCACGTCTTTTTTGGTTAGTAACCCTAACTGATTTACTTGGGATGCAACTTGGCGTTACCTGGCTTCATGTTATAGCCAAACCCTTGCTCATGCCGTTGCTCATAGCAATGCTATTCTATTCAGGCATAGCTGGCACTAAAAAAAAATGGATACTAATCGGATTGTTTTTTTCCTGGCTGGGTGATTTGTTTTTATTATTGGATTTCAAAGTAACTATTTTTTTTATAGCAGGGCTAGGGAGTTTTTTGATTACCCATATTTTTTATATCCTTTACTTTTTATCAATTGAAAACTCATCTCCCTCTCTGCTAAAAAAACAACCCTTATTGATAGTATTGACCCTATGTTATGGCAGTGCACTGGTAGTCTTATTATTTCCGTATTTAGGCGATTTAAAAATACCGGTGATATTGTATGCTGCGGTGATATGCACCATGCTACTTTGCAGCCTGCACATTTCCCGAAAACTGCCAGCACCGTCCAACAGTTATTTTGTAGCTGGTGCCCTGCTTTTTGTATTATCAGATTCCCTACTAGCGATCAATAAGTTTTATCAGCCATTCGCATTTGCAGGCACTTTGATCATGCTTACTTATTGCGCTGCGCAATTTTATATCGTAATGGGATTTATTAAGAGAAGATAACAACCGGCCATGAATGAAATACGGTTTTTAAAGGAAGTATGAATGCCCCTGTTTCCAATCTGTTGCATCAAATTACATTATCTCGCATTTGGTTTTTGAGCAGGCCTTACCAAATTCACAAAAACTGCAAACGACCAAAATGTTTTGTGCAAATTTCTGACTAACACTGGACAAAATTCCATTCACTTCAATAGACAAAAGGGAGTCATAACTTTCTTTTGAAATCACTTGAATGTCGTTATTGATACCCAAGCCTACCTTCACCACATATTGTAAAAAGTTAACAGAATTATCTTTTACCGCCATCATTTTACAGGATTTACCGGCATCCACATCCGCCAGTGTTTTTTTAAAGGCAACCTTTATTTCGCCTTTGGCA
>JBIIVV010000167.1:0-7040 GCA_044339235.1 Ferruginibacter sp.
TAAAAGGGAGTACCTTTTCTCCTAGCGCCATCTTCACAAGGGCAGCTGGCTGGTTTTGTCCGGCTCCAGCTGATAAATAGATCCAAGCTGGAAATCTAGGATTGATTTCCATGATGTACAGTTCATCTTTCGCTGTCTTCATAATTTCTATTTCAAATCCACCGCGCCATTGGGTAGCTTCCACAAATTTTTGGGCTAACTCAATCAGTGCGTCATCCTCCAAAGTAATGCCTGCCCATGCTTTTCCTTTATCGGTGATGTACATTTTTCGCATTGGAATGATACTAGTTGCGTTTCCTTCTCCATCACCCAAGGCGGCAATGTTAACTTCTGTACCATTTATAAACTGCTGAACAATTATTGGAAGCCCCCATTTGGCACTGATTTTATAAAAAGCTTTTTGAGCCTGTTCCAAGGTATGGGCTACGATTGCATCATAATACTTTCCTTTTACAATAAGGGGGTATCCAAAATCGTCCCCCACTTGAGCAAGTTCGTTGGAGTTGTATATCACCTTGTCTTTTGGTACCAGTAGATTGTGTTTTTGACCAAAGGCATAGAGGTTTAATTTGTCTCTGGCATCAAACATCTCAAAACTTGGTAAAAATGAATGTATACCCAATGCCTTTAACCGAGCTGCTATGGTGATGAAATTATACAGCTCTGCATCAAAATTCGGAATGATCACATCTATTTTTTCAATGTCATGAATATGCTTGATCGCATTATATAAAACCTCTGGTCCTGCTGCAGGATATGAAATTTGGTAGGTTTTGTCGCAAATCCCGTCCATGTAAATTCCGGGTTCTAGGTTTTCATAGGCAAGCCCTATTATCCTCACCGTCCTGTTGAGTCCGTCCCGTATGGCCCTGATTACAGCTACGCCTGGTCCTGGGCTGTCTATTGCGTTGAGCCCGGTAACTGCTATTACGATTGGTTGAGTGTTATCTGTCATAGAGAAAGTTTTATCGGGTTAATTATTCAGTAAATTATTTTCCTTTAAAATTTGCAGAAAATCATCTACATCTTTTTCAATGGTCATTTTATCCACCTCGTATTTATCCAGCAAAGCTTTTTTTATTTCATTGAGTGAATTGTTTTCTTTCATTAACTGGATAATTTCTGCAGCAATTGGATTACTACTATACGAATCACCGGTGGCAGGATTAAATACAAATCCGAATTCGTTGGTGGCAATGTTTTTTTTAATCATCGTTTGAAATTTTATCGGGGAAGGAAATTGTGAGTCTGATTTTTTAATTTAAACACAGTGATTTCTAAAGGGCTGGTTTGTATAATAATTGGTTTCTATTGCATTCGAAAATTGAAATGTAGGTTAGAATATTTTTTGTTTAACCCAAACGTAGTCATCTATTAATAGATCATTTTTTAAAATCCCTTTTCGTCGAACGGTTTCCAGATGGAATCCATTTTTTTCCAATACCCGCATGCTGGCCTTGTTGTGTTCGAATACCTCTGCTACTATACGATTGATAGCAAAGCTGTCAAAAACATATTGTGTTAATAATCCTACCGCAATGGTACCAATTCCAGTTCCCCAAAATGGTTCTGCCACCCAATAGCCCAATTCCACATTCATTTTGTAGATATCCGCTTGCAAGGAAATTCCAATTCCACCTACAATTTGATCCTCATTTAAAATGGCAAAATTTTGAGTGGGAAATAATTCAGACTGAATGCCAATGAAATTTCCAGCTTCTTCTGCCGTATAAGGATGCGGAATATAATCCCGAAGATTGTTCCAGATATTGATATTGTTGAAACATGCTGTTAAGGTAACAGCGTCTTCGATTACCCATGGCCTTAGTGAAATGTACATATTGCTTGTTTTTCTTGATGTATGACTTATTTATTAGTGACTAGTTTAATCCACTAAAAATAAATTTTCATTGTTGCTTAAAAATTCCATAATAGTTAATTTTCAACAACAATAGTCGCAGTCAATTTTTTAGTCAACGTATTGTCTGGTGATACCGACTTTAAGCAAGTTTAAAAACTTTACCTGGCAGGCTTAGCAGGATGCCTTGCATTTCGAGTGATAGCAGTGCCTCGGCAACCATGCTGCTATTTAGGCCCGATTTGAAATATAGTTGATCAATTTGAATGCTTTCCTGGCTTTGCAGTAGCGCATAAATAATTTTTTCATTATCGGTTAATTCAATGAATAGCTCCCTTTGTTTTTTTGGCTGAATTTTTTTCGGGTCATTCCAGTTCATCATTTCCTTTAGGTCGGCGGCGCAAGTGAGTAAGGAAGCCTTGTTTGTTTTAATCAGATAATTACATCCTTCACTTTTATTATCCGTCGTTCTGCCGGGGATGGCAAAAACATCCTTGTTATAACTGTTTCCCAATTCTGCTGTGATGAGTGAGCCTCCTTTTTTGCCGCTTTCAATTACCAATACAGCATCACAGATGCCGGCTACAATTCGGTTTCTTTTAGGGAAATTTTGTTTATCAGGGTTAGTATCACTTCTGAATTCAGTGAGCAATCCACCTTTTGTTACTAGTTGTTTTGCAAGGAGTTTATTTTGTATTGGATAAATCCTATCTAGTCCGTGTGCGAGTACACCCACCGTAGGCAAGTTGTTTTTGAGAGCTGCCTTATGGGCGATGGTGTCTATGCCAAATGCCAATCCGCTTATCACTACAATGTTTTCTTCTTGTAATTCTTCTAGCAATTTTTCACAAGTAGCTTTTCCATACTCAGAATAATTACGGGTACCAACGATAGAAATAATTTTTGAGTGATTCAAATTTGCATTGCCTCGGTAATAGAGTAATGCAGGACTATCATAGCAATGGAGCAGTCGTTGCGGATAATTTGTATCTGTTAAGAAAAGTGGGGTGATTTTATATTTTTCAATGAATTTTATTTCGGATTCACCACGTTGGAAGTTATTAAAGGATTTGATACTGTTGGCTCTAACAGATCCGATTCCTTCCATATTTTCAAGATCCTTTTTTTTTGCACTGAAAATTGACCGTGCATCACCATATAGGTTTACCAATGCTTTAGCATGAACATCTCCGATATTTGGAATCATGGTTAGGGCAACTTGGTATAGCAGATCATCTGTCATCTGGAAGAAAGTAGGTGATATCAAATATAAAAAATATTTAATAAATAAACTACCCTTATCTTATTGTGACAATTGAAATCAATTTAGGGATTGACTTTATTGCTAATTACGGTCATTTCTGTTCTACGGTTGGCCGCTCTTCCTTTTTCGGTACTGTTATCAGCAATGGGTTGATTTGCACCCATCCCTTTTGATTGCAACCGATCTTTTGAAAAAAGTTTGGTGGCTAAAATATAGCGAATCACCGATTCGGCTCTGCCATTGGAAAGCAATTCATTATCCGCCGCCTTTCCTATATTATCGGTATGTCCGGTAATTAATATTTTCAGCTGTTGGTTGTCTTTGAGTAACTGGATTAGTTTGTTTAATTCTACGGTTGACTCTGGCGATAGCTCAGTTTTTTTGCTGTCAAAGAAAATATTTTTCAAAACAATTGCTGCACCAGCCTCAATGGGCTGCAGGGGAATATTTGCGGTGAAAATGGAATCAATCGACCGGTCATTTAAATTGTAATTTTCAGAATAAAATAGGTACCCTTTCCTATTCACATTGAATGCATAGTCATTGCCAACTGGTAGTGTAGTCAAAAAATTTCCGGTTTCATCGGTTTGGACTTTGCTCATCAATTGACCAGTTTTAATGTCGGTTAATTCAACCGAGGAAGGTAGGCCATTTTTATTTTTTGCATCATATACCTGCCCTTTCACCCACAAGATTTTTGGAGGTTGTAAATCCTGTCTTAATTGAAAGCTAAAAAGATCTAGTCCTGCCTTGCTATCCCCTCTGTCGCTGGCATAGTAGGCGGTTTTACCATCTGCGGCTACAATGAGTGATCCTTCTTCATCGATGGTATTGATTGGGTAACCAAGATTTTCTGCTTTGCTCCAGGTACTGTCATTCAATTTCTTTGAAAAAAACAGGTCGGCTTGTCCATAACCCTGGTGACCGGTACTATTAAAAAAAAGGGTTTGATTATCTGCATACATAAAGGAGCAACTTTCGTCTCCGCTGCTGTTCACCTCAGGGCCAAGATTTTCAGGGCTGCCCCATTTTCCTTTTATATTTCGGTGAGTCACCCAGATATCTTTACCGCCATATCCACCTGGCTGGTTGCTGCTAAAATAGATTGCTTGTTTATCGGGAGATAAGGAAGGCGAAGACTCCCAAAAATCGGTATTCACCATTGCTCCTAGGTTTTCGGCTTCACTCCATCCCTGTTTGGTTTTATAAGAGATGTATAGATCGCAACTGCCGTAGCCTTGCGGGTAATTACATCCAGTAAAAACGATGCAGGTGCCATCCTGAGAAATGTTTTGCGCACCCTCGTTTTGATCGGTATTTACTTTTCCTTCTAGTGGCTCTGCCTTGCTCCATTTGCCATCGGAGAAATTGGATTCATAAAAATCTTCATCACCCTTAACGCGTCGAGTGAAGATGAATTTTTTGCCATCAATGGTCAACGAAGGAAAATATTCTAGCGCGTTTGAATTGATAGCATCCCCCAAATTGTTGGGTTCAAAAACATATTGGTTGAGGGGATGTTTTATTTCGAAGGCCACTGCAAATTCGTATACCCCTTTGCGGTAGTTGCCGGCCCGAATACTTTGTGAATTGAGCCCTTCGGATTGTAAAAAACGGTTGACGGCTTGGAGGGCTTTTTGAAATTGTCCTAAGCCTGCCTGCGAAATGGAATAAGGAAGCAGGTAGTTGATGGAGTAAACCGAGTCCAGTTGAAAACCTTTTTCAAAATCAATCACCGAGGAGTCGTATTTTTTGAGATTGGCATAAATGCCGGCCCTAGATAAAAAGGCATCTACAAATGTTGGTTCTAGCTTAATAGCTTGGTTGATTTTTGCAATGGCCGCTTCATATTGTTGATCCTGCGCCGCATCATAGGCCTGTGCATAGAGGACACCAGCCTTTTTATTTACTTTTTCAGGATTATACCATTGGCTAAAGCCAAAGCTGGGATAAGCTAGTAGTAAGTACAATATGAATTTTGTGCGGAGCATGTTGAGATAAATTATTATTGAATTACATTCTACTGTTGAAGATAAAGTGAATTGGCTTTACATGTATAAACGGAATGTTAAAATAATCTATTCATTTGCCAAATGCACTGTGGGCAGTGGCCAACGAATTTATGGCACATTGATATATTTATGAATTTGTAGGGAAAGTTCCCATTGGGGATGTTGTTTGATATAGTCTATAATCAACGGAGTGATGATAGCGGCTTTGTCCCATTCAGGTTGCAGGTACAATTTGCATTCTGGTGATACGAGTGCAGCATATTGCTCAGCCCATTTAAAATCCGATTCATTGAATACCACTACTTTTAATTCATTGGCAAAAGGAACTACTTCGGGAAGGGGAGATTTAAATTTTTTCGGAGATAAGCAAATCCAATCCCAGCTGCCACTCAGTGGATGTGCCCCCGAGGTTTCAATATTGGTTTCAAATCCCTTTTCTTTTAAAGCAGTAGTAAGTTGGGTAAGATCATGTATCAAGGGTTCTCCACCGGTGATTACTACTAAGCCTGCTGATTTACCTTTTGGCAGATTTGCAGCATTTTGTGTAACCAATGATACGATTGCTGCCACTGTTTTTTTTGGATGTGCATCTGCATCCCAACTATCTTTTACATCACACCAAACACAGCCTACATCACAACCTCCCAGTCGAACAAAATAAGCAGCCCGTCCCTGGTGGAAGCCTTCACCCTGAATGGTATAAAAATGTTCCATTATGGGAAGCGTGTTTGTAATGGGGGTTTCTGGTTGGGTCATTAATTTTTTTAAATAAGTTCTTGAATAATAAATGATTCGCAAATTACGGAATTTTTTTGGCGTGCCTTTTGAGTAATTCAACCACTGATGGCTAGTTTTGATGAAATTGAAGCAGTGGCAAGCGATTAAAACAAATCCGCTTTATGTAAATCCTGCTAATTAAGTAGGTGATTTAAGGTGGTATTTACACTTTCTCCAGCTTACCCTGTCGATTGTTTAAGCATATCTCTATTTCCCTGCGATAATATCTTCAAATGCAGCGGGAGTAAGAATAATGGCTGTTTTGAATGGAGTATGCTCCAATAAATCTTTGTCACCAGTAACTAAATAATCAGCTTTTGAAAAATCTATCAAGTCTAATAGGAAATTGTCTTTTGGGTCTCGACTTATAAAGTGGGTGGGCACTATGTCAATATGCTCCGCAATATTTTTCAGGAGTTCAATGAATTCTTGAACAGTTTGCTTTTGAAAATGTTTTTTTATTCTTTCTCTACTCGTCACATCATTTATTTCATCAAGGAGTTGTTGCGTAATGATGATGCTGATTTGTCCATTTGAAATTAAATTTTTTATAGAAGACAACCTTTTTCCTATAAGAAAGCTAATCCAAACATTGGTATCAAAAATGACCCTACTATTTTTGTTTTGCATAGATTTGTTGCCTTACAATATCTACTTCTTCATCAATTGTTTTTTGACTTAAATGGTTGGTTCGGAAAGTTTGAAGGATTTTCGACAATTTTGATTTAATACCTTCTTTTTCAAGTTCTTTGGACAGTTTTATTTTTTCACTTGTGGCAAGTTGTCTTACCAAGGCGAGTACCTGGTCATAAGTAATGTCAACTTCTAATGCAGTTTTCATGTTATTATTTTTGTATAAAAGTACAAAAAGTGGTTAATATTTTTCTGTTAAAAAGTTCAATTTTAAGGAGTTCTTATTTTTTTAGCAAGGTATAGAAAAGAGCTCTGACCAATTACTAGCTGCTTTTTGAAACACATGCATCATACGTATTCATCATCAGTGCCGCAATGGTCATTAGTCCAACACCGCCGGGTACGGGTGTTATGAAACTGCATTTGGGCGCTACGTTTGCATAGTCCACATCTCCCTTGATAGCAAAACCGCTTTTTTTGGAAGCATCTGCTACTC
>JBIIVV010000168.1:0-6996 GCA_044339235.1 Ferruginibacter sp.
GGCGCAAATCATTCAATCAATATTATCTACAGTGGTACGATGAGCGCCGCTATGGAGGCTTCCATTGAGAGCATACCGAGTATTGGATTTTCTCTATTAAACTATAGTTATGAAGCCGACTTTGAGCCTGCCAAACATTATGTAAGCAAGATAGTTAGCAGCCTTTTAACTAAAAAATTGGATAAGCATATGCTACTGAATGTAAACATCCCTGCACTTCCAATAGAACTGATAAAAGGAATAAAAATTTGCCGACAAGCATATGCAAAATATGAAGAGGATTTTAAAGAACGCAAAGATCCTCAAGGAAAAAAATATTACTGGCTCACTGGGGCTTTTGTAAACTTAGATAAAGGAAAAGATACTGATGTGTGGGCACTAGAAAATAATTATATAAGTGTGGTTCCTGTTCAATTTGATTTAACCAATTACGCACTCAAAGAAAAGTTAGAAAAAAACTGGAAAATAAAATGACACTAAAAAAAGATAATTTCTGGCTCGGTACGGTAATGGGACTCATTGGCCCTGTCATTGGCTTTTCCATTTTTAAAATGATCAAATACAATACCTTCACACTGAAGGAAATGTACCAATGGATGACAATGAACCATAACCTTATAACAGCATGGATCAGTGTTTCCCTTTTTGTAAATGCACTGTTGTTTACCTTATTTGTAAATGCAAAAATCGATAAAACTGCAAAAGGTATTTTTGGGGTGACCGTATTGTATGCTATAGTAGCCTTATGTATCAAATTTTTTGGATAATACCCCACTAATTTCATTCAATGCAAGATCGGCCCTGGTTTAAAGATTGGTTCAACTCCCCCTATTATCATCAGCTTTACTTTAAAAGGAACGAGGCCGAGGCGGCCCTTTTTATTGATCAACTTATCGATCACATACAGCCAGCACCCAACGCAAAGATACTAGATGTTGCCTGCGGTAAAGGAAGGCACTCCATTTACCTTTCTAAAAAAAAATTTGATGTAACCGGTATTGATCTAAGTGAAGAAAGCATCGCAGAAGCTTTGAAATGTGAAACAGAAAACCTTCACTTTTATAAGCATGATATGCGCCTGCCCTTTTGGATAAATTACTTTGACATTGCATTTAATTTTTTTACCAGTTTTGGCTATTTTAAAACTTCCAAAGAACACAACAACGCTATTCGAACAATAGCACAATCTCTCAAAAATAATGGATCCTTTATTTTGGATTACTTAAATCCACATTATGCAGAAGCGCACCAAGAAAAAGAGTTCGAAAAAAAAATAGATGGGGTAAATTTTGTTATCACCAAAACAATGAATAAAACACATTTTTACAAAAAAATTGTGGTGGAAGACCCACTGCTAGATCAACTATTAATTTATAATGAACAAGTGGCCAAATTCACTTTAGAAGATTTTGAAATCATGTTCTCCAAACAAGGTTTGCACATTAAGGAAGTATTGGGTGATTATAATTTATCCACCTACGATGTAATAAAATCTCCCAGACTAATTGTGATTGCGACTAAAAAATAAGCTAATAATTTTTTGTCGCTGATACCCCATACATTTAATTGGGGGGGGAGATTAATATTTATTTCAAATTCACTAAACAGTTAAATTACATTTTGAATAACCCATACTTTAAAATACAAAACAACGCTCTGAATCCATCCTTCCAATTAATTTTTTTCCCTTCTTCATACGTGCGGCCATAATATGAAATGCCCACTTCATAAATGCGAATCCCTTTAATACGAGCAATTTTTTGCGTTATCTCCGGCTCAAATCCAAAACGTTTTTCTTTTAATTGAATGGACTTTATAATATCAGCTCTAAACAATTTGTAGCAGGTCTCCATATCGGTTAGATTCAAGTTTGAAAACAAGTTGGAGGTAAAGGTCAAAAGCTTATTCCCTATAGTATGCCAGAAGAATAAAATTCTATGTGGCTTGCCCCCTATAAATCTGCTTCCAAAAACAACATCTGCACTTCCTTTCATTATGGGCTCTAATAATATTCTATATTCCGATGGATCGTATTCAAGATCGGCATCCTGTATGATAATATGACTTCCAGTGGCTGCCTTAATTCCTGTGTGTATTGCAGCCCCTTTGCCTTGATTCACCTCGTGTTTAAAGTATTTAATTTCTGCACCTTTATTAGAAGCAATAAATTCTTGAATTACTACTTCCATTCGATCAGTTGAACAATCATTTACAAGTAATATTTCCTTTTGAAATCCCTGATGTAACTCAACGTCCAATACTTTTTGAAGCACTTCGTAAATAGTTTTAGCCTCATTATAGGCAGGTATCACAATTGAAAGTTTGTTCATTGGAATTAGAAAGTTGAAATGATATCTAGTGAATTAACCCTAATAAAAAAAGAGTTTTACAAAGCTGCAAATTATAACTTTAAAACTACTGTTGAATAAAAAATCAACAATATTGATTGGAATATAGTCCAAACCAAATTAATGGACAGTTGCATGGGTAAAGTGAATCTGCCACTGGAAAGCATTGGATTTGTTCATTTTAATAAAAAACATGTATTTTTAACAAAATGTAGCGCAGTTTAATAAAAAAGTCCAATTTTTATACCCTTTTATGCTAAATAACTAAGTTAATACGAAAAGTTCCTTATTTATTTTATAAACCAGGAATCAGTAATTTTATGTTTAAAAAGCTCATAGACTTTGATAAATGGTTGTTTACTAAAATCAATCAAAGTACTGCCAATTCGTTATTTGATGCAATAATGCCATTTTTTCGTGAACCATTGGTATGGATTCCGCTCTATCTTTTTATTATTCTTTTCGCAATATATAACTTTCCCAAAAAAGCGATGGGCTGGATAATTGGTTTGGGATTAACTGCAACTACAACAGATCTTATCAGCAGCAGAATTATTAAACCATTCATTGGAAGGCAAAGGCCATGTAATGATTTCGAGATGATTGACACGATCCGTTTACTAATACCAAACTGCGGACAAAATGGAAGTTTTACTTCATCTCATGCAGCCAATCATTTTGGTATTGCGATGTTTATTCACATTACAATGCGCAATATCTGGGGGAATTATACTTATTTGTTTTTTATTTGGGCTGCCTTGATTTCATATGCACAAGTTTATGTAGGTGTACATTACCCATTCGATATTTTAGGAGGCGCGATAGTTGGATGCACGGCAGGATATTTTATTGCAACAGTTTTTACCAAAAAAATAGGACCTATTTCATTAAACTAAATTATGATAGCTAGTAAATACATATATATTGTTTTTGCTTCCCTTGCTTTGATTTGCTTCATCGGGTTTGGTATTGACATTATGGATATTGATGCAGCACAATATGCTTCTATGAGCCGAGAAATGATGGCTAGCGGGCAGTATCTTCAATTGCATGATTTAGGAAAGGATTACCTAGACAAGCCTCCTTTTCTTTTCTGGATAAGCTCATTAAGTTTAAAATTATTTGGCATTACTAATTTCGCTTACAGATTACCATCTTTCTTGTTTGCTGCACTCGCTGTATTTTCTACTTACAAACTTTCCCGTTTGTTTTATGAAAAAAATACATCCATATTAGCTGCAATAATTTTAGCTTCATGCCAAGGTTTTATTTTAATGAATCATGATATAAGAACCGATACCATTTTAATGAGTTGGGTAATATTTAGTATCTGGCAACTTGCAGAATGGTTTCAGAATAAAAAATTAATTCATTTCATCATAGGCTGTGCCGGTATAGCCTTTGGCATGATGACCAAAGGGCCAATCGCATTAATCGTTCCAATATTTGCGTTTGGGTCACATATTTTACTTCAAAGAAATTTTTCACAGATTTTTAAATGGCAATATATACTTGGTGCAATTGTGATTGCAATATGCTTAATTCCAATGAGCTGGGGTTTGTATCAACAATTTGATATGCACCCTGAGAAAATAGTAAACGGAGGTAAAAACGTTTCCGGATTGAAATTTTTTTATTGGACACAAAGCTTTGGAAGAATTACCGGTGAATCTCCATGGGATAACAACAGTAATATTTTCTTCCTATTGCAAAATATGCTTTGGTCTTTTTTACCCTGGATTATTCTATTCTTAGTTGCATCTTTCGTTCAAATAAAAGAAATAATCAAACAACAATTTTTTCTTTCGGAAAATCAGGAAGGAATTACTATTGGCGGATTCCTATTGACTTATCTTTCACTAGGGATAAGTAAATTTCAATTGCCCCATTACATTTTTGTTGCATTTCCATTTGCTGCAATCATTACTGCAAGATTTATTAATGATTTGTTATTAGCAAATAAGCACCGAAAAATAATTAACCCATTACTTTACTTTCATTTTATTTTATTCATTTTACTTTGGCTAATTTTAATCACTTTGTTAATTTGGTCTTTTGAATCGATTAGTCTGCTCACATCATGCATTGCCATAGTGGTTTTCATTGGATTTGTTATACTGTTTTTCAAAATCAAAAATCCCGCTCATTCACTTTTGGCGATTTGTCTTTATACCTCAATTGGCTTAAATTTTTTCCTAAATACTTTTTTTTACCCTTCCTTATTAAATTTCCAGGCTGGAAGTAGCGTGGGAAAATGGATTTCAAAAAACAATATCCCTACCCAAAATATATATGTATATCAATATCCAATATGGAGGAGTCTTCACTTTTATGCTAAGGGAATTATAGGTCAGAAAGATTCGTTGACTGAATTATCTTCTGGTGATTATATCTTAACAAACGAAAAAAACTTGCAAACAATAAAAGAAACCGGAAAAGTATTTACCTTACTCTATAGCGGATATGATTACCCAGTAACAAGACTATCTTTAACATTCATAAATCCAGAAAAAAGAGCATCTGTTTTGGATAAATTTGCACTCATTAAAATAAAATAAAAAGTTAAGTACATTAAAATTGCTTGTTGCATATATTAATAACCAATAAAATCATGATTTAATAATACTCTCAAAATGGAAATTTTAATTTTACTGCTACTTATCTTTTTAAATTCTTTGTTTGTAATGAGCGAGATTGCACTGGTAAGTGCAAGAAAAGGTAGGCTGGAAAGCATGGGCAACAAAGGTGACCTCAAAGCAAAAGCAGCTTTGCATCTTACAGAGAATCCCGATAAATTTTTGTCGACTGCCCAAATTGGCATTACGCTTATCTCTATTTTAACGGGGGTATACTCGGGAGAAAAGTTCAGCACTTATCTGAAACCTTTCCTTGAACAAATAAATTTTTTACAACCCTATGCCGGCACCTTATCTACCGTTTTAATTGTAATATTAGTCACCTTTTTATCCATTATTTTTGGAGAATTGGTTCCAAAGCGACTTGGATTATTAAGAGCTGAAAAAATTGCCCGAGTGGTAGCAGGGCCTATGAATTTTTTATCATCGGTTGCATATCCGATTGTTTGGTTGCTAAATAATATTACCAAAATTATTTTCAAACTTTTCAATGTAAAAGCCTCCTCCGACAATGCAGTTACTGAAGAAGAAATCAAAGCCATGATTTCCGAAGGCAGCGAACATGGTACCATAGAAGAGGAGGAAAAAGATATCATAGAAAGGGTTTTCCATTTAGGGGATAGAAATATCACTTCCCTGATGACCCACCGAACTGAAATTGTTTGGTTTGATATTTTAGATACCGTTCAAACAATCACCGAACAACATGATCAAATCAACTATTCTACCTATCCGGTATGTGATAAAACGGTGGACGATATTAAGGGGATTATCTATATCAAAGATTTATTGAAAGCGCCTAGTGGTACGTCTTTAAAGGATCTTGCCAAACCAGCCCTCTTTGTTCCTGAAAACAACAGCGCTTACCAAGTGCTGGAAAAAATAAAGCAAACCAAAATCCATAGCTGTTTTATTGTTAATGAATATGGCACGCTAGAAGGTATGCTTACGCTCAATGACATCCTAGAAGCGATTGTAGGAGATGTGCCTCAAACAGGCCAGGAGGAATACGAAATTGTTAAACGCAGTGATGGAAGCTATTTGGTGGATGCTCAAATTACTTTCTATGATTTTTTAAGCCGCTTTGAAAAAACAGAATGGATGAATGAAGGTGAGCATGAATTTGACACCATTGCAGGTTTTGTGCTGCACGAATTAGAAAGAATTCCTGTTACCGGTGAAACATTTGAATGGCGAGGATTTGAATTTGAGATTGTAGATATGGACGGTCAACGAATCGACAAATTAATTGTAAAGATCTCCGAAGAATTAAAGGACAATATGGAGGAATAATATCTACCCATTCAAAAAATTTAAGTGGAGACTATCACTCCAATAATTTAAAAAGAAAAGCTCACCTTTTCATTGGGATTATCCAGTCTGCTACTTTTGCGGACTCCTTTAACCATTATGTGAATAATACCCATTTGCTGAGGATTATCTTCGTAAAGAATATTATTTATCAATTCTACACTTTCCACCTTTGCGATATTTTTTGCTTCAAAATAACAAATGACTCCTTCCTCCTGCAGCTCAAATCCCAAAAATTGCAATGTCGCTTTTTTTCCATCCGTTGAAATAGATAAATGCTTTTGAATATAATCGTTGACCAGTCGATTCATTTCAGTTTTTAATTTTGCATCTTGCAGATCAATTTTTGTACTATATTTTTTTCGCAATGATTTTTCAAAATCATCGACAAAAACTTTACAACTAATTTCCAATGTCTTATTTACAGCATTGTGCTCAATTTCGGTAACACTCACAAAAATTGGATGAGGATTGACCCCGAAATTGGTTAAAGCAAAAGCAAGTAACCATTTATAAAGTATTAATGCCATTTAAACAAAGAATTAGCTGTTTCCCTTCTGATGAAGGATATTTGAAAAAACAAAATTAACAACAAACTGCCAACTAATTATCCATGAGTGATTTTGTATTCTATTTTAAAACTGGCTGGAGCCATATCATTAGCTGGGACGCCCTAGACCATCTGTTGTTTATCATTGCCT
>JBIIVV010000026.1:0-23209 GCA_044339235.1 Ferruginibacter sp.
GTTCATTGCAATAGCCCCTATAATCTTATACATCAAAAATAACCACAAATGTTTTACAAAAATTGTAAAAGAACTATTTTTTAATAAATAACCTTAAGTCAATTTCCTTAAGTCAACGACATTGAATTGTGAATGGTCAATGGGTAATAATAGGAATCTGATTTTTCTCACTAGCAGACGGAATTGATAACTGAAAACTGATAGTGTGCTGGTCGGATTTGCATTTTGCTTCAGAAAGAGTAAAATGTTCGAGTTTTCACCATTCACCATTGACCATTGACCATTCACTAAACCTCCATTCACCCCTTTGTTGCCCTATTCAGCCAACCGCCGTCAGGGTTTACAACCACTGACGGGGTTGGGCGGCGATTATGCCCATTCACCATTCACCATTCACAATTCACCATTGACCCTTCCCCCTAATCCGGTATCTTTGTAGCAATAGCACAGAACACATATGTTAGGAATGATCCGAAAACTACTTTTATTAATAATTATTTGTTGCAGCTTTGCTTATAGTAGCCTTGCACAATCAGTAGCACTAGGCTCAATCCGCCTAGAAGAAGCTACCCGCGATTTTCAGCTGCTAGGCAAAATACCCGCCGATTATTCTTTTACCAACAGGCCATTTCATGTATCCAAATCCATACCCATCGATTCTATCTACCGTTGGATGGACAGCGGTTTTTTTGATCGGCAACAACTGCACCATCACATTGTAAAAAGGAAATGGGCTTCGCTCCAATTGTTGCCCATCGACCTGCTACAGCAATATAATTCGGCTACCCCCTACGGGTACAACAATGGCAGTATGCTCAAGGCCAATGGCTATCAGCAAATGGCTCGTGCCGGCATATTCGCCTCAGCAGGCCCTTTGCAAATACAGTTGCAGCCCGAATTTGTGTACTCGCAAAACAACAATTACCCGGTTACCGCCGGCTATGGCAGTGCTAACCGGGGGCCGCAGCGCCGCCAGTACCTCGGCCAGTCTAGCATCAGCTTGAATCTGAATGCTTTGTCAGTAGGGGTTTCTACCGAAAATAGATGGTATGGCCCTGGCATCAACAATAGTTTGCTGATGAGCTACAACGCGCCTGGTTTCGTTCATTTGTACCTAGGCACCCACCGACCCTTGCGAACTCCTGTGGGTTCTTTTGAGTGGTCATTGCTTGCAGGCAGATTGTCGGAGGATTCCAGTTTCGCTTATGAAAACAGTGCCATGCGCCGTTTTTCATATCCCCAACGGAGCACGTATTACAATGGGCTGGTTTTCTCTTATCATCCTAAATGGATACCTGGTATGCATGTGGGCTTTTCAAGGGCTTACATTGTGAATGAACCTGATTTGGAGACTGCCGCCTATGACAACAGTGGTTTTATCGATAAATACCTTCCTGTATTTTCTGTGGTACAAAAACAGAATATCCTGCTGGTAGAGGATCAAAAAGCAAGAGACCAGCAGTTATCTTTGTTTATGCGGTGGGTGCTGCCTCAAGAGCATTTTGAATGGTATGCGGAGTATGGATGGAACGATCACAGCATCAATATAAGAGACTTTTATATGGCCCCTACGCACTCTTCCGCCTATTTGATTGGTTTCAAAAAATTAGTACCGATGAAAAAGGAAAGTTTTTTTAGCTTTCAGATGGAATACATGCGCAGTGAGCAGCTGCCTGAATATTTGGTACGGGAGGCAGGTAACTGGAACTGGCATGGAGATTTACAATCTTTTACCCACTACAATCAGTTGCTGGGTTCTGCCATTGGCCCGGGAAGCAACACCGTTCACCTAATTTGCAGCTGGAACAAGGGTTGGAAAAGGTACCTATTTGGAATAGAAAAATTGCAGCAAGATCCCCTGTATCATGCGCCCATGTGGTCGCAGCTAGCACTAACGGCCGGCGCCGATTGCAATTATCGGCATTGGGTGCTACAGGCGCAGGTGAAATGGGTGAAGGAAAAAAATTACGGGTGGCAGCCGGATAACTGGTTGACAAATATTTTTGCATCTTTAGGAATTAAATATTTCTTATAAATCAATAGCTATGCGCTGTATTAATAAATTGTCGGCGGTTTTAATGATACTTTGCTCATTTTTTGAGCAGGCTGCTGCGCAGTCTATCACCGACCAGCAGCAGGTATTGTACCTGCGTCGCCTACAGCTCGATGGCAAGTTTAGCAGGGAGGCGGGTTTTCAGCAAAGGGCTTTTTTTAATTCCAGCCTCGACTTTCCTGAAATGGTTCAGCAGTTTTCATTCGGTGAAAAATTAGCAGTTAAAGGGCTCGATACCAATTTGCTTCAGCTGCGTATATTGCCGATTCAAAAACTGGATGTGTACAATACCCATCACCTGGTAACAATCAATGACGGCTCTTTTATTCCCAGTGTGGGCTATCAAACACAGATCAGTGGGGGCGTATTTTTTTCACACAATAAATGGTCGCTTCAGCTTAGGCCTGCCTTTCAGTTTACTGAAAACAGGCCCTACCAAACCTTCTACACCAATCATGCGGACATTACCTGGCGCGATTATTACCAATGGATTAACCGCATTGATCAGCCGGAGCGATTTGGCGATGCCCCTATCAACCAGGTTTTGATGGGACAATCGGCCATTCGGTATAACCTGCCGTCTTCTAGCATTGGCATTTCTACCGAAAATCTGTGGTGGGGGCCTGGTTATTATCAATCGCTTTTGTTGACCAATAACGCGGCCGGCTTTCTTCATCTTACCTATCAAAGCCGCCAGCCCTTGCGCACAAAAATGGGTGCGCTGGAATGGCAAATCATTGCAGGAAAATTGAAAAATTCGGGCCGGGAGCCGCTAGAGCCTAGGAGAGTTTATGAATCCCAATTTTTAAACCAACCCAAAAATGAAGACAATCGATTGATTAGCGGAATGATGCTAAGCCTGCAACCGAACTTCTTAAAGGGCTTGCACATTGGCTTTGCTAAAATGGCCTATTTGTACCAAGCGGATGCCAGCTCGGTGCTGGATTATTTGCCCTTGTTTGGGTTTTACGGAATCAAAACCACGGCTGCAGAAAAAAGGAACCACAAACAAATGATGGGCAGCATATTTTTCCGTTATCATATGGAAAAAGAAAAAGCGGAATTGTATGCGGAGTTTGGCAGAAATGACCGAACGATGAATCCGCTGTTTTTTATGGATGATGTAACCGTTCCGGTAGCTTTTGTAGCGGGATTTAGAAAATTATTTCCCTTGAAAGGGCACCGCTCCAATTTGGAAATAGGGTTCGAATTAACGCAGTTGAGCCTCAGTAGGTCGAGCCTGATTAACGGAGTAAAAAGTTGGTACCTGGGCGATAGTGTGCGGCAGGGATATACCAACAAGGGCAAAGTGATTGGTTCCGGTATTGGTCCGGGAGGAAATAGTCAATTATTGGAAATTGCCTGGAATCAGGGTATCAATAGAATAGCCTTACAAGTGGAACGGCGCATACACAACAATGATTTTTATTATTACACGTTTGAGCGAATCAAAGATTTCAGGAGGCATTGGGTAGATGCTATTTGTAATTTGAAAGTAGATCGGCAGTATAAGAATTTTCTTTTTGGCGGTGGACTGACGATGATGCGTACCCTAAATTATCAATGGTGGTATATGGACTATGCTCCTATTGTTGATGGCCCATCCTATTTTAAAAACGGACTGGATTATATTACTTTCCAAGGGCAGCTGTATTTTAATTATCGGCTTGATTTCCTGAAACAATCACCCCGTATTAAGCGCCCATCTATTCCTCGTAAATTTAAGCCTTAGCATAAAGGAAAACGAATAACTGATTAATGGATAATTGATAACTGATAACTGAAAGTTTTTAAATATTAACTGAATAATGGATAATTGATAACTGAAAACTGAAATGGTTCTGGATGATGCGACAATAGCGGTTCAAGTTGTTGGATAAAGGGCAACAATGTCGGCAAACCTTTTCGATACCCAGTCGGCGGTTAATCCTAGTCCTTGAATTCGAATAGTAAATGGCATTCAACAACCGCCGTCAGGGTTTGCAACTGCTGACGGGGTTAACGTAAAGACTAACAACGGTGGAAGAACAACGTCGGAATAAAAAATCACCTATCCAATCAAAATCCCTCACTATTCGCATTTTCACCAGTAATTGCATAAGCCGCCTCTTTTGGTTCGGTTCTGCCGGAGGCAGAATTTTGAAAATGGCGCAGCAAATTTTCAAAAAGGAGCAAAAGCAGCGGCGTTGCAGTTACGCAGCCCCGCCGGCTGCGGAGGCGAAGGGTGTGAAATTAAAAGAGAGATGAATAATGGATAACTGATTAATGGATAATTGAAAACTGAAAACTGAAATGGTTCTGGATGAATTAGTATAATAGTTAAGCAGTAGCAAGATGGCCGACCATTCACCATTCACCATTGCCCATCCACCTTTCCAAATTTAAAGAAAACCAACATCCCAAATAGCGCTCCAAAAAACGCCCCAGCAACCATTGCCCAATACCATTTCAATTCAATTTTTAAGGGCAACTTGGTCTCGTCTACAACGATGATGGAAGGGGTTTCCTGTATCAGGGAGGTTTTGGCTACTTCTAGATTTTTCAATAATTCTCCAAACACAATATTTGCCATGGTTTTATCTTTCATTTTAATCTCGGCACTAGCATTGGAAATAGCCATCGCTTGGTTGGCATCTATTAATACATCCATATTTGAATAAGCAGAGGCAATGGTTTTGGCATTAACTACCTTACCCAAACTATCCACTCTGTTCTGTAAACGGTCCAGGTTTTTTCGGAGTCTACTGGTTTTGCCATCAATGTAAAAATGGGTGGTAGTAGACAGAATTTGTTGGCTGATTAACTTACTCAGCAATTCATTTCTAGTCTGTACTTGGATGCTATAAAATCCTAGTTTTTTATCAGGCTTACTGACAGCCAATTCTTTTTCAACAATCCTTTTCATCATCACTTGCAGAAGGCTATCTTCAGTTCTGCTAAAAGATGTTTTTCCTACAGCAAAGGAAACTTCGTATCCAACATCCTTGCTTTTTCTCCATTTATCTTTCCAGTCCATTGACACAGCATACGCATCGGCCAAACTGAAGCTACCCTCTTTTCCATTCACAGGAAAAGGTGTCAGCAGTGCTTTTTGCAGCAGGAGTTTGCTTTTGGTTAATTCTAGTACATTGTCGCCCGCGAGCACACCATTTCCACCAGTTGCAACATCCAGTCCAAACTGCCCTGCCACCATCGACATTAAAGAGCTACCAGCTCCTTTGCTATCTTCCACAAAAAAATTGATTTGTGATTGGTAGGTTATAGGTTTGAGGTAAGCGAATAAAAGTCCCATCAACCCACCCAGCAGGGCAAGCCCCATTATTTTTTTTATATTTTCTTTGACCACCTTCCACAAAGACTTTGCAAAGTGAACGATGGGCACCCTAAAAGTGTAGGGTGCTTCTTCTTGTTCCAAGGAGGCCATATTTTCTTTCGAAGGAGTCATTCGCTACTTTTTTAGTAAAACAATTAAGCTGATTAATGCGGTCAAAGAAGTTAGGATAGCTGACACGTTGTTGGAGGAAATTAATTTGGCCATGGAGCCCTCCGCAGCCGGAACAACTATTTTTGAGCCGGGCTTAATGGTCGGGTATGATCGGAAAAACAAAAAATGTTTCGTTTTTTTGTTGAGTCCATTGCTATATTGAACATACGATTTTTTTAATACCGCCTTGTCTGTAAAACCTCCGGCCGCTGAAAGGTAGTACTTGAATTTATTGGAACTGTAGAGTACGAACTGTTGGTTGGAAACAGCGCCACTCACTTCTACCAGGGGTTCAGTCCTGGGAATGTACAGACTGTCATTGGGAGCTATGCGATAAGCATTTTGTTCCAAATCAATGCCTACCAATATGCCAGATCTAAAAATCTTTATTTGAGCCATATTTCCAAAAGGACTGAGGCCGCCTGCCCTTTTTAAAATATCCATAGCGGTCTCTTCCCGCTGTTGAATGGAATAGGTGCCGGGATAAAGCACTTCTCCCTGGATCTGTACATTTCCTATGGGGTGGTTGTTTAAAAAGGAGGACACAATAATTTTATCTTTTGCATTCAATGTAAAAGGGATGGCTGAGTTTTTGAGGTCAGGGGTTACTAGTAAGTTGTATTGATCCAACACTTTGGAGGCAATGGTATCAGAAATGTTTTTTGGAAGCCTAAGTACAATTACTTTTTTAAAATCTGCGTTATTGGTTAATCCGCCAGCGAGCAGCAGCGCATCTTCTACCTTCATGCCTTCCCTAAATTCGTAGGCCCCCGGTTTTTTTACCGCACCTTCTATTTCAATGGTCATGGATTCACGTAAGCTTTCCACCGTGGGAATAAATACCGAATCGTTTTTGGTGAGCAGTATGTCCAACTCTTTTCTTTGTTGTAATTCCGACAGGTCAAAACTGATTAATTGCTTTTGAAGGCTGGAGTTGATTCGGTTAATGTATCCCCTGGTTAAAAAAGCAGTTTCCTGTATACCCCCTGCCTTTTCAATTAACTTTTTTAAACTAAGCTGGCTAGTTAATTCGTAATTGCCCGGCATGGTAATTGCCCCACTGATATAGACTTTATTGGAATAGGTGTCATTAATTTTATCCACCTGAATAGAGTCGCCATTTTGGGGCAGGTAGCTTGAAAACTCTGCCGCACTTAAATCACGGATAGTTCTTTGTTCATTACCCAGTTGATAAATTTTCACGCGCTCTTTGTAAGCGGTATCGCCAAAACCACCTGCCATGCTTAGTAATTCAGAAAGAGGGTCAGTTTTGGTTAGCTCATAAATGGCGGCTCTTTTTACCGCCCCCGCCAAGTAAACATGTTTTTCATAAAAAGGGAAATAGATAACATCTTGGTCTTCTAGCCGGATATTGTTTTCAAAACTACCCTGCATCAAAAATTGGTAGAAATCGATGGTGGCAATTTTTTTATTGTTACGTATCAATTGGATATTGCGTAAGGTTCCCTTTTCAGTGGGGCCACCCGTTAGGTATAGCAAGTTGAAAATGGAAGATATCCCCGGAATTTGATAGTTGCCCGGGCGATAAGCTTCACCAGCTACGGACACCCGGATGGTTCTGTACTTGTTGAGTAAAAGGGTCAATTGCGTTTTGCCCGTCCCTAGATGGGTGTAAACAGCCTGCATCTTTCGGCGGATTTGATTTTGGGCGGCCTCCAATGTCAACCCACTTAAGGTAACTATGCCTGCATATTTTATATTAATAAATCCATCGGCATTTATTTTAATCAATTGCGAACTCTCATTCATACCGGTTAGAATCAATTGCAATTGATCATCGGGGCCAAGTATATAATTTTTCGGTGCAGCGAGTTTGATGTTGGGGGTGAAAGTGTTTTTAGGGTTCGAAAAAAAGCGCATTCCAAAGATGGGCGAATTTTTTCGCAGGGGCAGTTGTTTGATCATGCTGGTATCCGACCCCATAGCATTTAGATCTTCCGCCTCTTCCTCCAAATCGGATTCACTGGTCTCTTCTACCTTCTTTTCAAATCTCTTTTTTAACTGCAGGTATTGACCACCGTTAACGCCCATTTGGGTAAATAGCTTGAGTATTTCAGACTCCGGCATTCCCATACTGCTTGCATTACGCCAAAGTTGAAATAATTGCGACTCATTCACACTACTGGCATTGAATCCGCCGGTAACGCCACTTGTTCTTTTGTTTTGTGCGTTAGCAATGTTCACGGCTAACAGCAGTGCCAATAAATAGAAAAAATGTTTGCGCATAGTACGTTCCTTTAAAAAAGTGAAATTAATCTTTAATTGCGTTTTACCAACCGAAATTAAAGCCAATTTGTGTTTGTTGGGTAATGAAAGAAGGGATATTGGAATAAAATGATTGTTGCCTAATGGCATATTGTGCCATTAGGTATACATGATGTATCATTTCGTACCGGGCCTGCACGAACATTTCAGCAGATGTCCATTGCGCATCAAATAAAAAGGAGGGTTGGGGTTCGGCGAAATACTGTTGATTCAATGTTCCCGCACCTCCCTTTCTTATCCATTCTCCTCGGCCATTGATTAAAAGTCTCGCCATTGGCTTGTAGGAAAAGAAAAGGGTGCACCTGTCAAAATTATTGCCCATCCAGTCGCCCAAATTATATTTTGCATGGGTGTACCTCTCTGCGCCGATAAAATTATCATACACAAAGGGGTTTACACGGGTATATTCAACGCCCATGCTTACATTGGCAAACAAAAAATCTTGTTTTTCAATGCCCAAGGTATACCCCAGCTGATTGCGCCTTTTATTTTTATCGAAGATCTTGCTCAGCCTCAACTCGTCAATGAAAAAGCTTCCGTATAGGTGAGCTTTTGGTAAAATATTACGAAGGCTTAGTTGTCCAAAAAACTGGGTGTTGGCACTGGCCGGATTATTGTCGCCCATGCTATTGTAGTTATCAATTGCCTTGAAGTACAGTACGGGAATGAAGTAGGGTGCAAAAAGATGGCCATTGTAAATGACGGATTCCCCCAGGCTAATACTGACGCCTTTGGCCGGCAATAGCTGTATGGAGTGGATTGCCATGAATTTGGGCACATAGAAAAGTTGTTTGCCCCCGTAAACGGTATTTCCCAGGTTGTAGGAACGGGAACTGTCGATTACATTGGATTGGAGCCAGGTGTGGGCATAGTTAAAGTGAAGCCAGGAAATGGGATGAAGGTCTAGCCGGACAAAAGGATAGGAAGGCGCTTTATCGGAAAGCACAATTCGACCATGGTTGCCATAGCCAAACATTAGTTGATCTTGCCCCACCGAAATACTCCCATTTTTAAACTGGTACCCGATGGAGCCTTTGAAATTGCTGTAGTTTAACGAGGTATTAAGCGAATTGTTTTTTCGCACCATGCCGGTTTCGGCGTTGCCGGTTTTGGCAAAGTCGATTCCCTTCCCCGTTTCTGTAATATCTCTCCAATTGAATTGAAGCGAGAGGCGTTTTCCGGCAAACGCTTTAATATCAACCCCCGAACCAAATTGGGTGACCGTTTCATCTGTGCCCTTGATTATTTTTGCTCCCGTTACAGGATCGAGTTGAAGATAAAAATTTTTATTCCCTACCGTGGCGCCTCGCCAGCGTTGGTTAGCATCTTTTTTTAAAATGCGAAGCGGCTGGTTAACAGAGTCAACATAGTCCATTGGACTTTGGTATTCTCTCCAAAAAAAATCCAATTCCTTTTTTTCCAATGCCGAAAGCTGCGTTGACTTTTTTTGCAATGACTGTAAACATCCAATAATTTGCAGCTGACTGATAGGTTGAACCACATCATTTAATTCAATCATCCCTTTATCTGCCATCCGATCCAAAAAAGGATAGATCATGGACCGGTTGTCTTCCCAAATGATTTGAGCAGTGATTGGTTGGCCAATGGCCAGTGCAACAATGAAAAATAACAGGAGGGTTTTAATACGCATGGCGGTCCACTTTGAAAACATTGACAATAGTTTGAAGCACAATTTGAATATCGAGCCAAAAACTCCACTGGTGCACATAGTACAGATCATAGTTTACCCGGGTTTGCATATGTTCAATATCGGGGGTTTCTCCCCTTGCCCCGTTCACCTGTGCCCAACCGGTCAGGCCGGGCTTCACCTGGTGACGCAGCCGGTAGCTCTCGATTTTTTCGCTGTATTCCAGGTTTTGCGGTGTTACATGCGGCCGGGGCCCCACCACCGACATATTGTCGATCAGCACATTCCAAAATTGTGGCATCTCGTCCATGCTCAGGCTTCGGAGCCATTTTCCCACACCAGTAACCCGCGGATCGTTTTTGGTGGCCTGCACAAATTCACTCGCCCCCTCCTTATTATGATACATGGTCCTGAATTTGTAACAATTCATTTTTTTGTTGTTGATGCCCCATCTTTCCTGTTTAAAAAATACAGGCCCTTTGGAATTGAGCTTAATCAGCAGGGCAAGGATTGGGAATAGCCAGGAGCCAATCAGCAATAAAAAAAGAAAACTGAATACAATGTCGAAGGCCCTTTTCAAAAACTTATTTTCCGACTTGTACAAGGGCAGCGCTCGCAGATTAATAACGGGTATCAAGCCAATCTGGTTGATCTCAAAAGAGGTGGAGGTAAATTGATAATAGTTGGGAACAATGAAGGTTTTGATGCCATGCGCATCACAGGTTTCCAAAAAGTAGCGGATTAGCGACTCGCTGAGCGAAGGCAGGGCCACGATCACTTTCTCGACTTGTTGGGTCTGTAAAACATCTGCCAGCTCGTCTGGATGGCCCAAATAATGAATGCCGTCCAGTTGTCGATCCTGCTCACTTAGGTATCCGATGCAATTGTATCCGTAATAAAAATGGGCTTTGATGGTTTGGTAAAGCTTTTGGGTACTTTCTGCCGATCCGATAATCAATAATTTTTGCAACATCGAACTGTCATGCAAGTACTGGTAATGGATTTTTTTCCTAATCAGGTATTTGATGGATAGTTGAATAAAACCGAATACAATTTGCAAGCAAACCAGAAAGCCAAGGGGTAGCGACATTTTTTTATTAAAAGCGTACAGGAAAGCGGCAATTAAAATAAACTGTATAATGAGCGTATTGAACACGATTACAATCTCCTCCACATATTTATTGGAAATCCTGTCCTTGTATAGTTTGGTGTTGGCAGCGGCAATGAACCAACTGAAAAGCAAAACTGAGAGTAGCAGTAGGGGCTTGCTGATGGAGATTTGCAAGAAGGATATTGGGATAAGGCCGATTAGCCCCAAAGACACTATTAACATCACCGCATCAATAATTCTACGTTTTTCGTGAAGGCGGAGAATAAACTTATTATTCATTAATGGGTATGTTTCAGGAACTTGCAAATTAATCAATTTTTTCCAGCTATACTTGCAGCCCCCCCCTTTATATTTGAATTGGCATCCTAATTGCCCAAAAGACAGGGTGGGATGGCATCGTTCTGGGTAGTTTTCGTGTAAAGTACTATGATGGCTTGGCAGCTCGCAAAGTCAATTTCAGCCATTGAATCTAATGTTGTTGATTGTTCTGTAAAAAAAAGCATCAGTATTCTCCAGCTGCTTCATGCCCTGCATAATATATATCTGTAGCATTAAGTATGTATGTAATGATATAATTGAGCTAAAAAAAGAGCTAAACGGTAAGGCAAGAAATTAGTGGGCATTTAGTTCTAACAATTAGGGTATGGAAGATATAGCCTTTAGTTTGTACTTATAGGTTCAAGAGCTAAGTAAGCTATTTTAAAAAAACAGGATAGAATTTTTTTTCATTAATTTGCACTAATATGAATTCCAATGTAGGAGACCCTTTTTTTACTGATTTCCCTATTGACATAGCTTTAGAATGGCAAATGTCTCGTGCGGAAAAGTATTGTTTGATAAATTTATTGCAAAGCATTAAACCTGAAGTCTCAATAGAAATAGGGACATTTAAAGGAGGGAGCTTACAAGTAATTAATAATTTATCAAAAAATGTATATTCTTTAGATATTAGCAATTCCCCAAAAAATTTTTTAGCTGCAAAATTTCCAACTGTTAATTTTAGAGTAGGAGACAGTTATTTAATTTTGCCAAACTTATTTGAGGAAATAGAAAAGGACAACAAAAAATTAGCTTTTATTTTAGTAGATGGAGACCATTCCACTAAAGCTGTAAAAAGAGACATCCAAGCAATACTTTCCTATCCGCATAAAAATCCGATCACCATCTTATTACATGATAGTTTTAATCCGCAAAGTAGAGCAGGTATTAAAGCAATTAATTATAATTTATATCCTCAGGTAACCTATGTTGAATTAGATTATATTGCCGGATCCTTTTGGCACAACAATACCTTTAGAGAAATGTGGGGAGGATTTGCAATGATTCAAATAGACCCCGCAAATTTAAAGCCCGCATTGATTATGGGCTCACAAGAAAATTTATTCAAACGAGCCTATTGTAGCTCTATACATTTAATTAAAGACCCCTTTCATTTTATAGTTCCAGCAAAAGAATGGGTTTTTAGAAAATTAGGAATAAAAAAGAAAATAGATATATACGGAGATTTTTAAATCCGAATTCATTTAGTGTTTAATGAAAAGGATACCTGATGCATAGAATAATAATTTCTATTTCTTTTATTTATATAGATTGAATGGTATTAGCCCATGCAACTTCCGCTCTTTCAAGGGCATAAAAACAATCGTTCAATAATTCCCTTAAAATTCACCTTCAAAGAGGAGTTGAAGGATTTATGTAAAGACGATTTACCCTAGACTTATTTTCTTTTTTTTACTTCGGCAATTTCAGTAAATACCTGCATGATTTCATTAGCCGATTTTTGCCAGCTGTAGTTTTTGGCAACAGCTATTTGTTTTTCTACAATCCGTTTTCTTTCCTGCTCATTAGTTAACAAAGAAACCATTTGAAGCGTCATTTCAGCAATGTTAAATGGGTCAAAATAAATTGCACCGTCTTTGCATATTTCAGGTAAGCAGGTGTTATTGGCTGCAATTACGGGCAGCTGAAAAGCCATTGCTTCCAATGCCGGTAAGCCAAAACCTTCATTATAGGAAGGGAAAACATAGGCCAGGGCATGCTGATAAAGAGTACTTACATCCGCATCACTCAAATACCCGGGCAAGTGTACAAAATTGGTTAACCCATATTTTTTGATGGCTGCTTTTATAGCCAAGCTGTCATCACTAAAAACCGATCCGCCTGCTTGGCCAACTAAAATCAAATGAATCAATTCTTGAGGATGGGCTTGTCTTACCATTTCAAATGCTTCTATCAGTCGTACCAGATTTTTATGCTTGTTGAATGCGCCTACATGCAAAAAATAGGGACAACCCTCTAATCCTACAATTGGATGGGTGGCAGGAATTTCTATTTTTTTCTCCAAACTTTTTCCTGCTTCGTATACCACCCTAAAATGCTGCTTGGGTAGTTGAAGATATGTTGAAATGGTGCCAAGTGAATAGTTGGAGGGAACAATAATCCGCTCCGCTTTTTTAGCACCCCTCACCGCTATTACATGAAAAAGCCATAACCAGATCTTATTATAATGAGTAGGGTATTCCCAAAAAAATGCATCATGAAATACCACTACATTTTTAAATCGCAAGCGAACCAGCGGAAGGAAATAATCGGTACAAAATACAATATCACATCCCTTTGAAAAAGCTTTTACCGGCAAAACAATTTGTTTCCACACAAAAAACAGCAGGTGCTCTAAGAATTTGTGCAAATAAGATTTTCCTGCCAGCACCGGTAAGGGGTCATGTAAATAAACAAATCGAACGGAAGAGGTTGGATACTGCTTGAACTGTTCTAATAACTCATACAAATAGGTTTTAGTACCCGTAGACGCTTTCAGTAAGTCTCTGCAGTCAATACCTATTGTAAGTGTTTTTTTCATTTTTTTGGTTATGCCTGGAGTGATTTAACCTCAGCAGCAATGGAAGCTTCGAATTGGGAGATTGAATAGAGGCGTTGAAAACGTTGTTGCCCCGCAATGCCCATTTCTTTTCGCAGGCTTTCATTTTGGGCCAGCGCTAGGATATGAGCAGCAACCGTTGCTGCATTTTGCAAAGGTACTAAATAGCCGGTAAGCCCATGCACTACCGATTCGCAAGCGCCACCCTGCTCAGTAGCTACAACGGGTTTTTGAGCGGCCATTGCCTCTAAGATTACGGTAGGAAAAGGGTCTGGTTTACCTGATGGTAGCACAAAAATATCCAGCCCATTCATGATCAAGGGTATATCAGTTCTATAGCCTAGATCCGTAATGATACTATCTATACCCAACCTATTTTTTTGGGCAGTCAATTGATCATACAAATATTCATATCCCGGAAAGGCATCCCCTACCATTACAAAATGGCAGTTGTGGGGTTGCTGATTAATGACTGCAGCAATCTCTAAAAAATAATCTTGTCCCTTATACAGGTTCACGCGGCCAACCATTCCAACGAGGATTTTTTCTGCTGGCAGGTTCAATGAAGCCCTGAAATCCTTCGGTGCATTGATAAATAGACGATCATCGATTCCATTGATTAGTAGCACCAGTTTGTGTGGCTTAACCTTGCTGCACCAATTATCATAAACGGCTTTGGATACAACAATTACCTTGTCACTACAGTGGTTGATTAACCAACCAAAAAAACGATGTTGAAAACCTTGAGCGGGTAAAATTTCGTGAATATGCCATAGGTTTTGAATGCCCAATAATTTAGCAGCGATGCCGCCAATAACAACAGGAGCACTATTGGTATAAATCAGATCAATTTTTTGCTCTCTGCAGATTTTTTTTATGATAAAAAATGACGTGAATAAGCATTTCAATCTATTCGCCAAACCTAGTATGGATAAGTATTTTTTTCTTAAAACGCCTAAACGGACTATTCTTGTAGGGATATCAATTGCATTTAATTCTTTTACCAGTGGGCCATCTTCAGAAAGCAGTACCTGTAGCTGGTGTCCGTCCTTCTTTAATTTGTGGGCGGTTTGTAAAAAAATCCTTGAAGCCCCATAAAGGTCCGAAGCCCCGTTGAGTAATAAGATATTCATGTAGGTGGGTATTGATTGAATTAGGCGAATTATTTAAAAATGGTCTTCGCTTAATTAGTTTAAATTATTGGCAAATATACGCGTACTAAAAAATCCGCCCAGTAAAATCCTTTTTACTGAGCGGTGGTTCAATTTTTTAATTCCTTCGTTTGCAAAATTTCATATTTACCCATCTCCATTTTAGAGTTTTCCAGGGCTTTATCAACCGTTAAAAATAATTGATAATAACGGTCGATTATTTTATTCCAAGTATAATCGGCTATAGCAATTGTTTTCATTTCATTTCCAATGGCTTTTAAGTCCAATGTGTCAATGTTATTTATCAAGTCAACCAAGCTACCAAGGTCCTTAAAATACACCGCCTTTTGTGACGTTACGCTTAGGTTGTAAGCGGATGAGTAAGCTGCGATGGGTAGCCCTAAATACATCGCTTCTACCAGCGAGGGGTTGGTTCCACCGGCAGTGTGTCCATGCATATAAAGCTTACAGTTGCTTCTTAATTTGTTGAGCGCAGTTGGTTCATAAATGGCATCGAGCAGGTACAAGTGCGGTATGGATTGATATTTTTCTCTAACCTTTCTTCCAAAAGATGAGCTGCTCCAATTTCCTACCAATACAAACGGTATCGAGGTTTGGGCAAAACTTGCCAGCAAAAGTTCAATTTGATTGTCAGATTGAATGCGGCATACACTAAAAGCATAAGGGTGTTGAAGAAAAGGATATTGTTCAATATCTTTTTCTTCAAGGGCTACCGAAAAAGCTTGGTCGCCTCCATAAGCAATTAAAGCACTTTTTTTATGATAAGTGCTTTCAATATAATGTTGAATTGCTCTATTATCGGCAACTATATGGGGGATGTATTTTACCAATAAGCCTTCCGAAATATGAATGACTTTTTTAGCTGGCAATGCCCATTTATCTCGTTTCCAGTCTAAGCCCCCAAAATTGAGTATTATTTTTTGTCGCTGTTTTTTGGATAAAAACGGAAGCAGGTATCCGGCTCCTAGGCCCAGTAATAGCACCACATCATTTTTTCTCACTGCTTCATATAGCGAAATCATGTCATATAGCATGCCGGCAAAACCATGTGAACTGAAGGGTATATACCTGAGAGATGCATTGCAAAACTGGCTAGGCTTATGGGGCTGATCGGTTGATGAACAATAGATGGTCATATCGATTTGGTCAGACAAATGTTCTGCTAAAAACGTGGCCAAAGTTTCAAATCCACCATAATGATTTGGCACACCCTGCGTACCAACGATTGCTATTTTCATGCGGATAAGACTTTTTTATTTAAATTTTCATTGTTTTCAATTTTTCTACCATCGATATAAAAATGCCAGTGAGTAACCAGGTTAAAAAAGTGATATAAGAATTTGAGTCAAAGTTAGAAGTAAATAAAGGAAAAATGAATGCAATTTTTATTAGCAATAAACTTAAAGCCAGCATTTTAGCCTTTCCCGTCAGTAGCGGGTAATATTTCCAGCAGTTTCGGATAATGAGTACATAAATAGCAATGTAAATGAATAGCGATAGGATACCGGTTTGAACTCCTACAATAATAAATTGGTTTTCCCCGCCAATATTTTGTTGAAGTACTGCAGCTACTTTTCCCGATTCGCCCAAGCCAATACCAAAGGGGTGGGAGGCAATTGATTGAGCACCTTCAGCCCATTCTAATAGGTGACCTAAACTGGAAGAGTCGCTGAGTTGAATGGTACTTACAATATATTCAAGAACACTTTTGTCTTTGATTAAATACAATAGATACAAAATTGAGAGGCCCAGTAGGGAATAAATCAGGTATTGTATTTCCTTTTTTCGGGCAATCAATGCATAGCAGTAAATTAACACTCCATACGCGGCCAAGGATGCCCTGGATAATGCTAAAATTATCGCAATCAATGTACTGATGGCTACTATCCAGCCAAATCGAGTAAGCCCTAGGGTGTTTTTTTTATCGGTATACATTGATAAAACCATAGCAGTAGTTAACAATGTACTATTAGCAAGATCGAGAGGGTTTGAAAAAAAACTGGCAAATCGTTTCACACCATTGTCCCTTTCAAAAGTCCAGCTCAGACCATAATGCCCACCAATATCTGCACCAAAGAAGTCTTCATTGTATAGGGCATAGCCGGTATAAGTTTGAAAATGGGTGTAGGTAATTAGTTCGTATAAAAGTAAAAGGGAAGTAGCAATTGACAAAATACCTACCCAATAAAACAACTTTCGGATATGAATTTTTTCAATGTCGATACAGCGACCTGTAAAATAAATAATGGTAAAAAACGATAAACTTTTAAGGGCGACTAATTTTTCTAGAACAGAAAAATGCCCTAGCGGAATAAATGTGTAAAGGGAGGTGTACAAAAGAAATGCCAGTATCCAATAATCAATTGAATGAGCCGTCATTTTTTTTCGGTAGTTCCAGATAAGCGTCACTAATGCAGTCAGGATTAAAAGCTCCTTCAATGATTGCAATAAGGATATCCATTCCTTTAGATGATAAATGTATACGATAGATAACGCCGTATTATAAATTGGGAGTCCGGCGATAACATAGATAAACACTGCTTCCCCCCTTTTTTTGTATACACCCCAAATGGCTAGTAAAAAGCTTACAATGTATACAAGTGGAAAAATCAGCAGCATGAGATTGGTCCTTTTATTTCCAGAATTGGTACAAACCTTTTTCTAGTTCATATTTGGGCCAAACAAATTGGTTTCGCTTAGGTTGTTTTTTGGCCCATTCCCACATTTCGGCCAAGCCATCCTGCAGGGGAGTAATATCCTGGTAGCCGAGCAGGGCTTCAGATTTTTCATGGGTAGAGTAGGCCACATGTACTTCATGTCTTTTATCCAGAAAACGAATGTCAGAACCCCCTACAATTTCCTGCAAAATACCTGCAGCACTTAAGATGGAATATTCTTTCTTACTGCCCAAATTGATGATTTGGTTGGATGCCTTGGGCGCTACAGCAGCATTCCAAAGGGGCAAAAGACAGTCATCGATATAGCTGAAAGAACGTTTTTGCGACCCGTCGCCGTAGATAGTAATGGGATGGTCATTGAGTTTTTGATAGATCCAGATACCCAATACATTTCTATACCGATCCCAGATATTTTGATGCACACCATATACATTGTGTGGCCGAATGATACACCAATCTAGGCCGTGTTGTTCGCCGGCGACTTGCAAGTCCATTTCACAAGCGTATTTGGCAATGCCGTATGGGTCAACGGGTTTTGGTAAATCATTTTCGTCAAAGGGCGGCGTTCCGATACCATAGACTGCCATACTCGAGGTAAATACGATGCGCTTTACATCATAGGTAATACAGGCGTTAATTACATTGGCAGTAGCTACTACATTATTGGTGTAATTGTATCTGCGTATAAATGGACTTAAACCTTCGGCAGCATAGGCCGAAAAATGATATACATATTCCACTTGATGGGAAGAGAAAATTCTATTTAAATCGTCTGTGGCCAAATCTGCTTTGTAAAAAATAACCCTTGAATCAATGTGTTCCTCATATCCCCCGCTTAAATTGTCGATTCCAATTACCTGATAATCAGAGCGATTTTCAACAATCCATTTAGCCAACCTTGATCCTAATAAACCTGCTACGCCTGTAATAAGTACTGTTTTCATCTAAATAATTTGGTTTGGTGTTCCCTTCAAGCCATCTTGAATACCACGGATTACGGATAATAATTTGCCCCTACGCCAACGGAATGCAAAGTAAAACATTATACTAACATAATATAAAAATAAAATAAGTAAAGTGCTGGGCCACTGATACCATTTGATCCACATTTTTAAGAACCAAATATGGTTTCTGCTACTTAAGTAGTGCACAATCGGCTTCACATACCCTTCCTTACTTTTAACCTTGACCACATTGGAACTTCCTGCAATATGATAAATGATAGATTTTGGATGAAACACCAACTGGTGTCCTAATGAACTAATTCTAAAAGAAAGGTCGGCATCCTCATAGTATATAAAAAAAGCTTCATTCAGCAGCCCGGTCTCTTGTAAAATAGCTGTTTTAGTTAAAAAAGCACATCCCGTAATCCAGTCTACCTGCTGAAACTGGTTTTGCAAATCTCCCGCACTTCTCAGGTACCTTTTGGAGTAGGACCACCCCAGCCAGGGTAAAAAATAGGAACCTCCATTCCAGACTTTTTTTCTATCATGATTGAAGAATATTTTGGGCTGAGTGGCTCCGACATTTGGATGGGCTTCCATGTATTCTACTAGCAATGTTAAAAAATCTGGCTCAACGAAGACGTCATTGTTCAACATCATTGCGTAAGGCCATTGCTGTTGAATCACATATTCAAATCCCCGATTATTGCCTGCTGCAAAGCCTTCATTGGTAGGCGAGGCAATTAAAGTGATACCGGGAAAACTGGTCTTTAGTTGCTCCCCCGACCCATCCGCCGATCCATTATCTACCACAATAATTTCAAAATTCGGGTAGTCGCACTGATTAAGCGATTGTATACAATTGGATGTATGATCAAAACTATTCCAGTTTAGTAAGATGATGCCAACCTTAGGATACATACGAAGACTTTTTATTTGTAAAAAACAGATAAATCAGCAAACAGCTGCTTTCAATCGCCAAAGGGTACCATCCCATTGCTTGTGGGTTTCCAAATTGAGCCAGAAAAAATGAAAGTAAAAAAGTGGCACCTAAAATAAGTATGGAAATGATAAACAAGGATTGGTATCCTTTTTCCAAGAGAAGCGTTAGGACATTATTGGCATTTAGCGCCAATAGTAATGGGACGAGAGAAAACATTTGAACAAATAATTCGGTGGTGTCGTTTTCTTTTTTGGTAATCAAGAACACAATATATTTTGCGCTAAAAAAAATCACTATGGCCCCAATCCCAAATAAAGCGGTGTATATTTTTTGAAGGGTACGTTTAAAATGGATCCACTTATCGGGGGATTGTAAAAATAATCTGGCAGCTTGAGGGTAAACGGCATTTGAAAAAAAAGAGATCAGTTGTCTACATGCCCCAAGCAATTTGTCAACCAAGGCATAGGAGCCCAAAGTATTGGCAGAAACAAAACCGGCAATGGTAAATAAAAATATTGACTGCTGTAGTGATACCGTGGTACTATTGAACATAATGTAAAAATTCTCCTTTGCCAGGCGCAGCAAGGATGCATTTGAAGGAAAGGTAAACCGAAGGGATTCCTTAAACTGAATATAAATACACACAATTAGGTAGTACAAGACCATCGGAAGCCCCAGCATAATATTAATCCAAGTAGCTTGGTGGCTGTGTAGCGGGATCAGCAATATTAGCAATAAAGTCAGCAATTTGACAACTATATTGCCCCAACTAATCCACTGTATCTTTTCTTTTCCAATTAAAAAAAACAGGGGATTTATAATTTCTGCTAATATGAGCGGTATCGTTCCGAGCCAGAGCCAATAGGATAATTTCGAATAAAAGATAAATAACATCACAGATATGGGGACAATGACAATAGCGGCGAGAAATCTGAAAACCAGAATTTTATAAAATAGGGTGGATAAAAACAAGTTGTCTTTTGTGTTTCCAGCAACTTCTTTAATGCCCGTTTGGTTTGTGCCATAATTAGTAATACTGGCAGCAAAGGCAGCAAAGCTCGACGCAAGGGCTACCTGTCCAAAAACTGCCATTCCATAGTTTCTGGAAATGATGGGAATAATCAATAGTTGCAATGCGATACTCGAGACTTGAAATACACCCAGGTTGAAAAAGTTGTATAAAATAGGGGTAAAAGACCAGCGATGGAGCCGATTCATAATTAAAAATATTTATAAACGGTGATCGTTAGTTCGTCGATGGACCAGCTTTTTTCACAAATTGCGGCAAATGGCTGCAAGGCATCACTTAAAGAAAGTTCAAAAGATGGCTGGTCATGACCAAAACTTTGCACGATTCGGTAAAGAGAAGTGCCTTGTGCAGAGTCTTTCCATAAACAACGGCCGGGCAAGTTGATTTGTATTGCATTGCCATGGGTAGGGTTGTTCCCCGCAGGATACCAATCGGGGTAGCCTTGTAAATAAGGTGTGTGATTTGAAAAAGTGGTAAGGAATTTAAGATTACCGTCGTAATTAACTACAAATAAATCAGGAATTCCGTTGCTTGCTTTGGTGTTGCCCTGCCAATTATCGTGAATGTAAAGATCATAGGCAACTTCAAGAACATTGTGTTCTGGAATGTTTTTGATTGAAACTATAGCAGCATTATTGTTAAATGGGCCCAAAACTTTAGAGCCATTAAAATCAAAAATCTTACTGGTTGTAATAAGTCCGGTATTGTCGTAAATACTGACTGTTTTTTGACCCTCCTGCTCAAAATTATTTTCATATAAAATGAAAGATTTCGTCAGTTTTTTAGTGCATCCAATGAATAAGGTTGCAGCAATAAAAATTGAAAGCATGCGAAAAAGGGGAGACCTGAAAAAAAAACACCTCATAATACGGTTTAATTAACCAAAAATAGCGAAAAATAGCTAATCTTGCATTGATTAACATTGAATTGGTTTTATATATGATTAAATTTGCGAAAGAAATAAAGTACAGGTTGATTAGTTATTTGGATAGCAAGCGATTCAGTGGTAAAACAAATCAGGAAACTTTCCAGAATATCTATAAAAAAAGCCTTTGGGGTAAAAATGCTGCGCCATTTTTCTCTGGCCCTGGCTCACATGATGCCATGGTGGTTGATCCTTTCGTAAAAGATATCCTTTCATTCTTTGCATCATTGCCGTCCCTTCCAGTAGTCGTAGATCTAGGTTGTGGTGATTTTAATGTTGGCAGTAAACTATTCCAAGCAAGCAAATTGTATATAGCCTGCGATGTAGTACCTGAGTTAATTGAACACAACAAGGAGAATTTCTTAAATAAATCCATTGATTTCCAATTCGTTGATATCGTCAAAGACTCCTTGCCAGCTGGAGAGGTGGTTATGCTTCGCCAAGTGCTTCAGCATTTATCCAACCAGGATATTGCGTTGGTTTTACCAAAACTGGCTGCCTTTAAATACGTAATCATTACCGAACATATACCCAATACTACATTCGTTCCAAATATTGATAAGCCATCAGGTCTTGGTATCAGGATGCACAATGGAATAAAAAAGAATAGCGGTGTAGTTATAACCGCTCCACCCTTTAATTTCAGGGTAGAATCGGCAAAAGCACTTCAAACTATCATTAGCGATGATGAGAGCCAGCTGGTTACTTGGCTGTACACCCTTTAATTTTCGGTAGCCCCCAACTTTTTTTAATATAGTCGCTAAGGATTGATATTTTTGTCCTTATATAAAGATGATTACAATGCATTCTATCCTTCTTACAGGCGGCGCGGGCTTTATCGGTTCTCATTTAACTAGGTTATTTGTGAACAAATACCCGCAATATAAAATCGTAAACCTCGATAAACTCACCTACGCGGGCAATCTTGAAAACCTGAAGGATATCGAAGCTGCGCCCAACTACCAATTTGTAAAAGGGGATATTACGGATCTACCACTTTTAAAGCAATTGTTTGAGGATAACCAGTTTACAGCAGTATTGCATTGTGCCGCCGAAAGCCATGTAGATCGCTCCATCACCGACCCGCTGGCCTTTGTTACCACCAATGTAATGGGAACTGGCGCATTGCTGCAGACCGCCAAGGAGTTTTGGAAAAATGACTTTACCGACAAAATATTTTACCATATCTCCACAGATGAAGTATATGGTTCCCTGGGATCGGAGGGTTTTTTCACAGAACAAACCCCCTACGACCCACGCAGTCCCTATTCGGCTTCCAAAGCTTCTTCCGATCATTTGGTGCGGGCATTTTACCATACCTACCATTTGCCGGTAAAAATTTCCAACTGTAGCAACAACTACGGCCCCTACCATTTTCCAGAAAAATTAATTCCGCTTTGTATTCATAATATTATCAACCACAAGCCCCTGCCAATTTACGGGAAAGGCGAAAATATCAGGGATTGGCTCTATGTGGAAGACCATGTGCGTGCCATTGATACCATCTTTCACAAGGGTAAAATAGGGGAAACCTACAATATCGGCGGCCACAATGAATGGACCAATATTGATCTGGTAAAAGAACTTTGCAAGCAGATGGATCTTAAACTAGGACGTGCGCAGGGGGAGTCTGCTCAATTAATCACCTATGTAAAAGACCGTGCTGGGCATGATCTTCGCTATGCCATCGATGCCACTAAGTTGAAGAATGAATTGGGCTGGTTGCCCTCCCTACAGTTTGAAGAGGGGATCTCCAAAACCATCGATTGGTACCTCGCCAATACAGAATGGCTAAACCATGTTACCAGTGGGGATTATCAGCGTTATTATGACCGACAGTATGCCGGTTAGGTTTTTGGATGGCTGGAGTTTTTAATTTTGAGTTTAGAAGTTTAGATTAGGGTTTTTGGATGGTTGGAGTTTTTAATTTTGGGTTTAGAAGTTTAGTTTGGGGTTTTTGGATGGTTGGAGTTTTTAATTTCGGGTTTAGATGTTTAGAGTTTAGGGGTTTAGTTTTTTAATAAAAAATACATTCATTTTTTATTACATTTGAAACC
>JBIIVV010000169.1:0-6920 GCA_044339235.1 Ferruginibacter sp.
AGCTGTTGGATTACCCTACTGATAAATTGACCCTTGTTTTTATTACGGATGGTTCTACTGATAATAGTGAAATACTATTGCAACAATTTCCTCGCATTAAAGTATTGCATGAAAATAGGCGTGCAGGAAAGACAGCTGCTGAAAACAGGGCAATGAAATTTGTTGAAACTCCTTTTGTTATTTTTTCAGATGCTAATACGATCTTGAATGTAGGGGCGGTAAAAAATATTGTACGGCATTTTGCCAATGATCAAGTAGGCTGTGTATCGGGTGAAAAAAGAATTATTATATCCCGCTTAGATACGGCCAGTTCTGCAGGGGAGGGCTTTTATTGGAAATATGAATCTTTGTTAAAAAAGCTGGACTCCGAATTAAACAGTGCCGTGGGGGCTGCGGGAGAGTTGGTGGCTTTTAGGACATCCCTCTATAAAGATTTACCGGAAGATACCTTGTTAGATGATTTTATGCAATCTATGCAAATGGCAGCTGCCGGATATCGCATTGCTTATGAACCGGATTCATTTGCACTAGAAACATCCTCCGAAAATGTGGCAGAGGAACTAAAAAGAAAAGTGCGTATCTGTGCTGGTGGATGGCAGTCCATTAGTCGACTTTATGGAAAATTATGTTTTCATACTACTCCCTTATTGTATTTTCAATATTTTTCTCATCGTGTTCTTCGCTGGACGATTACCCCTTTTTTATTAATTGCATTATTTTTTTTAAACCTCTTTCTTGGAATGGGTAGCTTAAATTTTTATACAATTACCCTTTTAGTGCAGCTATTCTTTTATACTGCTGCTTACGTTGGGTTTGTAATGGAAAACAAAAAGTTACGCATCAAAATTTTATTTGTGCCCTATTATTTTTGTGTGATGAATTATGCGGTGCTGGCTGGATTATACCAATTGTTGGCAGGAACACAAAATGGGATCTGGGAAAAATCGCAGCGAAAAGCAGTGCCTCTTTCCTAAATATTGTATTCATTTTTATATTTACTACTAATGTTGTCGGCTCCTCTATTGATTGATCTTTCTTATTTTTATTCTCTTATTGCAGGTGATAAATCCTTTGGTAACATTTTGTTGACTGGCACCATTGCTGAAATCGATTTACTTCTAAAGGATTTTCAATTAGCCTGGGAGCAATTGGATGCAGCTGGTATTAAGAAAATTGCCCACTCCCTTGTTTCTTTATCTGCGATTGCTGGAATGCCCCAGGTATCAAGCTGGAGTAGAGCAATTGACCAGCAATTTTCAGATGGTGGCTTCCATCCCGAAATGGGGGTGTTGGCCAATCAGATCATTACCGGATGGCCAATTGCCAAAACTCAACTTGAAACCCATCGAATTATATCGTAAATCCCTTCTGTAGGCTCTTTCGCATATTTTCAGTCTTCTTTTTTGATTTTTTATCTTATTAGTGCTGTCATTTATTGGCAAAAAAATAAAAAATACAACTATAAATATTCTTTCAATTTTATTATATTGTTAAAATATATAATGTATAATTGAATGGGCAGCATGGGGAATTTTAAAATATTTATAATTGAGGATGATCCTTTTTATGGGCAAATGTTGGAATATCATCTTTCACTGAATCCTGAATATGATATATCTCGGTTTACCCGTGGGGCAGAATGTTTGGCTAAAATGGGCCAGCGGCCAGATTTGATTACGGTTGACTTTTCATTGCCAGATTACAATGGGGATGTTTTGTACAAGAAAATCAAATCGGTAAACGATCAGGTGCCAGTAATAATGATCAGTGGGCAGGAAGAAGTAGATGTAGCTTTAAAAATGCTCAAGATGGGGGTTGCTGATTATTTAGTGAAGGATGCTACCACGCAGGATCTTTTGTGGAATTCAATTATTAAGCTAAGGGAAAAATTGCCTCCTAAAGAAATAGTAGCAATACTTCCTAGCGATGTTAGTAAATCCTTTTCTTTTGAAAAAAATATAATAGGACAGAGTACTTCGCTCAATAAAGTATTCATTCTAATGGAGAAAGCTGCTCAAACCAATATCAATGTTTCCATTACTGGTGAAACGGGTACAGGTAAAGAAGTAGTGGCTCAATCTATCCATAACAATGGTAATCGAAAGCGAAAGCCTTTTATTGCAGTAAACATGGCAGCTATCCCAAAAGACCTGATAGAAAGTGAATTGTTTGGACACGAAAAGGGCGCCTTTACAGGAGCAGCAATGAAGAAGACGGGTAAATTTGAAGCTGCCAATGGGGGAACTATTTTTTTGGATGAGATCGCTGAACTGGACCCTAGTCTACAAAGTAAAATTTTAAGGGTGCTGCAGGAAAGAGAAATTACAAGAGTAGGGGGGCACGAAAAAATTAAATTGGAAGTTAGACTGATAGTGGCCACACATAAAGATCTTGCTGAGGAAGTAAAAAAAGGAAATTTCCGAGAAGATCTTTATTACCGGATTATGGGTTTACCCATTGACTTGCCACCCTTGCGCGAAAGGGGAAATGATATCTTTATTTTGGCAAAATATTTTGTAGAGGAGTTTGTTAAAAGTAATGGGTTGGGTTATATTTCGATTACACAAGCTGCAAAGAAAAAACTGATGAGTTATCATTATCCGGGTAATATTAGGGAATTAAAGTCGGTGATGGAACTGGCAGTTGTGATGAGCGATGGGAGTGAAATTAAAGCAGCCGATATTGTTTTGTCGTCAGTTAAAAATGAGCCGACTTTAATCCAGGAAGACAAAACCCTTCGGCAATACAACCGAGAAATAATTCAATATTTTCTAAAAAAGTATGATGATGATGTTGTTTCTGTTGCTGATAAGCTCGATATAGGGAAGTCTACTATCTATAAAATGATTCAGCAAAAGGAAATAGTACTTAAATAAACAATCATTGACTATTTCAGTCTATTACCCCAATTTTTTAATTTCAATTTTACCTTTTTATTTTTTATGAAGATAAGCCCTATTCCATCCAATGAGTCTGAGCGACTTTTGGCCCTACGGGAATTAAATATATTAGATACTGCAGCGGAAAAGAATTTTGATGATATTACGCTACTAGCTTCTCAAATTTGTGATGCGCCCATTTCCTATATTTCCTTGTTGGATAAAGATAGGCAGTGGTTCAAATCTACTAAGGGGCTGTCAATTACTGAAACTAACCGTGACATTTCATTTTGTTCACATACCATTCATCAGTCTGGTATTATGATTGTTCCGGATGTATTGAAGGACGATCGTTTTGTAGATAATCCGAAGGTAACAGGGAATCCTTTTATTCGATTTTATGCAGGAGTTCCACTCTTAACGGAGGGTGGATTTAAAGTGGGTACTTTGTGCATTGCTGACCATATTCCAAGAGACCTTACTGCTCAGCAGATATTTGCGTTGGAGGTTTTGGCAAGGCAGGTGGAATCAAATATATCACTTCGTGCAAAAATATCTGCTCAAGAACTTGCTGAAGAAAAGTACAGGAGCATTATTACCAATATGAAACTTGGCTTACTGGAAGTGGATAGGGAAGAAAAAATTCTATTTGCTAATCAGAGTTTTATTGAAATGAGTGGGTATGGGTTGAACGAATTATTGGGTAAGAAGTCAAGTGATATTTTTTTACAAGGGGAGGGTAGTAAGTTGATGAAAAATAAAAATATTTCTAGGATGAGAGGTCGTTCGGATGCCTATGAAATTGAGATAAGGGATAAAAAGGGGGATATAAGATGGTGGTTAATCAGTGGAGCTCCCCGATTTGATAATTCGGGTGATTTGGCAGGCTCTATTGGGATTCATCTGGATATTACCAATCAAAAGCTATTGGAAATCGAATTGACTGAAGCCAAGGAATTGGCCGAGGAGTCTACCAAAAGTAAAGAAACTTTTTTGGCCAATATGAGCCACGAAATTAGAACTCCTATGAACGCTATTATTGGCATGTCTACTCAATTGGCAAAAACGAATCTGGATAGTACCCAGCAGTTTTACTTAGAAACGATTCATTCAGCATCTGATAATTTACTTGTTATCATTAACGATATTTTAGATTTTTCAAAAATTGATGCGGGAAAGCTTCAGCTGGAAAGAATCGGCTTTGGGCCCAAGGAATTACTCAACAGTGCGCTTCGCGTTCTGAGTCATCGGGCAGAGGAAAAAGGACTTTCCCTCAACAATGTCTTTTTTGATCCAGCGATAAGCCCTGTCTTGATGGGCGATCCTTATCGGCTTAACCAAGTATTGATCAACCTGATTAGCAATGCTATTAAATTTACCGAAAAGGGCAAGGTAGATATTTCTTGTGATGTTTTGAATGATAGCCTGTTATCGCAAACAATTCAAATAACTGTGAAGGATACGGGCATTGGGATGGAAGCTAATTTTTTGGATTGTTTATTTGAAAAATTTTCACAGGAAGATGCTTCCGTAACTAGGCAACATGGAGGTACTGGTTTGGGAATGAGTATCTGTAAAGATTTAATTAATTTAATGGGTGGAGAAATACATGTTAAAAGTAAAAAGGGAATTGGTTCTACCATTTTATTGAAAATTAAATTTGATAAAGGAACTTTCGAAAATCTGCCGGAAAAACCAATTTTTGAAGTTGATTCAAAAATACTTTTTGACAAAAAAGTTTTACTGGTAGATGATAATCAAATGAATCGATTGGTAGCAGCCACTATTTTATCCAATCATGGCGCCATCATCACAACGGCTCAAAACGGAAAAGAAGCAGTTGAAATATTGGAGAAAATTCCTTTTCATATTGTGCTCATGGATATCCAAATGCCAGTGATGGATGGGGTGGAGGCCACTGCTATTATCAGGTCGAAGATCAGTAAGGAATTGCCAATTGTCGCCCTAACGGCCAATGCTATAAAGGGGGATAACGATAAATATTTAGCTGCTGGCATGAATGGTTATTTATCTAAACCCTTCATTGAAAAAGATCTCCTTAATATGGTAGCACTTTGGCTTAATAAAATAGAGAGTGTAAAGTTTGCTTTTAGTGATTCTACATCTGCTGATAAATTGTATGATCTTACAATTCTTCAAAATATTGGACGGGGGGATAATGAGTTTGTTGATAAGATGATTAGCTTATTTATAGCTGAAACTCCAGCTAAGTTGATAGCAATGGAGCAGAGCTATCGCTTACATGATTATAAGGCAATGAGTGAAATTGCTCATCAAATTAAACCAATACTTGACAACCTAGGAATTTTTTCTTTAAGAGAGCCGATCAGGATAATAGAAAAAACGGGGCAACAAGAATTGAACAATACAGATATCCCCCTACTACTGAAAACATTGAGAACTACTATAAGTTTGGTTATAGATGCATTGCAAACTGAAATCACTGAGTTGGCAAATTGAAAATTTCCAACGGGGGATACTGGATTTTTCGAATTAAGTGAATAGGAAAAGCTTTGAATTTTTATCAAGTAAGAGCGTTGTTACAGTATCCTTACTAGCGTATAGTTTTTCTTGCCTTTTTGCACGAGCAGATACTTATCATTTAATAGTAGGGATTCGTTTAAAGCTAGTTCGATTGAATCTACTTTTATTTTATTAATACTAATGCCTCCACCTTGCACCATCTTGCGTGCTTCGCCCTTGCTGGGGAAAATGTTTGTGTCGGCTAAAAAGCTTATAATATCTACACCTGTTTGTAAGTTCGATAGTGAATAAGTTACCGTTGGTATACCTTCCATTACCTGCAGTAGTTGTTCTTCATTGAGTTGCTGTAATATTTCTGCTGTATCATTGTTGAACAGTATTTCAGAGGATTTTACAGCAAATTCATAGTCCAATCGGCTGTGTACAAAACAGGTCACTTCTTCTGCCAGTCTTTTTTGAAGTATCCGCTGGTGTTCGTTGCCGGTATGTTGTGCAATCAATGAATCAATTTCTTCCTTGGATAAAAATGTAAATATTTTGATGTACTTGATTGCATCCGCATCTGCTGCATTTAACCAAAACTGGTAGAATTGATAGGGAGATGTTTTTGCTGTATCTAGCCAAACATTTCCTTTTTCTGATTTACCAAATTTACCGCCATCCGCTTTGGTAATGAGTGGACAAGTAAATGCAAATGCGTCACCGCTACTTTTTTTGCGAATAAGTTCTGTACCAGTTACGATATTGCCCCATTGGTCACTTCCTCCCATTTGTAATTTGCAGCCTTTGTTTTTATGCAGCCAGTAATAATCGTAGCCCTGTACTAGCTGGTAGGTAAATTCGGTAAAGCTCATTCCATTATCACTGTCCAGTCTTTTGCGCACACTGTCTTTACTCATCATGTAGTTAACGGTAATATATTTGCCGGTATCTCTTATAAAATCTAAAAAACTAATCTGCCTAAACCAGTCGTAATTATTAACCATTTCGGCGGCATTGGGTAGGGAAGGGTCAAAGTTTAAATATTTTTCCAGCTGTAATTTTACCTTAGCCACATTGTGGTTGAGGATATCTTCGCTTAAAAGATTTCTTTCTTCACTTTTTCCGCTGGGATCGCCTACCATTCCTGTAGCTCCACCCACCAACGCAATGGGTTTGTGGCCACATTTTTGAAGATGGATTAATAAAATTATGGGAACCAGATTACCAATGTGTAGACTGTCAGCAGTAGGGTCAAATCCAATATAACCAGTAGTCATTTCTTTATTTAGCTGTTCATCGGTTCCAGGCATTATATCCTGTATCATTCCTCTCCAAGTAAGTTCTTCTATCAAGTTTTTCATGCGCTTATTTTATAACTTATGCAAATGTGGGTAGAAAAATTGAAAATAATTGCTATCGATTCTATTTTTACGGGCTTATTGCCCAACTTTTAGCTTTATCTAAGGCTTATGAGTAAAAGCTTTTTAAAATACCTATTGTGTATGGTTGATTGTTGATAGCATATTGCATCAAACACTTCTCAGCCAAACCAAT
>JBIIVV010000027.1:0-22943 GCA_044339235.1 Ferruginibacter sp.
TAAGTTCTGCGCTAAGGCAATGCCCTCCTATTAACGGATCTTGGATGTTTTGAAGGAATACCATTATGGTAAACCTCCCCCTTGGGCAAAACCATGGGCTTATTATTATGGTTCCAACTTGGGAATTGAGAAGTAATGTTTTGATCAGGGAAATCCCGATAAAGTATTCCTGGTTCACCTCTTTTCAAAGTCTCGAGGGATCCATCTGGTCTTGCTATACATGTAGGCCAGGAAGAATATTCACCAGATGAATTACTTGCTATAACCCAAACTCTGTTGTCAGATGCCCGCACCCTAATTTCGGCTGGAATTACCTCATCTAAAATAGTTTTCCCTTTATGATGGGCATTGTAAAATGAATGAATCACTATATCAACATTTTGATGCCTGTAGATGTTATACATTTCCGGGAAACAGGAGTCAAAACAAATCAAAAAACCTAATTTAAACCCTTTTATTTTCAAAATAACTGTATGATTGCCTGCTGTGAAGTAACTTAAATCACTTAAGGTTAACATAGACTTATCGTAACGATCAACGATCTTTCCCTCATTTGAAATAATATATAAGGAATTTAATGGCTTTTCATTTTCGCATATAAAATGAGAAGATCCCAGTACTACCCAAATATTATTTTCTTTGGCAGCTGCAAGTATGGCTGCTGTTTCTGCTCTAAGTAGATTCCAATTGTAGTTCTCAAATGACTTAAAATCGACGGGAGGATACCCACTGAGTGCTTGCTCAGGAAATTGAATTAAATCTGCGCCATTTAGCGCAGCTTCCTTAATAATACTTTGAATATTTTTCGAATTCTCCGATATACTTCCAGACACTGAAAACTGGCAAGTGGCAATCCTAAATTTTTCTTGCGAATTTCCCTCAAGCCTAAATAATAGAATTGACAAAAGGATTAAAATTCCAGCTTTTATTCTATTGTTCATAGCTAAGTATTTTAATAATAAAATAATTTTGATATACACTATATTAATGTAGTATCAGTCCGTAACACCTGTTGTTGCAGGATTAATAATCAATTAGCTTTCACTATAAAAATGCCATTTAATAATTAAATTTTGCCATTTAAAATTTATCCAATTCATTATCAGGTTTCAAATAGCCCTAGTACAAACATAAATTAACCCTTCTAATATCAGCATTACCTCTCAATGGAAATCTAAAACAAATATTTGGACTTTGCTATTGGCAAAATATTAGATCCACGCAACCTATATATTTTAGTTCGGCCAACACTAATCAAGAGTAACCGGACAACATTAACTGCCTAACCATTACCCAAGTAATCAATTTATAATTAACTACTTGGGTAATTAGGCACTCACTTTGAGAGGATAACTATTTAGCCTTTAACTATTTTAGAAAACCTTTTAATAATTACAAATCAAATCCCAATATATTAAGTAAATAATTTAAGAATCTACTTATTTAATAAAAAATACTAATACCCTTGATTCTGTTGCAAACCACCTACTTGGACTTCCCTTAAAGGAATAGGAAATATCAACCTGTTTTGAGTCACATTATAACTGTTGGCAGGCAAATATGCTTCGGATGCATGAATGATTTTAATTTGTGCTCCATGTAAATTCATTATATCAATTGCCTTACCTGTTCGGACTAAATCAAGCCACCTCTTGTTTTCAAAAGCAAATTCAACACGTCTTTCATTAGCGATAATATCTCTTAACCGTGTTTGATTAGTTTCGTTGGAAGGAAGTAATCTTGCCCGTAGCCGAACTAAATTTAGATAAGGTATTGCCTGTGTTGATTTATTCTGTTCGTTTAGAACCTCAGCTAAAGTTAATAACACATCCGAATATCTGTAAATTGGAAAATTATTATCGGTATTAAACACTGCACTATGGGGATGTAAATACTTTCTAATAAAGGGGTCTGCTCGCTTGTTTGCGGGTTTAACATATCCTTGCGGGTCCTTAACCGATTCAATTACCATATTCCCTACGGGACCAGTCCCTTCGGCAATGCCAATCGAATAGTTGAACCTAGCATCATTTGGTTCGTAAGTTGACATTAAATCTTCAGTGGGAGTGTTAAACATGCCACTAGTGGTCAAATTTGCAGGAAATCCCACTATCGGGCTTAGGTTGGTTGAAAGCGGAAGAAAGCTATAGACAAAATCACTCTGTTGCCCAGTGGTTCCCTGGCGAAATTGTATTTCAAAAATGGATTCTTTACTATTTTTATTGGAGGGATTAAATGCAGTACTATAATCAGTCAATAGACTATGAACCCCGAAATTAATAATTCCCAGCAGTTCCGCTTCTGACAAGGTATATTTTTTCTGAGTTAAGTAAACATCTGCTAATAACATTTTCGCTGATGATTTGGTAGCTCTACCATTCTGATTTGCGGTCGTAGCTGGTAATTTATCAATTGCATCTTTCAAGTCAGATTCAATAGCATTGTATACTACTGAAACAGATGATCTTGGTAAATAAGCATTAGTAACATCATCGACTTCTTTTAGGTAAAGCGGTACACCCCCAAAATATCTAACCAAATCAAAATACAATAATGCTCTAATAAACTTAGCTTCTCCAATAATTGAATTCTCAAAGGCTTGATCTAAATCTACAGTTTCCAACCTGGAGAGTATAATATTCGCTCTTGCTATACCAGAATAGGATGCATTATACATGGACTGAGTCACCGGAGTGTTCTGATCATCGACAAAAAGATCAATTGCCTCTAGGGTAAAACTTCCTCGATTACCAGGGTTATACTTGTAATGTGTATTGTCAGACCTAAATTCTCCCATTGCCCATGAATTTAACGAACCCTTTGCACCTCTTAAGGATTGATACGCTCCAACTAGAGCTTGATTAAAGTGAGCTTGTGTTTTGTAGAAATTACCAGAGGTAACTAAGCTTTCGGGTGCAAGATTTATAAAATCTTTTTTACAAGAAGTTAAAAGAAAACACCCAAATAATATAAAACAGATTAAATTTTTCATTTTTCGCTTTTTAAAATTATAAACTAATATTCAGGCCAATTGATGTTACTCTTGGAATCGGATATGGAGAATAGTCAGCACCCTGAGAAGTGCCATTTAATCCATTGCTGCTTGCTTCCGGATTCATACCTCGATAACCGGTAAATAAAAAAGGATTTTGAATGCTGCCATAAATTCGAGCCTTACGGATCTTACTATTCTTTAATTGAAAAGTATATCCAAGTGCTATGTTTCTTACTGCCAAATACGCTGCGTTGTCAAGAAATCTTGTTGAAAAACCTTCCCCTGCTTGTCCCCCTAATGTGCTAGGGTAAAGACCATTACCTGGATTTGTTTCCGAACGCCATCTGTCTTTTTGGCCTCTTTCAACATTGAAAATACCTTGAGTCAATGCTGTCCACTCAAATAATCCATAGTAAATCTGGTTTGATGAAATGCCTTGGAGAAGTATATTAAGATCAAAGCCTTTGTATGAAAATGTATTTGTAAGCCCATACAAATATTTCGGATTGGGATTACCTATAAAAGTCAGATCATCAGTATTAATAACACCGTCTCCATTCACGTCTTTATTTCTTACCCCCCCTACATAAGAACCGATAGCCTTTGGTTGTGAATTAAATTCTTGTTTATTGCGATATATACCGTCAGAAACATAACCGAACCATTGGCCCATAGGTTGCCCAACGGCAGTTCTCCAATTACTTCTTATTCTAGAATCGAAATCCGCTCCTTGTAAAGGCACATTGTTTGTACCCAAGGCGATTACCCGATTGTCATTATATGAAATATTGAAACTGGTTTCCCACTTAAATGCTCCTACTAAATTTTTTGAGGTGATAGAAAACTCTGCACCCCAAAAATGAAATTCCCCTATATTACTAGGTATATTTGAAAATCCAGTACCTCTTGGAATATCTACTTGAAATAGCATATTATTAGTATTTTTGTCATAATAATCTGCTACGATATTTATTCTATTTTTGAATAAGGTCATATCCACTCCAATGTCAAACCCTTTAGTCGTTTCCCATGTTAAAGAATTATTACCAAGTGAAGTGGCACTTCTGCCTTGAGACAAGGTTCCACCAAACACGTAGTTAGTTGAGGATATATTAGACAAATAATTATAGTTCCCTATATTGAAATTACCCAACGATCCATATTCAGCTCTCAATTTCAAGAAATTTAGCCATGATACATTTCCAAGAAATTTCTCATCAGAAATAATCCATCCTGCAGATATAGAAGGAAATGTACCCCACCTCTCATCACTTCCAAAACGAGAAGATCCATCGCGCCGGATTGAAGCTGAAAATAAATATTTTCCTTTATAATCATAATTTATTCTACCAAACATAGATAATAAAGACCACTCCGTTGAATTATTAAAGCTATTCACATTAATTGGAAAATTTATCGGTGCACCACGTGTAGAAGCAGCATCTATCCATGTAACCTGGTTGTCCGGAAATCCTTGGCCAGTTAGTCTATTATTTTCCTGTCTAAACTTTTGAGCTGAATAACCGGCGATTACGTCGACATTATGATCCTCGGAAAATGTTTTTTTATAATTTAACGTATTTTCTGTGACCCATGACATATAACCTGCAGTCGTATAAATTCCTGTGGCCTGTGTAGGAGGAGCAGAAAAAATCGATCCAGTATTAGTAGGATTAAAAATCCTAAAAGTACTATTCTGCAAATCTGTAGATATAGCACTTTTAAATGTAAATGCCTTCAAAAAATTATAATCAATAAAAGCATTAGCCAATAACCTTGTTTTATTAGAAAGTTCAATAGTCTCCCTAAATACTGTTCCCCAGTTTGGCTGAACAAATAAACCAGGGCCAGTTAAGGTTAATTTAGTAGTTCCATCGGGATTTTTATCATCCGGAGAAAATATTGGTGGAGTTACTAATGCTGAATAAAAGTTACTAAAAAGTCCATCGGTAGTTGAATTTGCTCTATAGTCAGTTATGCTACCATCATGATTACCAGTTTGATATGATGGAGAAACATTGACACCCAACCTGATATTTTGATTAATCTTAAAATTGTTATTTGATCGCAACGAAAATCTTTTATATCCAGAATTAATTATTATCCCATCTTCATTATAATAGCCAATTGTATTCGACGAATTTATTTTTTCAGTTCCACTTGAAATACTAAGGCTATAGTTTTGACGAGGCGCGGGACGTGTTAAAGCTTCAAGCCAATTTGTATTTGGACCTGTCCAACTTTCGGGATTTTTATATAGATCAGGAACACCTCCTGTATACCCTTCATAAATTGCTTTATCCTCATAGAATTCTTTGTAATAATTTAGAAATTCTTTTGAATCCATTACATCAGGGCTTTGTGATTTGGGAACTTCTGCAACACCATTATTTACATCTAATTCAATAGTGGTCAATCCATTTTTTCCCTTTTTTGTAGTAATTAAAATAACTCCGTTGGCTGCTCTGGATCCATATAATGCAGCAGCTGATGGTCCCTTTAAAATAGAAATATTGTCTATTTCATCTGGATTTATGGTAGTTAATCCACCTACAATTGGTGCGCCATCTATAACATACAGAGGTTCATTTCCTCCATTTATAGACGCTGCCCCTCTTATTCTAAAGCTCAATCCTCCTCCACCAGGAACACCAGATGATTGATTAACCTGAACACCTGCTAGTCGGCCCTGCAATTTTTGAGCTAGCTGTCCAACGGGTTGGTTCTCCAGTTGTTTTCCAGAAATAGAAGCAATTGACCCAGTAACCTTAGTTTTGGATTGATTCCCATATCCAATTACTACTATCTGATCGCTTACTACAATAGAAGGCTTTAATTGCACTGAAATAGTTTCCTGATTGCTAATTTTTATAGTAGTATTTTCAAACCCAACATAAGAAATTGTCAATGTTGAATTGGGGTCAGCATCAATTGAGAAACTACCATTTGCATCTGTCTTGGTACCTTTTCCGGTGCCTTTTACCAAGATGGTAGCACCTGCCAGCGGCTGACCTTTATCATCTGTAACTTTCCCAGTTATCGGAGGCGGAATTAAAGATTCTGTAGCAGATACCGGGGATTGAATCACCAAGGTTGAGATGGGGCGCATCACGATTCTACCATCCACAATTGAGTAGGTAATTGTTTCATTTTTTAAGCAGACATCAAGCACCTGTTTAACCTGAATATCCCGGACATTCACTGTCACCAAGCCCACTTTTTCCAATAGCGCTTCATCTGTCAGAACATTAAGTCCGGTTTGTTTTTGAATTTTTTTTAACACATCTTTAAAATGTGCATTTTTTACGTTCAGGGACACGGTTTGCCCCGAAGTTCGGGCCGTTACCTGTAGGAAGGCGAAAGTCAATAAGAAAGCTGTTAATTTCATGACCCTGTAGATTTTACGGGTTAATCCGTTTTTGTAGCTGCAAAAACGGAGAATAGGAGTTAATTGCATAGATTTGCATTGTTTGGTGATTGTAATAAATGATACCTAAGAGTTTTGTTTTTATAATCCAAACGCCGCCGCTTCGTCTTACTCACGGAGCGGCTTTGTTTTTTTGCTTTTTTATGCTGATTTTACAATCAATTTTTTTCCTTCTATACGAAAGAGAATGTTATTATCCTGTAACAATTCCAATACACTTTTCAGCGTACTGCTGCGCTTTACAATTCCAAAATAATGTTTGCTTTTTACCGGCCCCTCATAAATTACTTCCACATCGTACCAGCGGGCAAACTGTCGCAGGATTGTTTGTAAATCTGAACTTTCAAAATGAAAAAGGCCGTCTTTCCAGGCAACAATCTCATCTGTATTTACCTCTTTTGGCGCAGTTAATTTTCCATTACTGTATAATTCTGTTTGCTGGCCGGGTTTTAATATTGTATTTGCATTGCCTTTGCTTACTTTGACCATGCCCTCAATAAGCGTAGTGTTTGTATTTTTTTCATTACCATAGGAATTAATATTAAATTCAGTACCGAGTGCCAGCACTTCCATACCATTGGCTGAAGCAATAAACGGCTGCTGTGGATTCTTGGCAACTTTCACAAATACTTCGCCCGTAATTTCTATGCGGCGTTCTTTACCTGGAAAAGTAACGGGGAAATAAACAGACGATTCGGAGTTGAGCCATACTTTAGAACCATCGGCAAGGGTGAAAGCATACGTTTCCCCTTTATTAGTAGCTATAGTGTTATATACTACTGATTGGGCTCCTTCTTCAGGTTTGTATATCAACTGACCATCTTTATTAATAACAAGCGTGTTTCCCTGTTTTGCTAATTGACCGGCTTCCGCGGTATCCATAATAATAGTACTCCCATCAGCAAGTGTAAGCCGGGCTTTAAATGAACCAGGGTTTACATCACCGGCAGGCTTTTTTGCAACAGGGGTTTGTTGAGAAGGTTTTTTGTTGCCGGTACTAAGCCAGTAACTGTTACCTGCAATGAAAAGCAATATAGCTGCTGCAGCTGCAACACGCCACCAATTAAGTTTCTTCTCCCGACTCATTGGAATTACATTATCATTGGAACTATTTTCCCCAAAAATATGTTGCAGCATTTCATCCGCTTTTTCAGCCGATATTACTTTACCATCCCCCCGATATTTTTCCCATGAATCTGCTAAGAGCTGCATGATATAATCCTTATTAGCTTCAACGCTGATTAAATCTGTCAATTCTGTTCTTTCTTCAGCGTTGGCAGTCTTTTCAAAGTATTTTTCAAATAAGTATTTTAACCTTGTTTGTTCAGAATTCATCAAAATAATTTAGAAAATTTAATAAAAAATTAATAATCGGCTCTCAATGAAAGACTTTAATAAAACAAAAAAGGGGGAACGGCTTCTTAGAAATTTATAAATATATTTATAAATAACACGCTAATTTCTGGCAAGTTTGAGAGGATAAAGGCTGAAATAGCGTTGTTGGCCAACTTTAAATGGGTTTTGACAGATTCTTTGGATATACCGAGTCTGTTGGCGATTTCTTTGTAAGCAATCCGTTCATGACGACTGAGCAAGTACACTTCCTTTCGGCGTGGCGGTAGACTATCAATGGCCTGATCTATGAGGGAATAAGGAGAAACTTCAGCATCATCTACAGCGATGGGTAACTCTGACATATTTTCTTTTTCCCAAATCTTTTTGAGTTTTTTTTCTTTCAATTGCTTTTTTAATACGTCGAAGGCCCTATTGCGGCTGACTACTAACAAAAAATGTTTGAAATTTTTAATCTCAGCCAGCGTTTCTCTCACTCTCCAGATATTCATAAATACATCCTGCACAATTTCTTCCGTCAATTCCCTGGATTCAGTAATCCGAAAAACATAACCGGCTAATAGCTGATGCCATTGTAAATAAAGCTGTCTGAAAGCGGTTTCATCGCCTTCAGCTACCAGTAGCAGCAGTTCTTTATCGGTGTATGGTGTTGAATTGGACAAAAGCAATCGTTGGTTTTTCAGAAGCAAAAATAAATAATAATTACCTTGCAAAGCAAATATTGCCTATTTTTTTTTCACACGCTAAATCTAATCTTGTGATAATTCCTTCTTCCAGTATCAGTTGATATAATTCTTTCATGTTGATTTATAAATAATATCTACCCAAATTTACACTTTGTAAATACAACCAATTCTTTTAAATTTTCAACAATCTCATTTTAGAAAAGAATCTATACCGCCACAACCAGATCATCTACACATCAATACAAATCAATGTACATCAATACATATAATCAGGTATAAATTCATATCAATATAAAATAATCCGATCAATTATGTAAGTAGCTAATTTTAACGCTACATGAGCGTAATCAATTTCTTCAAGTTTAAGCGTTTAGTTGATTGGGTCCTCCAGCATAAAGTAATCCATGGCTATAAACCTAGGTTGAGAATATTTTTTTTTTCAAAATGTTTATTCCATGAATCAATACCATTCTTGACAGGAGCTGCGGGCAGCCCTCCCCAGAAATGTGTGATGGAATTTCCTATGAAAATTAATTTGGGCGAGTGAGTTGAATTATAGTTCAACACCTCACTGTGTCGAGTTTCCCAGTCATATGTATTTGCATCCTGGCGCTGAGTGATCGGTATTGTTGTACTGCTGCTTCCAACAGGCATGTTAAAAATTGCTCTTACTTTTTTTTTCATACGCATTTGCATAATTCATCATTCCAATATCGTTTGGTTGCGTTCCATCTACCATGGATTCTATATCCTGTTTAATTTCTTCTTTAGAAAGCATGTGGATGTTTTTCACTCCTGCAGTAATCAAAGAATCAAATACAATTTTTAAAACCTTGTTAGCATCGGAGTATAGCTTTTTGTGTGCCGGGTTCATTTCTTCTTCCGAATAGCCATCATGCTCAGTTAGTAAAATGGGTATTCCCGGTTTCTTTGCTTTAAGTTGACCAATTGCAGCTACTAACCTTTTGTACAATTCTTCTTCACTACAGTCTTTAACTACCATATTAGGTAAGCAGTCTAGCACATATAATTTTGCATCAAGCTCTGCTATTAAATCTATTACCGGGCTGTCGAGTTTTCCACTTCCTGAAAAGGCGAGATTAATCAGTGGCAGATCAAGCTTTCTTGAAAGTATGGAAGATCAAGCTAATCCAGGCCTAGTGGCACATTCTCCCTGTGCAATAGAAGTACCGAATACAACAATTGGTCGATCAATATGGGGAGGTAAAGGTGTAAATAAACTTGTTTGAGGCACAGATATTTCCATCCATTTAACTGAATTATATAGCGGTAGTTAAAGGGTATAGTCTCTATTCTTGACATGTCGGTCGTTGGTAACAAGATTCGAAAACTTATAAGTAATGGTGTCGCCAAAAGAAAAAATGCCAGCTGCCCATTGCCATTTACCATCAATGTTTTTGGAATATAAATCTAACCCGCTAACTCCAGTTGCGGGCATCTGCGGCATTTGTAAATTACCTCCGACGATATATTTGACAATGATTTCATCTGAATTGGTTCTGAATCGCAACTGCAGTCCTGCAGTTTGGGAAGCTAATTTCCAAACTCCTTCAGATACGGATTTTTCAGCCCTCGCAGGAAGCCGGTCATAAAAATTTTTTATTTCACCAGGCCAGCCCTGGCCTTCCAGTACTTTAGAAGTATGGGTTGCAGGATTCCATTTGGTATATACTGTTAATGAATTATCAAACTTAAGAATATTTATAGCTGTTAAAAAATTGGAATAATCAAATTGCAAAACAATTAGAAACTATAACTATTAATCAAATAATTGATAACACGCCCTAGAAATAAAATTTGCTTTGTTCCTAATTTGAAATCTTTAAAAGGTTTTCATAAATGATTTTAGATTCATCATATGCTTTTCTCGCATCTACTTTTTCACTTTGGCGAATGTTGTTATTTTTTTTCTCCCAACATTTCTCTAATGCCTTTAAACACCACTCAACACTTTTCTTCTTGACTATCGGTCTATCATTAATTTTAATAAATATAGGGTTAGTGTGACAACTAGGAAAAATTCGAAGTGCGACCCAGCTGGATTGAGTAATTTTGTAGTTAAAAATTAAATTATTCCAATTTCCGTCTGCCAAAATCACCTTTCGATCAACCGATTCTCCATTTACGATAAGCTCCACAGGAACTGTTCTACTTTCGCCAATTCTGGCTTTCTCTAAATGCCAAACAGGCCCTTGATAGTATTTACGCTTTGCTATCATTCGCTCAACTTCTCCTCTATGAATTTGCAATAATGCAGCTGCCTTAACAGCAACAATAAGATTCTCTCCGGAGTCCGCCTTAATATCATTTTCATCCCCTAAATTTTGATTATTAACTTTAAAATCAACCAGGTGTGAATACCCATCAGACACATAGCTACGTCCCTTTTTTAATGAAGACATATATTCATCATAACTTAATCGTTCATTAAGTTTGGCATACACTCTATATCTTCCTACTCTTTCATCGGTTAAACAAGGGAAATCTGTTTCTCCACTTATTCGTGGTCGAAATCCGGCATTTAATGAGTGATACCACATATTCAACTCCCAAAGAGGTGGTGTATTTCCCACAGAGAATATATCGACTGCATTATGAGCCAATGACATAATGTACTCATTAGCACCTATGCCATTCATCTTGGGAGTTATGTAATTTGGTAGTTCAGTAGTTGCTGTTTCAGGCTCTAACCCTATTCCAGAATGGGCATACCCCACAACTGCGCCCTGCTTCTTAGCCCACGATAAAATTGGCAATGTCCAGCTTGGCCAGTCTTCAATTGTTGAGGTGTTGGGATAATCGTCCTCTTTCAAATTCAATAAAACTAAATGACCTGCGTGAGACGATGGAAATCCAGATACTTCAACGTCATAATGCAGAATATTTTTCTTGTTAGAAAGTAGATAATCCTTTCCGGTAAAATTTTTCTTCTGATTGTACCACCCCGGCCCCCAAGTCAAATTCAAGCCAATATTTAGATCTTCTCCTTGTATCTGCCTCCACATATCATCAGGTTCAACCCCCTCTTCCGGGCTTTCATAATGTGAACAACCAGCAGCATGAATATGATGATCTGCACTATACCAACCAATCGCTGCCAAATTTATCCAACGCTTCAACTTAAAATTGACAACAATGGAATCAGTATTTGATGGAACAATGATCGTAGCTTTCCCTTTCAGGTATTCAGGACCCTTTCCAAAATTTACAGAATACGTACCTGGTGGAAGAAAAATATGTTCTCCATCTGAACGATAGACTTGGGGCTGAAAATAAAAATCAGGATACTCATCTTTCCACGCACTTCTCCTCGATGGCAATGGATAAATCCCAATTAGCCTATTACTTTTCGAAATAACTGAATCATATTGGAAATTAGGCCCACCATTCATTATTCCATTCCAGATTTCAGGGGACGCTATGAAACCTGGCATTTCCCAATCATCCAACATACTCCACGTCAATCGATAATCAGTAGTAGGGTAAGGATCAATTTTGTTATCTTCACGAAATCTATCCACATTATCACTGAATATAAAAGAAGCCATGGTTGGACTACCTACTTCGTCCTTTACATTTATTTTAACCTTTACAGACTTATTTGACGAAAACAATATGTCTGCTGTATTTCTAAAGCCGATATCCTGCGTTCCCTCTCCAACGTTAAAGCCAATCTTGGCTTCTTTTGATCCTTGCTCATTTGAATAAATCTGAACAATCGCATACTCCAATTTTAAACCTGATAAGTTACTCTTCAATGGTGCATTTCGATAAAGCAGTACCTCTAAAAATCTATTCTGTAATTCGTCCTTTTCTAGAAGATTTTCCTTAATAGCATGGTGTTGCCCCGTTGATCTATTAAAAACAGGCAATGCATTAGGGCTGTTTATCTCCAACCGACCATTAGTTCCCGCATCATTGTAAATTTTCACTAAAAAAGATCTCCACCCATATTGAATTAATTCAGGCTTTGCAGAACCTTGCGTTACACTAACACGCATTTCAGGATTAATTATCACCTCAACCAAACAAAAAGGATCCAATAACTTTTGAATGCTGTCGATTGTATGACTCGAATACTTACTGTTTTTTAAATTATTCAATCCTTTGCGTATGGACTCAGGAAGAAAACTACCTAACGATCTCAATCCTTCACCAACTCTAATAGCGTTAGATAATATCGGCTGAATCTCGCTTTCTAATGATGCCGTCGCAAAATTCCTATTTCCTCCATCGGTATCCTGAGAATGTGTAGCATGCTCGGAATGAGTTAAATGTTGGGAGAAAGTAATATTTACCCAAAAAAGGGCAATAGCAATTATTAGAAAGTTTAACTTAAACACGTTAATAAATTTTAAAAGTTTGAGCAATAATTTTAAAAAAAACATCAAACACTTAATAATAATAGTTAATCATTTTAACTATTGAATACCACTTTTTCCCTTCATCATTAGTTAATAGTCTATAATAAAAAACGCTATACATTTTTTAATTGTTTAATAATTAATAGTCATTTAGGTAATCTTTAAAATTTATATTCTTTTCCCTTTTATTAGAATATGGTACAGGCTTTTTCGTTAACCAATTAACTATCGATGGCTTTATTGAATAAGCGAAGAAGTGGTTCCCAGTAGGATTATAATGACCAACAAAATACTTTTTAAAATACTCGTCCGTAGATAACTTGAATAATTTAAAATCTGCAACATGCACTAAGTTCATATCAAAATTCTCAATTTTATTAGCACTTAAATAGTCAACAATTTCCTGATCATACCGAGTTGACTTGTTTAACTGAAGAAGGGGCTTAGTAACTGTATAAGGATCAAAAATAACAACCAAAAGTTTTTTATTATTACTGTCAGTATATTTTTTAACCCTTTCCAAAATATATTTTGTCGCTTCAAATGAGTACTTATTTAAAAGCACTCGAATGTTATCTTTTAATTGATCGGCTAAATCAAGATTTATATCTAATCCTAAAAAATGACTCAATTTTTTTAAATTTTGAATATTAGGTAATACTTGAATCTTATTTTGCAAAAAAAGGCTCATTTGAAGTGCTAGATCATTTTCAAGATGGGTAAGCATCCAACTTGGATCAGTCATCTTATACAAATCCTTGGGTGTTTTCAATGGGTTATCATTCTCTACCCATTTACCTGTTTCAATATTTAGCTCGAGGTTAGGCCAAAAATTTCCATGAAACATTTTTCCTTCACCCTCTGCAACTCTTTGGTGTTCGGTCCATTCGCTTGTTAAAATATACCTACATCTCAATAGACTTCTAATATGGTCATCGCCCCAGATATAAAAAATAATATATTCTGCGCTATCCTTTGTTCTTTCTTCTTTTAATAATCGTCGAAATGATTGATAAACCCCATATCCCCCAACACCATAGTTTCTTACAGGCTCCCCTATATGGGCAGCTAAATACTCCTGCCAGGTTTCTCCATCACTTACTTGTTGACATTGAGTAAAACTATTCCCATAGGTGTTTATTCGACAGTGTTTATTCGAATACATGAAAGAAGTCCTTGCCCCATTTTTTTGAACAGTTGATATTGTTGAGCTTCCATCTATTCCATCATGCGGTAAATAGGTGCCCAATATATAACCCATTTCTGAATCAAAATGCGCCCATGTGTCTTCATTCAAAAAAACCCTAATTTCTTCCTTCGAAGGAAGTCTTTGTTGGATATACTCGCTATATGTAAGCATTTTCTTTTCATTTTGCGCTGACACAAAATTAAAATCAAGAAAAATAATTGCAAGTGATATAAATCTTATTATCATAAATATTATTCAAATTTTATTGCATAATGCCAACCATATTTTCCCCAGCGCATTTCGATGACAAGTAAATTTTAATCCTTTCCGTCAATACAAATAATTATTGGAAACAGTTGAGCAATGTCCGCTTGAACTGCTTTGATTAAACTTTTAGTTTGACATTATTTACGACTTAATAATATATCAGAAATCCCCCGATTATTACGTAGCAGCAATCCTTTGGTCCATTTATCCTTTATGATTGTAGCTTGTTCATTAAATAAATATGTATTATTTTCTATTAAAATATTATTACAATGATCAAAGTTAAAAACAGGGCCTACTGATTTTTGGGGATAATCTTCACTTTTTGTTATTTTATTTCCCCTAATTATTAAGTTTTCAACTGATAATGCATATACAAGAAGTCTGCTAAAAACATCAATTTCATTATTTTCAAAGAGTATATTTTTGTGATAATATTCGCTAGACAATGAATCTTTTATTTTTAAATGGGGACTAAATTGTAAAATCGGAGCATTGCCACCATATAGTCCAAAGTCCTTAAACCTATTATTCCGAATTATAACATTCCGGACAGGGCCTGATTCATACCAAAATGAGCTTTCACCTTCAAAAAGGATACTAGTAAAAGTGCTTGTATTAAAATTATTCTTCTCAATTAAAACATCTCCTCGTGTGGAAATAAGTATGCTTCGTGCCCTATTTCTTCGTACAACACAATTATTCATCACTAGGTTAGGCTGCCAGGATAAATTTTCTGCACTACAATTAGGACGATACACTTTATCTATCTTTTCAGTAAAGACAACCTCCATGTATTCACTATTAATGATCCTCACAGATTTGACTCTGAGCTTAGCAAATGAAACCAGAGTTTCATTGTCTGTTAAAGCAATCGTATCTCCGACGGATGTAAATTGAAATCCAGACTGCTGTATATGCATTATTCTTAAGCCTAAAGTATAATTATCCACTAATCCATCAACGGCAACATATATACCATGGACATTAGCGGCATCATCAAGCATATTCTCAAAAATGCAACTATCTATTTTTATTAACCCTTTACAGTTTACAAAATGTGTTGCATCGGCGGTGGTGGTAACAACTCTATTAGAATTTGGAGGCAAGATAGTATTGAATCTTTTAAGCATAATACCGTTGCACTTTTCAGCAATTAGGCCCATTCCACCGGCATGAAATACATTAACGTCACTAATTTTGAAATTCTCAACATTGGAAATATGTAAAGCGGGACATGCACGTTCTAGCCCCCCCATTCCCCTGCAAACCAAAATCCACCCAATTGCAGGAAGTCTATTTGTGGAATTGTAGAATCTTACCAACCCTTTTTCTAATTCTTCAGCTCGATATCGAGTTTTCAACTTCTCGTTATAGGTCCTAATTTCATAAAGATTTCCATTTAAAACACCGGCCTTAGTTACTGGATCAATCCAAGCATTCCAATCAATATTTCTCTCCCATCCAACATCAACATTTCTTCCTTTAGCCCAATCCTTCCAAGTTTTTGTTGCTAAACCAGGTTTTTCAAGAAATATTAATTCATCAGCTACTATTTCATAGTCACATTCATCCGAAACCTTCAAATCAAAAGAATTTGAAGATGGATTAACAGCAACAACCTGAGCTTGAAAATTGAATGGTTTAGCCCAGTTGATTGAGAAATTAACCAACTTAATGTTCTTTGAATCACAAATATCGAAAACGCTAACCTCACCATGCATAATAAACAAAGAGCCATTGCCGTCAATCTCAAAATTATTCATATGGTCTATAGGAAATATAATCCTCTTCTTTGAGCCATCATTATTTGAGACATTAACATACTTTTCTATGGCTTTATCTGGATAGAAATGATATATACCATAAGGAATAGTCAATCTATTGGCTTTGTTTTTAACACAAGAATAAAGTGCATTTCTAATTATCGGAGTGGCATCCTTCTCAGGAGAAATGCCGAAATTCAACGCATTAATTTCCTTATCCTGGCCGGTGAGTTTTACACAGGAAAATACAATTAAATAAAAAAAAACAATATTTCTAATACTCATACTGGCAATTAATTTTATTAATTCAAATAAGTCTACAATTCCAAAGAAACTACCCAAAAGTACCCTAAGTGCCCTATGACTATTACTGTAAACAGAAATCACATTTTTGATTTCACTCGAAATAAACAGGATTTTTTGTATGCCTTTTAATTCTTTACATCTTTTGTAAAAATAAATCACTTTTTATTTTTCAGTTTACGTTAAATATCTTTTTTTTTATGTTTTTTGATATAATTTAATTGGCATATCTAAAAAAACTTACCCAAAAAGTGAATGGTGGATATTAATATGAGGTGCATAGGTTAGCACTATTTAAATTTTTCCAAATTATATCATAATTGCGCTTTATCAGAGTGATTATTAAAGGCAAAAATTCTACAAATTGAACTATTTTATTAAGTTCTGATATCAAAGGAGCACCTTTGGTGCACTGAAGGATCTACAGTGAGACTATTGTTAATCCAAGGGTTTTGGGCATATAAACAAAATTTATTTGCTCTAAATAAATTAAGCTATTTAAGGATAAGTGCTTTTTAACAAATGCATCATTTATGAGTTTGATTACTTTCAAATATAAGGGTATAGCCATATTGGCCATTTCCATCGAGGGGTAAAATATAACTAGCGTATTCTATTTTACCTCAATATTGACATTTGCAGATTTTAAACCTGCCGACCTAGCTGTTAGTCTGATATCCCCTGCTTGCTTTTTCGATTTCTAAATTACCAAAGCCTTAAAAGCACTTAATCATTTTTTTTAATTACACTCTTTTCAAGTACCGCAAAAATTTGTCAATTTTAATTAATGAAGGGGGTAAGGTAATTTCAGGATTGAGCTTAAAACATGAAAGGTTTCTTGGTCCGGGTTTCAGTTTTTAAAATGGCAAAATCAAATATAGAATAATAATTCTTTCTGGATATACTTAAACCATATGTGGGCTAAATGTGGGCTAAATTGAAATTAAAAAAGGTATAAATAATTGAAATTCAATTATTTATACCTTTTACAAGTGGAGCTGCAGGGAGTCGAACCCTGGTCCAAACACATTCGCCGTAAGCTTTCTACATGTTTATTGCTGCATTAATTGTAGGGAAATGGCCGGGGCAACACAAACCAACCATAACCTTAGAAGAATGAGCTTAGGTTCCGAATACTTCATAACGGAACAGCATTCCATTTTCTTTTTGAGTCGGCGGAGGAACTTGGTAACAGAACAACCCGTTCAACGGCCCTAATGGGTGCTAGTCTATCGACTAAGCAGCCATGGCATACTGAGTATTGCCATTTGAAGTTTTGAATATTCAGATTAAAGTGCTAATTATCCAACGCACTACATGCTTACACTTACAAAGATCTATGCTGTCAAAACCGGTCAGCCCCGTAATTGAGGATGATTTAATGAATTCATCCGCTTTCATGCAAATTTACGAAAACTATTTAGTTCTACTTTTAAAACTCTTCTTCAATACATTTGCAGTGCTAATTTTAACAAAATCGATCTATGTTACCCCAGCATTATTATACAATACGAAAGGAAGAATTATCCTCCACTACTAACTTACTGCTTAGAAAAAAGTCGCAATTGGGCTGGGCAAGGTTTTTTGTAATGATGGGCATTTTTACTTCCGGATACTTTTTGCTAAATATCAGTGTAATTTATACAGTGCCCGTCCTGCTTTTACTGATCCTTTTTGTAAGATTGGTCTATGCAGATGTAGATAATAAAAAAGCCATTTCCCATGCCCAGCATTTAACCCAAATCAATGCCGATGAATTAACCGCTTTGTCGGGCAATTATTCCCATTTCGAAGATGGAGCAGTTTACCAACCCCATCTGCACGACTATGCCAATGACCTAGACCTTTTTGGCAAAGCATCCCTTTTTCAATACATCAACCGGACTGCTTCTGAGATGGGAAGTAAAACACTAGCTGCTTGGCTGCTTGCACCAGCAAACGATAAAGTGATCTTGCAACGGCAACAAGTCATTCAGGAACTTGCTGCCAACACCCCATGGAGACAGCAATTGCAGGCTTTTGGAAAAGAAAAAAAAATCGCAAGCTCCACCAAGCAACGTTTACAAGAATGGATAAACGAAAAGACTGTTTTCTTGCAGTCCCCATTTTGGCGACCCCTTCAATACATTATTCCACTGACCATGTTGTTGGCTACCCTGCTGAATTATTTTGACTTGGTCTCGAACCCTACAAGAAATTATTTTTTGTTGGCGTCGGCAGTATTGGCCTACTTTATCAGCAAAAAGGCAATCTCACTACATCAACAGCTTTCAAAAATGTCGGCTGAATTGTCCGTACTGGCCGATAGTATTCAACTCATTGAAAACACTAGCTTTCATTCCGAATTACTGCAAAAATTGCAACAAGCTTATTGTATACAAAAAGGAAAGGCGTCGAATGAATTAAAGCAACTCGAAAAGATTTTGGCAAGGATGGACTACCGACTCAATCCGGTCATATTTATCCCATTGGCCATCTTAGTGCAATGGGACTTACAACAGATAATGGCATTAGAGAAATGGAAAAAAAGAAACCAGCAAAACATCGCAATATGGTTTGATGTATTGGGAGAACTGGAAGCGCTCAGCAGCTTATCTACCCTTCATTTCAATCAACCAGACTGGTGTTTTCCCGAACTAAAAAAAGAACATTTTTCTATCAGTGGTACTGAGGTAGGGCATCCCCTTATTCATCCTACAAAAAGAGTAAATAATCCGATCGCGATGAATCAATCTGGCCAACTGATGCTGATTACAGGAAGCAATATGGCGGGTAAAAGCACCTACCTACGCAGCATAGGAATTAATGTAGTTTTAACTATGATGGGTTCGGTGACTTGTGCAAAAAGTTTTTCAATTTCTCCCATTCAACTCATCACTAGTATGCGGATTGCAGATAACCTAGAAGAGAATACGTCGACCTTTTATGCAGAATTAAAAAAACTAAAAACGGTAATTGAAAAAGTAAACAACCATGATCCCATTTTTATATTGTTGGATGAGATTTTAAGAGGTACTAATTCACTAGACCGGCATACCGGATCGGTAGCATTAACCAAACAACTGATTAATCAAAAAGCGGTAGCCATCATCGCTACGCATGATGTAGCGCTAGCAAATATTGAAAAAGATTTTCCTGAAAATATCCTGAATTATCATTTTGATGCGCAGGTAAACAACGACGAATTGTATTTTGACTACTCACTAAAAAAAGGCATCTGCCAATCAATCAATGCTTCAATTTTGATGAAAAAAATGGGGATTGAATTGTAAGTTAATTTGAATTTTCTTTTGCACATATTAACCAATCAATGGTTGGGGGATTTTTATTTACTTAAATAAGCAACCAAATTGGTATTTGATTAATCAACATCTCTCCAAAAGGAAATCAATCATAGTGATACCGGCATTGTAAAATATGAAGCCGCCGTTCGTTGATCTTATAAATCAATCGGTGCTCCTGGGTTATTCTTCTACTCCAGCAACCCGCATAATTACCTTTCAATGGCTCAGGCTTACCGATACCTTTATAAGGTGAGCGCAAACAGTCTTTGATTAATTCATTCCCCCTTTCAAGGATTTTTTTATCCTGTTTTTGCCAATGGCAATAATCTTCCCATGCATTGGTTTGCCATACTAATTCCATTCTGCTTACCCAATTAATGAATGAGTTTCGAATTGCCCCATATCCATTTGCTCAATGGCTTTATCTAATCGATTTCGATTGCTTACGGATTGTACAACATGTAATGTTTCTTGAATGGCATTGTATTCTTCTAAGGCCATTACCACTACACTTTTTCCCTTACTCCTCGAAACCACCACTATTTCAGCGTCATCATTGACCTTATTCAAACTCTTGGTAAGGTTTTTTCTGAATTCGGTATAATTTACAACTTCCATAAAACCTCGTTTAAGTACCAATTTAAGTACTTTTTTTAAAAGAAACAATAATTATTTTTGCAAAATAAATAAGCCCAAGCCCCCAGTAGAACATAACACAAATTGCTACTTTACGCCCTTCTGTTAAAAACTTCCCAAAGGCAATAAAATAGGTGTTGTACGCGTTTTTTACAGCTAAAAATGGTTAACTTTGCCCTCCCGTTAAAAAACCGGGATTTATATTATGTCATTTAACCATTTTAAACAACTAAACGCAGATGCACAGGAAGGATCAGCTACCAACGATGGTGCTGAAACTGCTGCGGTAACAAATGTGCCTGTTGAAGCGTCTGCTACGGAAGCAGTTGCAGAAAAAGCTCCCTACATTCCAAGAGTAGTTACTGCTCATGATGACTTTGATTGGAGTGTTGACAAACGTAACGTTTCAAGTTACAACAAAGAAGAAAAAGCCAAGTATGACACTGTGTACGACAACACGTTCAAACAGATCAACGATGGCGAAATGATTCAGGCTACTATTGAAGCCATCACCAAAACGGATGCGGTGGTAAACATCGGATTTAAAAGTGACGGTTTGATTTCGCTGAATGAATTCAGGGATATCCCCGGCGGTTTAAAAGTAGGCGACGTCATTGAAGTAATGGTGGTTGAAAAAGAAGACAGAGACGGCAATCTTAACCTTAGCCGTAAACAAGCCCGTACCAGCAGAGCCTGGGAAAGAATTGTGGAATTGCACAAAACCGGCGAAATCGTTACCGGTATTGTTACCAGCAAAACCAAAGGCGGTCTTATTGTGGATGTATTTGGTATGGAAACATTCTTACCAGGTAGCCAGATCGATGTTAAACCAGTTACCGACTACGATCAGTTTGTTGGAAAAACAATGGAATTTAAAGTGGTTAAAATCAATGAGACCATTAAGAATGCGGTTGTATCTCATAAAGCACTTATTGAAAGTGATATCGAAGCACAACGTGCAGAAATCATCGGTAAATTGGAAAAAGGACAAGTATTGGAAGGAACCATCAAAAATATCACCGACTTCGGTGCGTTTCTTGACTTGGGCGGCCTAGACGGCTTGTTGTACATCACTGATATTTCATGGGGACGTATTAACCATCCAACAGAAGTGTTGAAGATGGACCAGAAATTGAATGTGGTAGTATTAGATTTTGATGATGATAAAAAACGTATCAGTCTTGGTCTAAAACAATTGACTCCGCATCCTTGGGATACACTGAGCGAAACCATTAAAGAAGGTGAAGTAGTGAAAGGTAAAGTAGTGAATATCGAAGACTACGGTGCTTTCCTTGAAATTATGCCTGGTGTAGAAGGTTTGGTACACGTAAGTGAAATTACTTGGGCCAATACCCCTATCAACGCAAAAGAATTCTTTAAACTCAATGATGAGTACGAAGCTAAAATTGTAACCTTGGATAAAGACACTCGCAAGATGAGTCTTTCCATTAAGCAAATGGCCAATGACCCATGGAGTGAAATTGATGTGAAGTTTCCTGAAAATAGCAAACATGCAGGTACCGTTAAAAACATTACTCCTTACGGCGTATTTGTTGAATTGGCTACCGGTATTGGTGGAATGATTCATATCAGCGATTTAAGCTGGTTGAAACGCTTCAATAACCCTAACGAATACACTAAAGTAGGCGAGTCAATCGACGTGATCATCATGAACATTGATAAGGAAGGGCGCAAACTTCAGTTAGGACACAAACAAATTGAAGAAGATCCATGGAATTCACTGGAAAGTACTTTCCCAGTAGGAAGTATCCATGAAGGAACCGTTACCAAAAAAGACGATAAGGGAGCTGTTATACAATTGCCTTACGGATTAGAAGGCTTTGCGCCGAACCGTCACCTTGCAAAAGAAGATGGTAAGAGCATTGGTGCTGATGAGATTGCTCAGTTTATGGTAATTGAATTTGACCGTAATGACAAGCGCATCGTACTTAGCCATACCCGTTTATGGGAGCAGGTAATCGAAGAAGAAAAACAAGCTATTGTTAAAGAAAAGAAAGCAGATGCTGATGTTACCAAAAAGGCAGTTAAGAATCTACAAAGCAAAGTAGAGAAATCAACCCTAGGTGATTTGGGCGTTTTGGCTGGTTTGAAAGCTAAAATGGATAATGCGGCAGCTGATTCAGCTCCCACTACCGACGAAGCACCTTCCGCTGAATAATCTTTCACAGTTACTCAATACAATCCCATTGCGAAAGCAGTGGGATTTTTTTTGCTCCCCTTTCTTGTTTTATCACAAACAGTTTTATCAAAACGCAAGGATGGGTTATCCGTTTGAATTACCTTTGCAACATGGACAATTTTCAGAAATATTCCCGCTTAACGTTATTGATAGTAGGAAGCTTTATTAGCTTTATTGTTTTTATCGCACTGCTGATTTTTGTTTTCAGATTGTTTTCCATCACCGTATTTCATATCCCAGGATTCGACCTATTTTTCCAATACGTCATCATCTGCATTCCATATTTACTCTTTTTTGCAGCCTACTATTATTTGTATAAAAAAATCAACTCGTCAAAAAATAAAGCCTCCAGAGTAATTGCCAGGGCATTGCTGTTAGCAGGATGCGCCACCTGTGTATTCACCTTAGTTTTATCTACCGCCCTATTTCTACATGTAAAAAATGATGCGCTG
>JBIIVV010000170.1:0-6906 GCA_044339235.1 Ferruginibacter sp.
ATTGGCTTCAATAATACCATCTTTCAATAATTGACTTACAATAGCCCCTGCACCATGGTACCTTAAACCGCCAGCATGAATGGGAGAAGGAATGAAATTGTGACCAAGTGTATACATTGGAATTAATGGAGTCATTCCAACCGTATCTCCAAAGTCATAACGGAAAACGCCACGCGTTAATTTAGGACAAGAGGTTGGCTCCACCGCAATGGCCCTTACATTTTTTCCACCAGTTAACTTATTTTGTAAAAAAGGAAATGCAATACCCGCAAAGTTAGATCCACCACCAAATGGTGCAACTACAATATCTGGATAATCGCCTGCCTTTTCCATTTGTTTAAGTGCTTCTAGACCGATAATGGTTTGATGCATCAATACATGATTCAATACACTTCCTAATGCATATTTGGTATCATCATTGGTGGCCGCTACTTCCACCGCTTCTGAAATTGCAATCCCTAAGCTTCCCGGAGAATTGGGGTCGGCAGCCAGTATGCTTTTTCCTGCGTTGGTAAGATTGCTGGGAGAAGCATGCACCGTAGCACCCCAGGTATTCATCATTATCTTACGGTAAGGCTTACCCTCATAACTTACTTTTACCATAAATACCTCACACTCTATTCCAAAAAGCTGACAGGCAAAACTAAGGGCACTTCCCCATTGGCCTGCCCCAGTTTCGGTAGCTATTTTTTTAACGCCTTCTTTAGAATTGTAATAGGCTTGTGGAATTGCGGTATTGGGTTTATGAGATCCCGCCGGACTTCCCCCTTCGTACTTATAATAGATTTTAGATTTAGTACCCAAGGCTTTTTCTAATCCATACGCACGATACATGGGAGTAGGCCGCCAAATGGAATACAAGTTTCGCACTTCATCTGGTATCTCTACCCACTTTTCGGTGGTTACTTCCTGCTTAATCAATTCCATTGGAAAAAGCGGCGCTAAGGCTTCTGGCCCAATGGGCTGTTGCGTTCCGGGATGCAAAGGAGGTAAAGGTTTGTTAGCCATGTCTGCTACAATATTGTACCAATGCGTAGGTATCTCCGATTCCTGCAAGGTGATTTTTCTTTCTTTTGACATCTGATATGAATTTAGCATTCAAGGTAAGGAAAAACAAGAAAACTAAAAAAAATACTGGGAAGGAATTGCTTTGGGAAAATGGATATGACGCCATCACTGAGTAAGCGCCTATTGTAAAAGGCTTATCGATTTTACTCAGATAAGCCTTAGTGGGCTGTGCTGGGCTCGAACCAGCGACCCTCACGTTGTCGACGTGATGCTCTAAACCAACTGAGCTAACAACCCTTCATTCAAGCGTGCAAAAGTAAAGAATGTACAACAACTAAACTCGAATGTTTTTGAATATCCAGCAAGCTTGCCCTATCCATTTACATTTGATTCAGCATCCGCTTCAATCTCAAAAGTAAGCGTTTTCAAAAAGACTCCCTCAGGTCATTGTATTTTTCAAACATGCTCTGTACTTTCCTGCTTTATACAAATTTACCATGGAATATGATTTTAACATTGATATCCATTGCCATAGCAGTTGGAAACCATTTATGAGCGGCAGAAAAAACCCCGCTCATACGCCATTTGAAAGTTACGAAAACGAAATTAGTGCGCGCCTACTAAAAAGGCTGAGCAAACAAATTGAAAGTATCCTTCGCTTTAAGCTAAGCACACAAAGCAATTTTGACAATCTGCATAAAGGAAATGTTCGGTTAGCAATCGTATCACTCACGCCTCTTGAAAAGGCATTTTTTGTAGCCAATGTAAAATCAGACGGCTTCCTGAAAAAATTGATAAAGATGTTGGTTACAGATGAACCAAAACGAAAGCTGTATACTTTAAAAAACAATGTCATCAATGCTTTGACTGGCTTTCATACCACTGATATAAACTTTGCAAAAAAATGGATGTCACAATATTTCCACGAGGCGCTGGTACCGGAATATACTTATTTTACCAAGTTTAATAACCAACAAAACAACGAACAAACTTACTCTATAAAATTTGTAAAAAATTTTCAAGAGATCAAAGATTGCCTTCATGACAGTTCAACTACTATTTGCATCATCATTAGTATAGAAGGCGCTCATACGCTTTCCAGCCAGGTGCCTGAATCGGATCATTTGATGCAACATGTAGGAGCAAATCATCAAGAAGATGAACTCGATTTTGATTCCTTATTAGCTTATCAAAACAATATCGAGGCAATGAAAAAATGGGAATTTGTACCATTGTACATTTCACTCAACCACCATTTTTGGAATGGTTTGGGAGGACATGCAAAAAGCTTGACGAAACTTTTTGATCTACTAGTATCTCAAACGGAAGGAATGAATGAGGGTTTGAAAGGGATGGGAAAAGAAGTCATCAAACTATTACTAAAAACCACCAATGGCCCTAGGGTACTGATTGACATCAAACACATGAGCCCTGCTTGCCGTAAGGATTTTTATTCCTTTGTCCAAACAGATTACTGGATGCACAATGATAAATTCCCACTGATTTGCAGCCATACCGGTGTGGTCAGCAAATGCAAGACCCTCGATGGCTTGATTACCCAAGATGACAAAATGGAATGGCAGGATAACAGCAACTATCTCCATGAACAAAGCATCAACCTTTGTGCGGAAGATATTTTGATAATTGCCGAAACAGGCGGACTGATAGGTATACAACTCGATGAGCAAAGAATAGCGGGTAATATTGCTATTGAAGTTGTCAAAAAGAATAAGAAGCTTTCAAGCGAAGATTTACGCAAACAATATGTAAAAATTTTATTCGCCAACTTATTTGAAATTGTAAAAACCGTCAATACGAAAAATGGCTGGAACCTGCTATCCATTGGAAGTGATTATGACGGATTTATTCATCACCTGGATTTTTACCCCACTACCGCCGAAATGCCAATATTAAAAAAAGATATGCTTACATTTTTAATTCAACCTCAGGAGATTTCACCAATAGGATTTGATTATTCATTGCCGCTCCATGAAATTCAACGATTGATGTTTGGCTTGTCTGCTGAAGAAATTATTCAAAAAATATTTGCTACGAATGTGATGAACTTTTTAGAAAAAAACTTTAATCGCAAGTAGTAAAAAATATACCTATTTCTGCTAACCAAGAAAAGTTGATAAGGAAATCGCCTCCGCGAATTTGATTGCTCATTTCATACAGCAATTCAATCACATTATAAATAATGCCTCCCCCCTTTTTTAAAAGAATGATTATAAGAAAATCGAATATGTAATCGCCCACTCATTTTTGATCATTTTCTTCAAAACTCACCGTGTAAATAATAATTCAATTAATTAATATTGAGTGTAAACAATAATTAATTAATATTGACTGAATTTTCAATAAAACAAAACTATTCTCGTGAAAAAAATCATTTTATTCTTACCCTGCTATTTATTATACACCACCCTATTTGGACAAATAGCCATCTATACTACTAGCAATGCGCATTCACACAATGATTACGAGCAGTCTACCCCTTTTTTTCAAGCCTATCACGAGGGCTTTGGCTCTATCGAAGCGGATATTCACCTCACTGGCGGTTTGTTATTGGTTGGGCATGATTCAACACACCTCACCAAAACCCGGTCACTTGAAACATTGTACCTGACACCTTTAATCAATTTCATTAAGCAAAATGGAGGGTTCCCCTACAAAGACCCTAACAAAAAACTTCAATTGCTTATTGACATAAAAACGGATAGTGTGCGAACGCTCAATGCGCTTGTGAATCTATTAAAAAAATTCCCTTCCATTATTCAAAATCCAAAAATCCGGATTGTCATTACCGGCAATCGACCTGCGCAAAGCAGTTTTACCTCCTACCCTTCCTTTATTTCGTTTGATGGACGACTCAGCGAGGACTACAGCAAGGCCGCATTATCAAGAATTGCAATGCTCAGCAATGATTTTAAAGAATACAGTAAGTGGAATGGGAAAAGTTCCTTAACCGAGCCCGATCGGCAAATCATTACCGCGTTGGTAGAAAAAGTACATCAATTAAAAAAAACCATCCGTTTCTGGGCAACTCCCGATTTTCCAGCAGCATGGAAGGAACTAACCAGCCTGCAAATAGATTACCTCAACACCGACCATATTGAGGGCTTGTCAGATTTCCTACGAAGACATAATGACTCCCTTCGACTGATGCCTTTCAACCGGATTATTCATTCCGCTGGAACGGTGATTCGCTTTGGCAATCCTGATATGGAAAATCACGCACTAGACGCGGCCATATTAAGCAACGACGGCAAACTGGTCATCGAAGATCGGTATGGTATTGTAGCAATGGATGCTATCCAAAAAAAGATCATTAGTCGTTGGACCTTCTCAGATATTAACCGGTATGGCAATTACATGAGCACTTATTCAGGCATCCGTTCTTTTACAGAAAATGGTAAAACCTGGGTAGTATGGAGTGCTGCGGCAAAAAGCGGTAGCAAATCGGCAATAATGATTGCAGAATGGGGAACAAATAGCTTTATGAATTTTTCGGACATTCCTATTGAGAAAATAAATCCAGCTTCCAATGCCCTTCCCAATGAAATCGAAATTTCAAGGGAGCAGGGAGTTCTTTTTCTTTATGTGGTATTGAATGGCAACAATGAATTATTGAAAATTCGCTGGAGCGACCGAAGCATTGTTTGGCGTGCAGCCACGGGTGTGGCACCCTATGGTGTAGCAATGGCAAATAATAAATTATATGTAAGCAACTGGGCAGGCGCTACTGCCACAGACAGTACCAAAGAAAGAGCCGGTGTGCCTTGGGGGCTTGCTTATACCGACCCTAAGACCGGAGCCACATCAAGTGGAACTGTATCTGTATTGGATGCCGCCACCGGAAAACATATCAGCGAAATAAAAGTAGGCCTACATCCCAATGCAGTAGTTGCTGCAGACAATGGAAAACATATCTATGTAGCCAATGGATCAAGCGATGTAATTTCTGTGATTAACACCCAGTCGGATGCAATTGCAGAATCGATTAAAGTTGGAATACTAAATGAAGCATTTGGACTGCAAGGTAGCACCCCCAACGCGCTCAAATTGAATGCAGACAATAGTATATTATATGTAGCCAATGGATTCGATAATGCAATAGCTGTAGTTCGACTAGGAAAAAATGCTTCCGCAAAAGGAACTGGCAATTCTGCGGTTACGGGTTATATACCTACAGAAACCTACCCCGGCGGACTTAACCTTATTCAAAATAATCTGGTGGTCGCCAATATCGAATCGGACGGCTCCAATGTAATCGACGAAAAGAAAAAAGCAGGGACCATTCACCAACAACTGGCTTCTGTAAGCATCATACCGCTACCTGACAAAGCCACGCTGGAAAAATACACTGCAGCTGTAACCCAGTTAAACCTTTTAAGCAGGACTGCCCATCTGCGTTTACTACCTCGTGCCGGAATTGCACCGGTGCCCGTACCTGAAAGAATTGGAGAACCTTCTGTGTTTAAACAGGTAGTTTATATTATCAAGGAAAATAAAACCTATGACCAAGTTTTTGGAGATATCCCCTACGGAAGAGGCGATAGTTCGCTTTGCATTTTCGGTGAAAAAGTAACTCCCAACATGCACGCCCTTGCTAAAAAATACGGCTGGATGGATGACTTTCATGCTTCCGGAAAATCTTCAGCTGAAGGACACCAATGGACCGACGCCGGCATGGTATCCGACTATATAGAAAAAAGTGTTCGTGCCTGGTTCAGAAGTTATCCTCACCGTCAAGAAGATGCACTAGTCTATAATAAGGAAGGCTTTATCTGGAATCTAGCTGCGGATCATGGAAAAACGGTACGGATTTATGGCGAAGCCTGTGAAACCGTATACGATACTAAATTGAAATGGATCGACCTATATTCAAAATACAAGGAAGGAAAAAAACCAGATTGGGTCAACAAAACCACCATCGCAAGGATTCGTCCGCTTATTTCCCCCACCTTTCCAGATTGTGACAATATTGCTTTTAGCGACCAACAACGGGCGGATATTTTTATTGAAGAATGGAAAGCCTATGAACAAGCAGGTAATATGCCCAACCTAATGGTGATTTCACTTCCCAATGACCATAGTGCCGGCACCTCACCTGGCTTCCCTACCCCCAATGCCATGGTGGCCGACAATGACTTGGCAGTAGGAAGAATCGTAGATATGATCAGCAAAAGCAAGTACTGGGATTCAACCGCAATATTCATGACCGAGGATGACTCTCAAGGTGGCTGGGACCATATTTCTGCTTACAGAACCATTGGCTTGGTGGTGAGTGCATACAGTACTGGCAAACTAGTGACTTCCAATTACAACCAGACCTCCATGCTAAGAACCATTGAACAAATTTTGGGGCTACCCCCAATGAATATCATGGATGGAACCGCCAGACTGATGACCGATTGTTTTCAAAAAATTAAACACAGCATGCCCTATACCGCCCTGCCCAATAATATCCCGCTTGACCAGATGAACAAACCCCTTCATGCGCTTCAGGGAAAAGCAAAAAAATATGCCCTCCAATCACAATTGGAAGTCTTTAATGAAGTGGATGGAGGTCAAGATGATAAGATGAACCGCATCATCTGGTTTTATGCAAAAGGCGATGCAAGGTATCCGGGTGCAAAATAAGGAACCTCTTTTAATTGTAATAGCAACTCTATTGTCCTCCAATTTCCAACAAGGCCGTTCAGGTTTTTAAGAGATTGGAGGACATTAAAAAAATAATTAAACAGCTACCCCGATGTCCTCCGACCGTTTTTTTATTTAAAAGATGGAATGCTAAAAAAACATTCTCCCTTAACTTCCAGAAAATCAAACAGTAATATATTTTTCATTGTAAGCTTTGAAATAAATAGGCTAGTGTATTGAAAAATTAGTTAT
>JBIIVV010000171.1:0-6904 GCA_044339235.1 Ferruginibacter sp.
TGGTATACGCCATTTAAGTTATCGGTAAGCGTAAATATTTTTTTATCGAGCAGGCTAACGGCTACAATTTTATCTGTATTGTGTTGCATGGCGCTGAAATAAATAGTATCCCCTTTCACAAATGGATAGCCGATTACATTAAAGGAAAATGGGGTGATCGGTTCTATGTCGCCATTGGCAAGATTCACTTTTACGAGGCCCATTTTGCCCTCCGGATTTCTTACTGCCGATACAGCAGTATTGGAATCAATGTATTTGGATTGGGTGTAAAAATAATGCTGGGGATTGGGCAGCTGCTTAATTAGTTCGCCTGTGTTGGCGTTGATGCGATGTAGGTAATTGCTGCCGTCTGGGTTTACATTTACCGCCAGCACTTCGCTGCCATTTTCGTTGATATCCGGTGAAAAATATTTTGTATGGTTACCCAACTGTCTTTGTTGGTTGCTGTAAATATTCAATACTTGGATTACACTGTAGTTTCTGTTTCCCCATCGCGGGTCCGATTGGTAACTAGCATAAACAATGTTGCCATTTTGATAGCTATAATATTCATCGATCACTATATTTTTTGCCCGAATCATTTTTTCTTTCCCATTGATGATCCAGTAAAAACTGCTGATGGAATGGTTCGACTTTTTGGTAACGAGCAAACTGTCATCGCTGATGTAGTAGGGGAAAAGATAATCTACTACTTGATGGTTTTTACTGGCACTGATATACTTATCGGCAAGGGGGTCTTTTTTTGAATCCGATAAAGATTTTTCAATAAAAAAGCGCATAGCATCTTCCCTAAACTGCTGGTAAGTTTTGCCGGAATACCGCTCAATTGCTTTATTGAAAGCAAAGAATATCCCTTTAAATTGAATGGCATCTTGGGAAACTTTTTTCCAAAAGTCTTCACCATATTTTTCATAACCATAGGCTACGAGTTGGTAACCCAACTCGTAATGGCTGGGCGTATAATCTCTGGAGGATCCGCTGCGCAGTTTCATCCACGAATATTTTTTATTGTCGAGTGCAAGGGATTTCATGCCGTTGTAAAAAGAGGGCATTCTTCCTCTACCCTGATTACTTACCAGGGTTTCCTGCCATACCGCATCTCCTTCAAAAAAATAATCCGGAATGGCAATGCCATTGGCAAGTAATTGCCCTTCCTGACCAAGGAGAAATGAAAAAACTTTGGTAAGTCCGCTATTGAAATTACTGAACTGTTGAATATGCCTATTTTCATGAATGATGAGGTTGTCATCCCAGCGCAGACTTCCGGATGAAAAGTTATCTTGTTCCGGTGTCATGTACAATTCGCTCATAATAGGCGCCATTCTTACATAGGCATTGGAAATGCTGGTTTGGTTTAATAGTAGAATATTCCATTTTCGCTGCTTGCCCCCAATGCTGTAAGCGGTGGTTTTGCCTAGTAATTGGTTGATAGCATTGATGCGTTTAGCCTGACTATCCAAACCCAGTGGGAATATCACTCTGGTGTGGGAGGTATTGATTTGTTTCCATTTGAGTGAAGCAGGGTTACCTCCAAAAATCTGTGCCTGAAGAAGGGCAGGGAGTAAAAACAGCCACAGAAGGGCAAGTATTTTTTTTACAAAATTCATGAAGCTAAAGATATGAAATGAAACATAGTTTTCTTTGATAGAAAAACAAGTTGGCGAACTAAGCCAAAAGGATCATGCGAATTTAAAATCGGTAATTAATTATTGGTTACCTATCCGATCCAAGTCAATTCAATCGATGATTAGCGTATTCAACCAATAATAAATCTACTCAATTGTATTCAAATTCAAAATAACCTAATAATTCTTTTTCTTTAGAAAAGCATTTTTCAATAATTCGAAGGCCATCATTGTATGTATTTTTCCAAGTAAAATAATTATTGGAAATGCCTTCTTCTGTAGTAATCATTTGGGTTACCTGGCCTGCGCTATTGTATTCAAATAAAAAATCAGGCATCAGTTTGGCTCTAATAGCATTGTATTTTACAATATCAGTGAGCCTTTTTTTAGTGTCATAATAGTAATAATAGTGTTTGCCATTTTTACCCAAATCATTTTCATCAATCACATTTCCCTTTTCATCGGTTGTGAAAATCACCGTAGCTGTGTCGGTTTGATTTCGAATGCGTAACATCTTTGTAGGATGGCCTTTTGGGTCATAAAAGTATTGGTGCTCCTCAATCGTTTTGGCAGAAAATTCATCATCTATAGACTTGGCAATGTTTACAAATATTTTGAGATGCCCCTTTGGGTCGTATTGATAGGAAGAGGAGGAACTGGAAACGGAGGAACTATTTTTGGAAGCAATTAATTGCCCTTCAGCATTGAATTGAGAAATGAGGATTGACTTTTCAGTAATATTTGATTTGGTATAAGTTTCAATTTTGCGGTAATCTTTGCTGATTTTTTTTTCACAAAAAAAGCCACGGCTAGGCTCTCCATTGCCTTCAAAACTGTGTACTAGAATATTCCTGATTTTTTGCTCCTTAAATTGTTTAATTTCCTCAGACAGTTGAAAGTTGCTCACAATATCAAGGTAATGATATTGAGAAATTCCAGCTGTTGAAATCACCATCAGTAATATCAGTTGTATCAATATTGACTTGCCCATAAGTATATTTTGAGTAGTAAAATTAAGGCAGTAGGAGGTAATTAATGAAAACTAGCAGCGTATTAAGAAAATATTTTGACAGGATGGCTATTTGGAAATCATCGATTAAGGGCAATTTGTTAGCGTGGGGGTGATTTTAGTGCTATTCTTTGGCTTAATTGCCTCCAAAATGTTGGTTGCGGGTTTTCTTTATTATTTTTAATGAAATTTAAATAAGCTATGCAGTCCACTACTGAAAATGCTTTTTCAAGGTTGGTTACAATTATGGATGAACTTAGGGAGAAATGTCCCTGGGATAAGGTGCAAACGATTCAAACGCTGCGGCAGTTGACTATTGAAGAAACCTATGAGTTAACCGATGCGATTACCGATGGAGATTGGAAGGGCATTAAGGAGGAGTTGGGCGATATTTTACTTCACATCATTTTTTATGCTAAAATAGGGGCTGAGCAAAACCAGTTTACCCTGGATGAAGTGATTAATGGGGTTTGTGAAAAGCTTATTTTCCGCCATCCGCATATTTATAGTGATGTGGTAGTGGCCGACGCGGAAGATGTAAAGCGAAACTGGGAAAAATTAAAAATCAAGGAAGGCAAAAAATCAATTTTAGCCGGGGTGCCCAAGGCGCTTCCTGCTACTGTCAAAGCCATGCGTTTGCAAGAGAAGGCCAAACAGGTGGGCTTTGAATGGGAAAACAAGGAACAGGTATGGAATAAAGTAGAAGAAGAAAAGGCTGAATTGTTTGAGGCGATTGCTTCCGGTAATCAAAATGATATGGAAGATGAACTGGGCGATGTTTTTTTCTCCCTGATCAACTTTGCAAGGTTTTTGCAAATAGATGCTGAAAATGCCCTTGAGCGAACCAATAAAAAATTTATCGATCGATTTAATAAAATGGAGGCGGCCGCTTCTTTATCTGGAAAAGAACTGCATGAAATGACTTTAGGGGAGATGGATGCTATTTGGAATCAAATAAAGCGAAAATAATGCTTGTTTAAACCAAGCGTCGGTAATATTTTAGTACTAAAGTAAAACGATTTAGGCAAATCCTTTTAAAGCCAGTTTTCAGCAATAGCAACAGAATAATTTTCATACTGCAATTGCAGTCAATATTTTTATTTTGAAAAAATACAGTTCCTTTAAACAGTTTTTTATCAGAAATAGTTACCTGTTGGTAATTGCTGCCTGGTTGATTACGATATCTTTTATTATTGACAATTACCTAACGGGGAATGCTTCGCCCAAAACGGTTGCCAAAAACCTCAGTAGTTTTATTGCGAAGCAACAAAATGATTTTACCTCCATCGCCTCCGATACAGCTGTTTTAAATCAACTTGTTAGTCAACGCTACGACGAATCGCTGCTCCAGCAGTTGATCTCCAAAAAATATTATTTATTTGTTTATCAAACAAAAAATTCCGAAAATAATTCCAATCTACTTTTTTGGTCAACGCAGGTGGTGGATCCGTCTTTGGCCCTCGCTTCAATGAATCAGCAAACAGGTTTCATTCAATTGTCGAACGGTTATTATGTTTGGCAAAAAAGTAGTTTTAAAGATATTACCCTGCTAGGATTGATTCCCATTATGTGGAACTATGCCATTACAAACGATTACCTGACCAATTCCTTTACAACCGGAAAAGACATTGAGAAAGCCTATTCGATTTCCGAAAAAAAACTAACACATACAGTTTATTCGGTTGACGGGCATTTCCTTTTTTCCCTGTCACCCAAGGCACTTAGCAGTGTAGTCCATAATAATTTACTGGCTTTCATTTTGCGAATGATCGCTGTAATTTTTATATTGTTTTTTATACAACTGACGGCCGTCTATCTGATTCAAAAAAACTTTTACAAAGGGGGCTTGTTTTTAACGCTGCTAATTATAGGTTTGCGTGTAGCCAGTTATTATTTACCCATTCCGGTAAATTTCCGCCAGTTTGAATTGTTCGATCCAGCTATTTATGGTTCCAATAGCATATCACGGTCTTTAGGAGATTTGCTAATCAATTCGATTTTGTTTTTATGGGTAATTCTTTTTATTCGATTTTATATTCAGGACAAAAAAGTTACCCTATTGATAAAATCTGCCTTTATTAAGTGGTGGGTGATACTTTTTGGGGCAGCCATTTTACTGCTTTGCACCATTCTTGTCGGTCATATTTTTAGGTCAATGGTGGCAGATTCAAATATCTCTTTTGATGTAGTTAATTTCTATACGCTGTCGGTATACAGTGTGATTGGTTTTATTGTTTTTGGCTGTTTGGCTATTGGGTATTTTTTAGCAACTCAAATTGTTATTTATCTGCTTCAGCCTTTGCTGCCTAAAAATGTCCTGCTGCTTCTATTGATTATAACTGTTATTGGCCTTTTAGTGTTAACGTTTCGGGTAAGCAATCCAAATGTGTTATTTGAGTTGTATTTATTGATATGGCTATTGATTTATTTATTGCTGCTTAATAATCAATATCTTTTTTTACTTACCTCAGCAATTATTTCATCCAGGTTTATTTTCTGGTTGTTTTTCTTTTCAATATCGATCAGTTCAGTCATTTTGATTGAAAATGGCAATAAGGAAATGGGGCAGCGAAAACACTATGCAGAAATACTGGCCATTAAGGCAGATCCATCTAGTGAAAGGCTAATGAATACTGTTCTCACTGATTTCAGTAGTGACGCGCTTGCTCCTGTTTTTGATTCGTTTAAAACGCCTGAATCCAACAAATCACTGAAGGGTAGTTTATTGAATGATAATTTTACCGGGTATTTGAATAAATACGATACTAAAATATTCACTTTTGATGCAAATGAAAAATCCTTGTTCAATGAAGATTCTGCTACTTTCAATTTGCTGAATACCATTTTGAATACACAGGCAAAACCTACTGCAATTACTGGGCTTTATTACTATGATGTTTCTTATGACCGGTTTAATTACATTAGTAAAAAGGAAATTATTGATACTGCCAGTAAGCTGTTAGGATATGTTTTTATTTTAGCGAGTCCCAAAAAATACAAAACAGATGCTTTGTACCCCGAACTTTTTTTGAAAGGCTATGAAAACTCCATTGAAAATTCACCCGTGTATTTTTATGCAGTATACAATCAACTCAGGTTAGTAAGTAGTCACAATGAATATGCTTTTCCATTTCAGCTGGCTTCTAATAATTCCCGTCCAGCTACTTTTAGGTCAGTGAAGCATTCAGGGTATGATGAACTTTGGTACAAATCTGGCGCAGGAAAAGCGGTGGTAATTGTTAAGAAAGATAATTTTTTTATTGAAACCATTACTTTATTCTCCTACCTGTTTTGTACATTTTTGTTCATTACAGCCATCTCTTGGATACTAACTGCCCTTATTCAATCTCGATTGCATTTGCGTGAATTGGGAAGGTATTGGCAAATGAGTATACGGAACCAGATTCATAGTACGGTAATTTTCATTAGTCTAAGCGCTTTCATTATAGTAGGGGTTGCCACCATTGTATTTTTCATTGACCAGTATAATAATAATAATCGGGAACAATTGGGCACCACCATTCATATCATGCAAAATGAAGTCCGGAACGGCTTATCAGATATGATTATTTTGAATGATATACCAAAGGTGTATGACGATCAATACCTTAATCAGCTCAAGAAGCTGATCTCGAAAATATCGGAGGCGCATGCGGTGGACATTAATTTTTATGATCTAGCTGGTGTGCTCAGGGCTTCTTCATTACCCCTTCCTTATAGTAAGGGAATTGTAAGTAGTAAGATGGATCCGCTTGCTTATTATCATTTGCACCAGTTGAAAGAAATACAGTTTTTTAAAGAGGAAACGATTGGCAGGTTACAATTTCTAAGTAATTATGTACCCATATTGGACGAAACTGGACGCGTATACGCGTATCTCAATACACCTTATTTCACTTCTCAATCCAAACTGCGCCAAGAGATATCCAATTTTTTGGTGGCAATCATTAACCTCAATGCATTTATATTTTTGATTGCCGGGGTAATTGCCTTTTTTATTACCAATCGAATTACCCGTTCTTTTTCTTTTATCAGCAATAAAATGAAGGCGATTAGTCTGGGGCAAATGAATGAGACCATCATCTGGAATCGAAAGGACGAAATAGGAGACCTGGTGGCTGAATACAACAAGATGGTTGCCAAGTTGGATAATAGTGCAGTGGAGCTAGCTAAAAATGAAAGAGAAACCGCCTGGAGGGAAATGGCAAGACAGGTGGCCCATGAAATTAAAAATCCCTTGACCCCCATGAAGCTGAGTTTGCAATATCTT
>JBIIVV010000028.1:0-22786 GCA_044339235.1 Ferruginibacter sp.
TTCGACTATCATGGCTATAACTTTCCTTTCTGGCTCCCACAAATTCTATATCGATATCGGCTAGCTTTATTTGAGCAGTGCCGAAGTTTTTAAAAAAATGGACCACTGGCTTTGGATTAAATTGCTGGGCAACTGCATGTGCCAGCTCAATTCCATCGCCAATGCAAACAATATCAATATCCTTTGTTGGCCTGCCTATGATTTTATCTCGCACAAAGCCTCCAATTAAAAAACAGGGCATATCCAAGGCTTCTGCCGCCGCAGCAATCATTTTTAAAAGGACCAATTCCTGATCAGAACAATGGATGTACATAGGGTGCAAAAATAAGACCTAAGATCCATAACTAATAGGAAGCTAATTTATTTGATGGCTAAAATTAATCGGTCAAAAACAGTAGTTTTGAGCTGGGAGATAGCCAAATCGGTAACTCAGCTTCCTTTCGGCACTAATGTTGCCAATATACCCATCCAAAGAAAACAAACCGTCCAGATCAGTGATTTTGACATTTTGACCTTACATTAAAAAAAATATGAATAAAAACTTTTATTTACAGGGCCCTGAAGAAGAAATGGAATTTATGCCCATCATTCCACTCAATGAAGATGATAGCGAAGATGCAGACACACTAGTGATTCCATCCGAATTACCCCTACTGCCCTTACGCAATACCGTGCTATTTCCGGGAGTAGTATTACCCATTACCGTAGGACGAGATAAGAGTATAAAAGCGGTAAGTGATGCTTACAAAGCTGACAAATTGATAGGCGTGATAGCGCAAAAAGACAGTAGTGTAGAAGAACCCACTGTAAGTGACCTGGAAGAAATTGGTACCGTAGCAAAAATAGCTAAGCTTATAAAAATGCCCGATGGTGGAACCACCATCATTATACAGGGAAAGAAACGCTTTAAAATAGATGAAATTACCAGCGAAGAACCTTATTTCAAAGCAAAGATTCAAACGCTGGAAGAAGAAGTGCTGAATAATGACAAGGATTTCAATGCGATGGTAGGCAGCATTAAAGATTTGGCCGGTCAGATTGTACAAATTTCGCCTAACCTTCCCAGTGAGGCAGCAATCATTTTGAAGAACATCGAAAACCCTGTATTTCTAATTCATTTTGTAAGCAGCAATTTAAACAGTGATATCAAGGATAAACAAAGGCTGCTAGTAATTAATAATATCAAGGCAAGGGCCGAATTATTAATGAACCTGATGCAAACAGAGCTGCAATACACGGAATTAAAAAATAAGGTTACCAATAAAACCCGTGCAGAACTAGATAAACAACAAAGGGAGTATTTTTTGCAGCAGCAAATGAAGGCCATCAAGGAGGAATTGGGTGGAGATAATGTAGCGGAAGTGAAAGAAATGCTGAAAAAAGCGGAAGGAAAAAAATGGCCTAAACCCGCTATGGAGATGTTCAAAAAAGGAGCAGAAAAACTTGAAAGAATGCATCCTAGCACACCGGATTACTCGGTCGTTTACAACCACCTCGACCTAATGCTGGACCTGCCCTGGGAAGATTATACCCCAGACTCTTATGACCTGAAAAAAGCAAAAAAAATATTGGACCATGATCATTATGGTATGCACAAAATTAAAGAGCGCATCCTGGAATACCTCGCCGTACTAAAGCTAAAAGGAGATATGAAAAGTCCCATCCTTTGTTTTGTAGGCCCTCCCGGGATTGGCAAAACTAGTCTGGGCAAAAGTATTGCCCATGCTATAGCCCGAAAATATGTGAGGGTAAGCCTTGGTGGACTACATGATGAAAGCGAGATACGCGGACATCGCAAAACCTATATTGGCGCAATGCCCGGAAGAATTATTCAATCGATCCGGAAAATAAAAAGTAGTAATCCGGTGATGATCTTGGACGAAATTGATAAAGTGGGCAATGACCAACGCGGAGACCCCTCCTCTGCCCTGCTGGAGGTACTGGATCCCGAACAAAATAATTCCTTTTACGATAATTACTTGGAACTGGAATATGACCTCAGCAAAGTGCTCTTTATTGCTACGGCCAATAATATCAACAACATTCAACCGGCTTTAAGGGACCGTCTTGAAATCATTGATCTGAGTGGATATGCTGTAGAAGAAAAAATTGAAATTGCCCGACAACATTTATTACCCAAGCAACAAGAAGCCCACGGACTCAAAGATGTAAATATCAAGGTAAGTGATAAAGTCCTTGAAAAGATCATAGAAGACTATACTAGGGAAAGCGGCGTGAGAGACCTTGATCGGCAACTAGCGGCAATTATGCGAAACCTTGCCAAACAATATGCTACCAAGGGGAAATTAAAACCGACCCTTACACAGGTCGATTTTGAAAAGATTTTAGGAAAGCCAAGGTTTAGCAACGAAATGTACAAAATAGCCAATATGGCTGGTGTAGCTGTTGGACTAGCCTGGACCTATGTGGGAGGAGATATTTTATTTATTGAAATCAGTTTGAGCGATGGTAAAGGTGAATTAAAAATGACTGGAAACCTTGGAAATGTAATGAAGGAAAGTGCCTCCACCGCTTATACCTGGCTGCAGGTAAATGCGAAAAAATTGAACATTGACCCAGAAATGTTCAACAACAAAAATATTCACATACATGTACCTGAGGGAGCAGTGCCAAAAGATGGACCTAGTGCAGGTATCACTATGATGACTGCCTTGGCAAGCGCATTTACTGGCAGAAAAATCAAACCCTACTTAGCCATGACAGGAGAAATTACCCTGCGCGGACAGGTATTACCGGTAGGTGGTATTAAAGAAAAAGTACTTGCAGCTAAAAGGGCTGGTCTGAAGGAAATTATCATGTGCTGGCAAAATGAAAAGGATGTAATTGAGATCAATCAGTTATTCATAAAAGGAATTAAATTTCATTATGTAAAGACAATGCAGCAAGTAATTGATATTGCCTTGACTTAATTTAAATAGGATAAAACAGTGCATTGAATCAGCTTTCAAACAAAAATTGAAGGAAAATTGATTGATTTGTTATTTCGAGGGTATTCAATATCTTCGCTTATAGCTAAAACAATTCTAATGAAAATAAAAAAAATCATTCTATTCGCAATTACCGGCACACTCCTTTTTTCTTCATGTGTAAGCAAGAAAATATTAAGAGCTGAGCAATTTCGCTATGTTCAATTACAAACGGAACTAATTTCCTTACAGGAAGTTCTAAATAATTGTAATAGCTTAACTTTAGAGAACGTAAGAAAAAGAGCCATTCTTGAATCAGAAGTGGAAAGCCTTAAAAAACAGATGGGTTACCTTAAAGATAATAATAACCAAGCTTTGAAGCAACTGGAAAATTTATCGGTGATTTCAGGAACACAGGCTGAGAGTATTAAAAAATCACTCGACAATATCGGATCAAAAGATGCCTATATCCAAGGACTACAATCTGCGCTTAACCGCAAAGATTCTTTAAATCTTGCATTGGTTACTCATCTGAAGGGTGCTATTGGAAATTTAGCGGACGAGGATATTAATATCAAGGTAGAAAAAGGGGTAGTGTACATTGACATTTCAGATAAATTATTATTTAAAAGTGGAAGTTATGATGTAAATGAAAGAGCTAAAGAAGTGCTTGGAAAAGTAGCGCTGGTATTAAAAAATCAACCTACTATTGAGTTTATGGTAGAGGGACATACCGACAGTGTATCCTTCAAAAACACTGCTGTCCTCAATGACAACTGGGACCTGAGTGTAAAAAGGGCTACTGCCGTAGTTCGTATTTTACAAAAACAATATGGACTAGACCCTTCGCATATGGCTGCATCCGGACGAGGAGAATACAAACCGATTGCTGACAATACCACTGCCGATGGAAGGGCCCTAAACCGCCGAACTAGAATAGTGATACTGCCTCAGTTAGATCAGTTTTTTAAATTATTGGAGCGATAATATTTATGTTTACAAATTGTTATTTTTTAAAAAAAACCGATTGCCCCTAGGCAGTCGGTTTTTTTGTTTGATGCGCCCCTACTCATTTCACAGCATTTCTATTTTCTTTTTAACAGAATGTGTATAAATTTTATTAACTAATATTAAAAGCAAATCAGTAAATTTGAAATAGAAGTTTTTAATACGTTCATCCAACCATTCTTACCTACACATTTAAACCCAACCTTATTTTGACAGAAACAATTATTAACCTTGAAACCGTTAACCCAATTGAATTCTTTGGTGTTAACAATGGTAAACTTGACCTTCTTAAAAAGAAATTCCCTCTACTGAAAATTTTAAGCCGTGGCACACAAATAAAACTGAGCGGGGCACCCGAGCAGTTGGTAGATGCCAAGGAAAAAATTAACCTGATCGTTCAATATATTGAGCGCAACGGACATATGAGTGAAAATTATTTCGACCAAATTTTAGGAGGAGATGACCAACAGGTAGTAGACAATTTTGTTGATCGAAATCCAAATGATGTACTCGTATTTGGGCCAAATGGCAAAACAGTGAGGGCCCGAACAGCCAACCAAAAACGAATGGTAACTGCTGTTGACAAAAATGACATCGTTTTTGCCATTGGTCCTGCCGGAACCGGAAAAACCTATACTGCAGTAGCATTGGCAGTAAGAGCGCTCAAAGCCAAAACAGTTAAAAAAATAATTTTAACTCGACCTGCAGTAGAGGCTGGAGAAAATCTTGGCTTTTTACCCGGTGATCTGAAAGAAAAAATTGATCCCTATTTACGTCCCCTTTATGATGCATTAGATGATATGATTCCTGCAGATAAGCTCGGTTACTACATGACTACCGGAACCATTGAAATTGCCCCGCTTGCTTACATGAGGGGCCGAACACTGGACAATGCTTTCATCATTTTGGATGAAGCTCAAAATACCAATGATGGACAATTGAAAATGTTTCTTACCCGTATTGGTGCCAATGCAAAGGCCATCATAACAGGAGACCCCACACAGATAGATCTTCCAAAAAATATGCGCAGTGGTATTGATAAGGCGCTTCGAATATTAAAAAATGTGGAAGGCATTGCACATATCGAACTTGATGAAGAAGATGTAGTGAGACATAAGCTGGTAAAGGCTATCATCAAGGCATACGATAAAGACAAAGAATTTGACAGTACCAATGAGCGGAGATAATTTTATTAAAATCAACCATCTACCCGATGAATATCGGATAGATGGTTGATCAATAGGGCCTTCAATATAAAACATCCCCAAAATGAAAAAAATACTCCCTTTTATTTGCCTTTCCCTGATTTTGTTCAGTTGCAAAAGCGAATTGTCAAATTCCCCAAAAAAAACCGTTACCGCTTTCATTGAAGCTGCCAAAACAGGTAATATAACTGAAATAAAAAATCAAATAACCCAATCTGATGTAGTCCTGCTTGAAATCGGTGAAAATCTTCTTGCACAATTTGATTCTACTGGATCCAGTAGTTTGAAGGATCAACTGGCAAAAGAGTTTTCTGCCCAAACCAAAGATGCTACCATTGAAATAAAGGACGATAAAATTGAGGGAAATAATGCAACCGTACAAGTTACATTTTCGATGGATGGCAGAACCGAAACCCGCCCCTTTTCCTTACTGAAGGAAGATGGCAAATGGAAAATTTCGCTCATTTCTACTGGAATGCAAAATGCTGGCGCCAAGGAACAGGATATAAAAAAAATGTTACAATCTCACAACCTCGACAGTCTGAAGCAATCCATCACAAAGGGTTTACAAGAGCAGCTCAATTCAATCAACAAAGACTCATTAAAAAAAGTGATTGAAGATCGAATGAAAACAATTGAAAAGAGAATGAAAGTGGTAGAAAAATCGGATGAATTCCCAAAACAACATTCATAACATTATTTGCCCCATCCGCAGTATACAAAATAGCTGATTTTTATTTTGATTATAACAAAGTTGTTTAACTTTAACTATGAAACGTACACTATTTCTCGTAATTATGGGTTGTATGGCTTTAACCAGCTGTAATACTGAAAAAAAAATCACTAACACGGATATAGAAGTGGCAAGGGGATTTATAAAGGATATTCTTGACAATAATTTTAAAGATGCTGAAACTTTTGTTTTAAAGGAAGAAACCAATCAACAGTATTTTGAATTATTCAAAAAAGAATATGAATCAAAAAGCAAGGCAGAATTGGAAAACTATAAAAATGCAGACATTATCATTAACGAAATCAGTCCTATAAACGATTCCGTAAGCATCATCAATTATTCTAACTCATTCAAAAAAGACAAAAGCAATAAATTGAAAATGGTTAGAATCAACGGACAATGGATGGTTGATTTAAAGTACACATTTTCAGGAAACTTGTAAAATCGTCACATGATCCGAAATATTTTACTAATTGGTTTGGGAGGCGCAATGGGCAGTATACTTAGATATGGAACCAGCTGGGTGATTGGTACAAAAAACTTTCCACTTGCCACTTTACTGGTCAATATTACCGGAAGCTTTATCATAGGATTAATAATGGCCTACTGCCTTAAAAATGAATCCTTTTCTGACAATTGGAAATTATTTTTAACCACTGGGATATGTGGGGGCTTTACTACTTTTTCTACCTTTTCACTCGAAAATTTGCAATTGCTTCAAAACGGAAAATTCGCAATGGCTGCCTGTTATACCCTAAGCAGTTTATTGATAGGAATGGTAGCTGTTTGGGCAGGATTCAAACTGATCAGTGGGTAAATGAACCTTTCAGCATAGACTGTCTTTAATTTTCCATCACTCAACAATCAATTACATCATGTTCGTACTCCACCCTTGGCATGGCGCCCACTTCGGAAAAAAAACACCTCAAATCGTTAATGCGCTTATTGAAATCCCGCAGGGTTCTAGGGCGAAATATGAAATCGACAAGGAGACAGGTTTATTAAAGTTGGACCGAATTATTCACTCCTCCTTTCACTACCCTATCAATTATGGTTTTATTCCACAATCACTGGGGCATGATGGCGATCCGTTGGATATATTGGTGATGTGCAGTGAAAGTATTCAACCGCTCTGCCTAGTAGAAGCAACCGTAATTGGAAATATGCAAATGATCGATAATGGCGAAAGGGATGATAAAATTATTGCAGTTGCCACACAAGATCCCACTGTAAACCATCTTTCGGATATAAATGATTTACCCACCCATTTCATAGCAGTGCTAAGAAATTATTTTGAAAATTACAAAGTCTTAGAAAATAAAGTAGTAGAAATAGATGAATTCCAGAACAAGGAAACGGCTTATGCAGTCATCCAGGAAGCCATTGAATTGTATAAACTGAAATTTAATAAAAATGGATAACGCTGGTCTAAATTAGCTAATAAATGAAGAATTGTTTCAATCGATAGCCAGTCATTAGCTTAAATACAATAGAAGATTCAGCTTCCAGAATATCCGCTACAAACTCATTGTACTTTTCAAGCTTTACAACTACTTCCAATTCATTTTGCCAATCAACCCTTGAGTAGCGTTGACAAAATGCAATATTTAACCTCTTTTTTGCTGGTAGCCGATTGTTTTGAAGAGAAAGGATTCAATTATTTCGCTGCCAATCTGACATAATAACAAGATAATTGCTTATTTTTGATCCCTAATTTTAAGCATGAATAGTTTATTAACGATAGAAAGTAAAATACACGATGAGGCGCGGCAGGGTGAGGCTTATGCCCCAATTATTACTAGCCAAAACGAGTTCAAAAAACTTTTTTTTATCGAAAGTTATGGCTGTGCCATGAATTTTGCTGATAGTGAAGTAGTGGCATCCATCTTACAAAGCAATGGGTATGGTGCTACCAAAAACTGCGAAGCGGCAGATCTGATTCTAGTAAATACCTGTTCCATTCGGGAAAAGGCGGAAGCCACTGTTCGAAAAAGACTAACCGAATTCAAGAAACTAAAAAAGCTCAATCCGGGAATACTAGTAGGTGTTTTAGGTTGTATGGCAGAACGATTAAAGGAAAAATTCTTACAAGAAGAAAAGCTGGTTGACCTAGTAGTAGGCCCAGATGCATATCGAACCTTACCTGGCCTTATTGAAGAAGCTGAAACTGGTCAAAAGGCGGTTAATGTACTTTTAAGTAGAGATGAAACCTATGCAGACATCTCACCAATCCGACTAAATAGTAACGGAGTCAATGCATTTGTGAGTATCATGCGTGGCTGCAATAACATGTGTTCATTTTGCGTAGTCCCATTTACTAGAGGAAGAGAAAGAAGTAGAGATGTGAATAGTATTATTGAAGAGTGCGAAAATCTATTTGCAGAGGGATATAGAGAAGTTACCTTATTAGGACAAAATGTGGATAGCTACCATTGGACAGCCGCTGACAATAGCATGCAAGAAGTTGCCGTAACTTTTGCAGCACTATTGGAAAAAGTAGCATTGATCTCCCCCCTACTGAGAGTGAGGTTCAGCACTTCGCATCCCAAAGACATCACCGACGAAGTACTGTATACCATTGCAAGACATGAAAATATATGCAACTACATCCATCTTCCAGTTCAAAGTGGTAGTAGCAGGGTTTTACAATTAATGAATCGTACCTATACAAGGGAATGGTATATCGCCAAGGTGAATCGCATTCGCGAAATTATACCTGGTTGTGGATTATCCACTGATATGATTACTGGTTTTTGTACCGAAACAGATGAAGACCACGACCAATCCATGAGCCTGATGGAATATTGCAAGTATGACTTGGCTTATATGTATTTTTACAGTGAGCGGCCTGGAACCCTTGCCGCAAGGAGATTTGAAGATGATATTCCAGAAGCTATCAAGAAAAAAAGATTGCAAGAAATGGTTGACCTGCACCGCATCCATTCCCTTCAAAGTATGCAAAGGGATATTGGTAAAACCTGCAAGGTATTAGTGGAGGGATTTTCTAAAAAAACGCAGAATGAATTGCAAGGAAGATCGGACCATAACAAGGTGGTGGTATTTCCAAAAGCGAATTTCAAAAAAGGAGATTATGTAATGGTGAAAATTGACAGCTGCACTGCAGGAACCCTCATTGGAACTGCAATTGTCGAGTAAATGATGAAGTAGTGATTGCTACAATCCTTTACATACTTCAATTTCCTTCGAAATTTAAATCGATAGAAGCAAAATGAGGATTTGAGTGTATCGAAAAAAATAGTCAGATTTAAATAATATTAAATAATTTTAACATACCATTGAAAACAATTTTTAAATAAATCTACTTACCCACACAGGTTGGATCGGAGGGAATTACATTATGGACTTACAATCAATCAAAAATCGTTTCGGCATTATTGGCAACTCACTTGTACTGAATCATGCGTTAAATGTTGCAGTTCAGGTTGCCAATACCGACCTAAGTGTACTGATTAATGGCGAAAGTGGTGTTGGTAAAGAAGTTTTTTCGCAGATCATTCATGCTTTAAGTGCAAGAAAACACAATCCCTTTATTGCGGTAAACTGTGGCGCTATTCCTGAAGGCACGATCGATTCTGAATTATTTGGCCATGAAAAAGGGTCTTTTACCGGCGCAATGGACAGCCGCAAAGGATATTTTGAAACGGTAAATGGTGGCACCATTTTTTTGGATGAAATTGGCGAACTTCCACTGGGTACCCAGGCCCGTTTATTACGTGTACTGGAAGCTGGAGAATACATTAGGGTGGGTAGCAGTAAGGTTCAAAAAACGGATGTAAGAGTAATTGCAGCTACCAATAAGGAGCTGTTGGAAAGCACCCAATCGGGCAAATTCAGGGAAGATCTTTATTACCGCTTAAATACTGTTCCAATAAGGGTTCCTTCATTAAGAGATAGAAAAGAAGACATTCCCTTGTTATTTAGAAAATTTGCTGCAGATTTCTCAGATCGCTACAAAGGAGCTCCTATCCAGCTGGATGAAGAGGCAAAAGCATTACTCATGAGCTACCCTTGGCCAGGAAATGTAAGGGAACTTAAAAATATTGCAGAGCAGATATCCGTATTATCAAAAGAAAAAAACATTTCAGCTAAAGAATTAAAAAACTTTTTGCCGGAAAATAATTTTAATCGCCTACCCGTAATAGTTGGAGGAAAAGCGGCACTCAGTCAGCAGGAATTTGCCAATGAAAGGGAAATCCTATACAAATTGTTTTTTGACATGAAAAAGGATGTAAATGAATTAAAGAAAATGTTCTTTGAAATTTTACAAAATCCTGGAATGGCCCAAAATATTCCGATGTACAATAATAATTTGGATGGCATGATGCCCGATCATAAACCCTCGGTTTCGGGTAGCAATTTTGGACAGTCGAGCCAGGCTGTTTTTATTAATCAAAAAGCGGAAGACATCCATCACCATGAAGCTATTGAGGAATCGCTGAGCATCATGGATAAGGAAAAAGAGTTAATCATAAAAGCACTGAAAAAACATAAGGGTAAACGAAAAGACGCTTCTTCTGACCTTGGAATAAGTGAAAGAACCTTGTATAGAAAACTGAAAGAATATGATATTGAAGATTAAAATGCACAAAGTGCAATCCCCCAATGGAAATAAAAGTCAATTTAAAAACATTCTTTTTAAATTGCCCCTAAGTCTATTGGTGATTGCTGTTTTTAGCTTTGCTACCTGCAAATACTCTTTCAAAGACACTTCTCCTATTCCACTAGAAGTAAAAACATTTCGGGTAAATTACTTTGAAAACAAAGCACGGTATGTTAATCCGCAATTGGGACCACAACTAACAGAAAAAATGAAACAAAAGGTAATTGGAAGCACCCGCCTTCGCCAAACCAATGATGACAATGCACATTATGACATCAGCGGATATGTTTCGGAATACAATGTCAGCACCAGTGGTATTTCGCGAAATAACGCAAGTACTAACCGGCTATCTGTTTCCTTTCATTTAATTTTCAAGAATTCACTCGATGAAAAGAAAAATTTTGAAACCGACCTTTCCAATAATTTTGACTTCCCGGCTACACAAAGCCTGGAACAGGCCCAAACTGCTTTGTTTCCCGAGATCATTAAAAATACGGTGGATGGCATGTTCAATAAAATATTTTCAAACTGGTAAATTATAAATCGTTTTATAATTTACTGAACAAGCAATATTAAATTTATCTTCGGACTATGGGTAACAGTGATTTACTTTTTGAAACAATATTTAAACGAAAATTATCCCCCACGGATAATAGAGCGTATTTTACCCAGATTGCTGCAGCGCATCCCTATTTTTCGATCGCGCAATTTTATCTGTTACTCCAAACCGAAAAGCAATCAGTTGACTATGCCAAGCAAGCTGCCAAGACGGCTATCCTTTTTAATAATCCGTATTGGCTGCAATTTCAACTGCAGGAAACCCTGTCACCTACGCCTGATTTATCAATCACACCCGCTACAACAAATATTTTTTCAGAAAAGCCAGCACTTAAAGAAACAATACCGGTTGAAATAAAACAAGATTTTTCAACCAGTACTTCAATTGAAACGCAGTTGGTTGACATACCCAAGGAAGTAGCGTTGAACAGTGCTCCTCAAAGCTTGAATGAAGTAGCTATTATTCCAGCCAACCACTTTAATGAAGGAAATACCCCACTGGAAAATGACGAAGATTCAGAAGACGAAGCTATTCCAGATCAAATGATTGCACCATTTCAATTTAAATTAAATATTAACACAGCCGACATAACCGAAGACAAAATCACCTTTGAACCTTTACACACTTCCGATTACTTTGCCAGTTTGGGTATCAAATTAAGTGGCAGGGCATTGAATTCGGATAAGTTGGGCAAACAATTGAAAAGCTTTACAGAATGGCTAAAAGATATGAAAAAGTTGCAGCCAGATCAAATACCATTACAAAGCGAGCAAGCTGACTTATCCATTCAACAATTAGCAGAAGCCTCCAATTTGGAGACGGAGGTAGAAACAGAAGCAATGGCAGAAGTATTGATCCAGCAAGGAAAGGTAAAAAAAGCGATAAACGTATATAAAAAATTAAGTTTGCTCAATCCCTCCAAAAGTGCTTACTTTGCAGCCAAAATTGATCAACTAAAAGAACATTGATATGTTAATTTTATTCGGAATATTAGTAATTATAGCCTCGATTATTTTAGGTTTAATCGTATTGGTTCAAAACCCTAAAGGTGGTGGACTATCGGGCAGTTTGGGTGGATTCAGCAACCAGCTGATGGGTGTAAAGCAAACTACGGATGTGCTTGAAAAAGGCACTTGGGTATTTGCGGGAATTGTGGCTATTTTATGTGTCATTTCACCGATTTTTATTCCAAAAACAGCAGGTGGATCGTCCAAAAATGACGAATTAATCAATAAAGCACCGATTACTGCTCCCCAACAATCTACCACTACTCCTTTACCAGGCGCAGTTGATACTTCTAAAAAGCCATAATTTTTTTTATAGTAAATTTATCCACCTCGTCAGTTTTGACGGGGTTTTTTATTTTAATTTTAGCAATTATTGAATCGAATCCTATTATATGGCTAACAAAAATAAAATAACCCGAATAATAACCCGCTCTATATTGTTGATGGCATTGGTGGCCATATTTTATTTTTTTAGCAGTGATACTAATTTTAGTGAGAATAATAAGGTTTTTTATATTAAAACAAACAGCAGCTTACCTGAAGTCGTTGACAACCTAGTTGCTGAAAGAATCGTCAAAAACCCTACTATTTTTAAATGGATAGCAAAAATAGCTGGCTACGAGAAAAAAGTTCGACCAGGAAAATACTTAATTGAAAAAGGATCCAGTATCTATTCGATTGTAAAAAAACTTAGGCGGGGAAATCAAACTGCCATCAACCTAGTCATCAATAAACTAAGAACCAAGGAAGATTTTGCAAAAAAAATTGGGGGAAATTTCGAATGTGACTCCGCAAATTTTATGGCCATTTTATCCAATAATGATTCGTTGAAAAAATACGAACTCGATAGCAATACAGTGATGAGCGCTGTTATTCCAAATACCTATCAGATTTTATGGAATACCTCGGCGAGTGGAATTTTAAAAAAGCTACACGACCAACAGGTAATATTTTGGAATGATGAACGAAGGCAAAAGGCCAAGGCCCTAAACCTTAGTCCAACAGAGGCATACACGCTAGCAAGTATTGTGGAAGAGGAAACCAATCAGGAAACGGATAAGGGAAAAATAGCCAGTGTTTACCTAAATCGGCTGAAGATCGGAATGAATCTCGCTGCAGACCCTACCATTAAATTTGCCATGAGGGATTTTAGCCTAAAAAGAATTTATTTTAAACACCTACATTATCCATCACCCTACAATACCTATTTGAATGCAGGACTGCCTCCCGGGCCAATTTGCACACCATCTACCAAGACCATCGATGCTATATTGAATTCACCTCCTACTTCGTATCTTTTTTTTGTAGCAAAACCAGATCTGAAAGGATTTTCAAATTTTTCAACTACCTATAAAGAACACCTGCGTTTTGCCAAGGAATATCAGAAGGCATTGGACAGCTTTATGAATTTAAAACAAACTCCCTAGTAAATCTTAGTAAGCAAGACCAATTTGTTTGTTTGAATAGATTACTTTGTGGTTACAATCAATCGATTGGTAGAATTGTATTTATCGAAGCATTCGATTAAATTTACTAGACTGCCATTTGCAAGCAACTGGAAAAACTGTCTGATGACAAAACTAGAACGTATCATATTAACCCAATTCCCCGTAGCGTTTATTTTACGGAAAACAAAACACTGGTACCTGCCAGGTTTTGAAGGTGTTCCATTGTATGATGTAATCAAATTTTTTTTCAAGCAGGTTAAAACTGTTGGCCTTACTGAGAGAGCTTCTGCAATTGCCTATAATTTTATCATGGCAATCCCTCCCTCTTTCCTTTTTTTGTTTACACTAGTGCCCCATCTTCCCTTTATTTCTAAACGAAGCATTAAAAAAGAGCTCCACAGTCTGATCCTGGATATTATCCCTGCAAAGGTTCACAATGAATACCTGATCAAATTCGTAGATTCTTTTCTGGATGATTCAAAGATTGGATTACTATCCTTTGGTTTGATACTGGCCTTGTTTTTTGCCTCCAATGCAATGATGGGACTAATGCGGTCTTTCAATAAAAATTATATTGGCTTTGAAAAAAGAAAAGACCTTCATAATCGCTGGATGGCTATCAAATTAACGTCCCTGATTTTTCTGTTGGTGTTAGGTTGCCTCATTTTACTCATTACCCAGGGGGCCGCATTAAAATGGATAGGAATACAAAGCGCTTCGATAAGAGACATCATTTATTATGTTCGATGGTTATTTATAATAACCCTAGTTTATTATTCGATTGCTTTCATTTATAAATTCGCCCCAGCTGTAGAAAAACGTTGGAAACTGATTTCTCCAGGTACTATTTTAGGAACGGCCTTAAGCATTTTATCTACCCTCGGCTTTTCCTATTTTGTTGACACATTTGGAAAGTACAACGCCTTGTACGGATCCATTGGCACAATCATTGTTTTCATGGCGCTTATTTATATTAATTCCCTGGTATTACTTATCGGTTTTGAATTGAATGTAAGCATCAAATCACTCCGTTCCATGGCTGCAGACAGGGAAATCGAAGAGAAAAATAACCGGCTCTTGTAATCGGTTTAGGGGTTTTTATTTTGTTGGAGTCCTTTTACTTGGGTTTAGAAGTTTAGGAGTTTAGAAGTTTAGGAGTTTAGGAGTTTAGGAGTTTAGGGGTGCAGATATTTAGTTTTTTTAGTTGGAGCTGTTTTAATTCGCTTTTGGCTAATCCCTCTTTTCGAACTAATTTTGCATTTCTTTTACTGGCAATCAAACAGTAGACAAGTGTTGGGTTACCAGTTAAAATCATTCAAACTACAAATTAATTAAATCATGGCATACGATGTAATTGTGTTAGGCAGTGGTCCGGGCGGATACCCTGCTGCAATCAGGGCAAGTCAGTTAGGAAAAAAAGTAGCAATCATTGAAAAAGAAAGTCTGGGTGGCGTATGCCTTAACTGGGGTTGTATTCCCACCAAAGCATTATTGAAAAGTGCCCAGGTATTTGAATATGCAAAACATGCCGCTGACTATGGAATTAACATCAGCAACCCCAGTACCAATTTCGAAGCTGTGATCAAACGCAGTCGCGGTGTAGCCGATAAAATGAGCAAGGGCGTCCAGTTTTTGATGAAGAAGAATAAAATTGATGTAATCATGGGCTTCGGTAAGCTGATAGCTCCGGGTAAAGTAGAAATAACTGCGGCGGATGGCTCCAAACAAATCCAGGAAGCAAAAAATATTGTTATTGCCACGGGTGGAAGGGCTCGCCAACTACCTACTATGCCTATCAATGACGAAAAAATCATAGGGTACCGTAAAGCAATGGTTTTACCCACTCAACCAAAAAGCATGATCGTTTGTGGTAGTGGTGCAATCGGTTCCGAATTTGCTTATTTCTATAATACCCTTGGAACTAAAGTTACCATCGTAGAATTTATGCCCCGCATAGTACCAGTTGAAGATGAAGATATCAGCAAGGAATTAGAAAAACAATTTAAAAGACAAGGCATTACTATTATGACCAATAGTGAGGTGTTGAGTGTTGATACTTCTGGAGCAGGTGTTAAAGCAAAGATCAAAACCCCTACCGGAGAAATTATTTTAGAAGCGGACATCGTTTTAAGTGCGGTAGGCGTTATCGCCAATATTGAAAACATTGGGCTGGAAGCATTGGGAATTAAAACAGAAAAAGGGAAAATAATAGTGGATGCCAATGGACAAACCAATGTACCTGGCATTTATGCGATTGGGGATTGTACTCCCGGCCAAGCACTAGCACATGTTGCCTCCAAAGAAGGAATCAATGCTGCTGAACATTTAAGTGGTCACCACCCCGAGCCAATTGATTATAACAATATCCCCGGCTGTACTTACTGTTCACCAGAAATTGCTTCAGTTGGCTATACTGAAAAAGCAGCCAAAGAAGCTGGTTATGAAATAAAAGTGGGTAAATTTCCTTACATGGCCAGTGGAAAAGCAAGTGCAGCAGGTGCTACCGAGGGTTTTGTAAAAGTAATTTATGATGCTAAATACGGCGAATTTTTAGGTTGCCATATGATTGGCATGAATGTTACCGAAAATATAGCAGAAGCCGTAGCCGCTCGCAAATTAGAAACTACTGCTCATGAAATATTAAATACCGTACACCCTCACCCTACTATGAGTGAAGGCTTGAAAGAAGCCACTGCAGTGGCTTATGGAGAAGCAATAGACATTTAATATTCTAATAAAATAATTAAAAAGGGATTCTAAGCTTAGTTAGGATCCCTTTTTTATTATAAATTCAACTATTGGAACCTTCACCAAATTGGTTAGCCAATGCTAAGAATATCAAGGAAAAATACATTATAAAAAAAAATTACCTGTTATTATTAAGAATCTATCCATTTCTGCCATTTTTTGCAGCAATTACCCTATTTTTGCGGTCCAAAAATTAGAACTTATATATGGACAAATTATTGATCTATGTTATTCCTGCAATGGGCATCGTAGGCCTATTGTATACTTTTGTAAAGTTTGCCTGGGTTTCTAAACAAGATGCAGGAAACGAACGCATGAAAGAGATTAGCACCTACATAGCTGAAGGTGCAATGGCTTTCTTACAAGCCGAGTATAAAATTCTTGCTTATTTTGTTGTAATTGGTGCCATTCTGTTAGGTGTAATGGGCTATAGCAACGAAAATAGCCACTGGAGTATTGCCCTGGCTTTTGTACTGGGTGCTTTTTTTAGCGCACTTGCTGGTTTTATTGGAATGAAAGTAGCCACTAAAGCAAACGTACGGACTGCCCAAGCAGCAAGAACTAGTTTGAGCAAAGCACTACTTGTTTCTTTTACCGGAGGATCGGTAATGGGCATGGGTGTAGCAGGATTAGCGGTACTAGGACTTGGCGGATTGTTTATTATTTTAAAAATGGTTTTTGCTCCGGATGCAGCTGTTGATAGTGTAGAAATGCAAAGGACTTTGGAAATATTAACTGGCTTCTCTTTGGGAGCTGAATCCATCGCTTTATTTGCAAGAGTGGGAGGAGGAATTTATACCAAAGCTGCAGATGTAGGCGCTGATCTAGTAGGAAAAGTAGAAGCCGGCATTCCTGAAGATGATCCCCGTAATCCAGCAACCATCGCTGATAACGTGGGTGACAACGTAGGTGATGTGGCTGGAATGGGAGCCGATTTATTTGGATCTTATGTTGCTACCGTTCTAGCTACCATGGTGTTGGGTAGAGAAACCAGCGCATTAACCGATCATTTTGGTGGCATGTCTCCTATCCTTTTACCGATGCTGATTGCTTCGATGGGAATTATATTTTCCATAATCGGTACTTTCTTTGTTCGCATATCAGAAAATGCTGGACTTAGCACCAATGCAGTACAAAAAGCATTGAATATGGGTAATTGGGGTTCTATTGTTTTAACTGCAGTTGCTTCCTACTTTCTGGTAAATTGGCTGATGCCAGATACCATGACCTTGCGGGGGCACGAATTCACCAAAATGGGCATATTCGGCGCTATTATGGTTGGCCTTGCAGTAGGAACTTTAATGAGTATTATTACAGAATATTATACTGCCATGGGTAAACGCCCGGTAATGAGTATCATTCGTCAATCGGCTACTGGTCACGCTACCAACATTATTGGCGGTCTGGCTGTAGGCATGGAAAGTACTTTGTTACCGATATTGGTATTGGCTGCAGGTATTTACGGATCTTATGCCTGTGCTGGATTATATGGTGTGGCAATTGCTGCAGCTGGAATGATGGCCACTACCGCCATGCAACTGGCAATCGATGCATTTGGCCCCATTGCTGATAATGCAGGTGGAATTGCAGAAATGAGTGAATTGCCAGCAGATGTAAGAGAAAAAACAGATATTTTAGACGCGGTTGGAAATACCACTGCCGCTAGTGGAAAAGGCTTTGCCATTGCTTCTGCAGCATTAACAGCGCTTGCTTTATTTGCAGCTTTCGTAGGTATTGCGGGAATAGACGGTATCGATATTTACCGTGCCGATGTACTGGCTGGATTATTTGTAGGTGGAATGATTCCATTTATATTCTCTTCGCTCGCTATTCGCGCTGTTGGAGAAGCCGCTATGGCGATGGTAGAGGAAGTACGCAGACAGTTTCGCACTATCCCTGGTATTATGGAAGGAACTGGTAAACCAGAATATGATAAATGCGTAGCCATCTCTACACAAGCTTCGCTTCGTAAAATGATGTTGCCGGGTGCAATTGCTTTATTATCTCCCCTTATCATCGGTTTTATATTCGGACCGGAAGTATTAGGAGGTTTTTTAGCAGGTGCTACCGTATGTGGAGTATTGATGGGTATGTTTCAAAACAATGCAGGTGGTGCATGGGATAATGCAAAGAAATCATTTGAAAAAGGAGTAGCCATCAATGGTGAAATGTTCTATAAAAAGTCAGAACCCCATAAAGCTTCAGTAACGGGTGATACCGTAGGGGATCCATTTAAAGATACTTCTGGCCCTTCTATGAACATTCTAATTAAATTGATGAGTATTGTAAGTTTGGTAATCGCACCAACACTTTCCGTTATTCACCACGACAAAATTGAAGCCAACAGAAAAGCACAATTGGAAACTTTAATAAAAATGAGTGCTCCCAAAGAGGTTTCAAAATAATTAATACATTCAATACATTAAAAGCCTGGATTATATCCGGGCTTTTTAATGCCCGGGAAGCAGTAATCTTACTAGTGATTTACCCCATCAATCAACAGATTCCTTGCCCCTGCCAGCTGATTATCAAATAATTTTAAAAAATGTAGCATTACTTCAATTCGGGGCGAAGGGAAAACAGAACCATTCTGGGTATCATTTTTATATATAAATATTTAATTATATACAATCCGTCCCTACCGTTTTCTATATAAGCCTGGTTCTCAAAAACAATATAGTAAACTATTCAATCACGCCATGGATACCTAGGGGGGTGAGACTAGGTATTGGTGATTCAATTGCTTTGAGTAGGCTGTCGATGGCACCTCTATCTATCCCAAATTGACCAATTAAGCCCATTAGCTGCATTAAAGTATTCTGACAAGGACAAAGCTCCATTCATATCATCCAAGCGCTACATAGATAGCTTCCTATGGTATTTTCAGTTCCGCTTTGCCTTTGAGGGGGTACTTAATTCTAGTGCTCGGAGCTAAGGGGACCCCATCAGTATGCCCCCAAATAATTAACGGAGTCAGTTTCATCCTATGAATGAGTTGATGATGAAGCAGGTCCATTTACTATCCAGAATCCACTTTCCCCAAAAATCCGATCTTGAACTTATTCAATAAAACTACCTTTCATCCCCTTCTGAAAAGTTCATATTTGGATACTAGTTTGGATTTATCTGTAATTCAGTTAGGGAAATCCAGCAACAGATGCCTCCCAATTTTAGGCAAAACCGATTCAATTATTTTGATGAAGGCCAGGTTTCTGACTGACTATTTGAAAAAAAGGTTTGACCATTTTTCATGAAATATGGAGAAAAACAGCTAGCAATATGATATGCCATTATTACAGGATAAAATTTAAATCCCATTATTTACTGACCAAGCCATTCTAAAGACCGCCAGTCAAAAAAAGGTAAAATTGATTACTTGAGTACCCAGAGCCAACATAAACCGAAAATATAACAATTTCTATAAGCAATATATTTAAATAATCACCATACTGAATATATTCAATATTAAAAACAATATAAACTTCACTATTTATTGATAATCAATTAATTAAATACTATTTATTTATAAAATAGACAGATGAAAGAAGGATCGCTATATTTAGTCAATTATTGATGATTAAATCTATAATTTGATATTATTTTATTTAATTTAAAATTTATAAAAAATTGATATTCAAATATTTATATTTATAATTATAAACTAATAATAATAGTTTTACTGTTTGGCGCTTTTTTGAGTAAAAATCAGCCAAATACTAAAAATGATAGTAGTCTTTTGAGCAGGTAAAATTTATAATTTACAGTTAACTGCTTACCTTGCATATTAAACCAATCATTTTGAAGAATCCCCTATTCCCATTTCCGGCCGCTTGTTATAGCATTTACCTAGTACTGACAATATTGCTGCTCTCCTGCGCTAGTCCAAAAGAAATGCAATACCGGGAGACTAGAAATTTCAAGGTGGATAAGTTGGGATTGGCAACCAGCACCCTTAAAACTGACCTTGTTTTTTTTAACCCCAATAGCTTTGGCTTACAATTAAACAAATTTGAACTGGATGTTTTTGTGGATAATAATTTCCTAGGACATACTTCACATGACCAATTGGTTTCAATTCCTAAAAAGGCCGAATTCTCCATTCCTGTAAAAATGGAAGTAGACATGAAGAACCTATTAAAAAATAGCATTAATGCTATTTTTAGCAAAGAGGTGGCACTCAAAGTGGTTGGTACCATTAAGATAAGAAAGGGGCGAATTTCAAAAAGTTTTCCAATACAATACGAAAGCAAGCAAAAATTTTCGATATTCTAGGGCATAAAAAAACACCTCAAAGGGTGTTTTTTATCCAATAACTAGTTGTAGCAGGGAAGCTAAGGAGCCACAGAAGGACTCTTTTCTGCAGGCTTTTTACAGCATTTAGGCAATTTTGCATAAGAAGTTTCTTCTGCTGTAACTTCATCTGCATCATATCCAACGTTGGCTATCGCCGCCTTAATTTGCTCAAGATCGTTTCGATCCGTTAAATAACTCACCGTAGTGGTCTTTTTCTTATAGTCCACTTTTACAGCTGTTACACCTGGTTCCCGGCTCAAATACTTTTCAATCCTATCCTTACACATTTCACATTGCACAGATGGGGTTTTAATAACTACTTTTTGTACTGCTTTTTGTTGTGCAAAGGCGATGGAAACCAATCCAACCAATGCCAATAGCGTTAATTTAATAGACTTCATATAAAATAATTTTACTGTTAATTTCCTTCAAGGTATCAAATAACATTCCAATTAGCTGGATCCTGCCGCCAGTTTAACAAAGTTTTTTGCTCTTCAGCACTTACAATCCCCTTTTCTGCCGCTAATTCGATCAATGTATTATAATTGGTCAGCGTAGTATAACGTACTCCCGCTGCTGAAAAAGCTTTTTCGGCTATATCAAACCCATAGGTAAAAATAGCCACCATCCCAATTACTTCCACACCTACCTTACGCAAAACTTCTACCACTTCCAGACTGCTTTTTCCTGTAGAAATAAGGTCCTCTATCACCACCACTTTTGCTCCTTTTTCATAAACCCCTTCTACCTGATTGCCCATTCCATGCTCTTTGGGTTTAGGTCGGACATAGATATAGGGCAATTTTAACTGATCCGATACCATTGCTCCCCAGGGAATACCTGCCGTACCAACCCCAGCCAACAATTCTGCATCCGGAAATTGCTCGAATACTACATTGCACATTTCGCTTTTAATAAAATCCCTACTGAAAGGAAAGGATAAAACCTTGCGATTATCACAATAGATTGGACTTTTCCAACCACTTGCCCAAGTAAAGGGAGCTTGCGGACTCAATTTAATTGCATTAATTTGTAGTAGCTTTTCAGCCGTAGCTTTTTCATTTGTCATGCTGCAAATTAATAAAAAAAGCCATTAGACTTTCGCTTTTCCTGTTAGCTCCTCATTTTGCTAGCTGAAATCCCTACAACTAATGGTACTAAAGCCAAACAATTAATTCAAATTATATGTACCTAAAAATTTACTTTGATGACAAACCGGTCTATCTCTGCAACGAGATTGATACCGAACTAAAAGAAATATTGCACCACCCAGATGCTATTTTTATAGATGAAGTGTCTGGACCCGCAATTAAGTCCCTACTGCACGAAATTAAAAAAGAAGCCTTTCATGCCGGTGTACTGCTCCATTCTGACCTAGATGAGCTGAAAAAAGAATTTTTTAAACAATTTGACCTAATTGAAGCTGCTGGAGGAATAGTACAAAACGATCATAAACAAATCCTTTTTATTTACCGCCTCAATAAATGGGATCTGCCCAAAGGAAAGGTAGAAAAGGGAGAAAATTTTGAACAAGCAGCTATCAGGGAAGTAGAAGAAGAAACCGCTGTAACACAGCTGCAATTAAAAAAGAAGATAGGCTGTACCTACCACACGTATTCGGCTTTTGGAAAGCATTTTATAAAAACTACCCACTGGTTTCATATGCGCTGCTCGGGTGAACAATCCCTAGTTCCCCAAAAGGAAGAGCATATAACCGCAATAAAATGGATAGATATGAAGGATATTGAAGAGCCACTGGAAAACACCTATGCCTCTATAAGAGAAATAGTGGAGAGATTTAGGGAGTCGAAAGAATAAGTTGTACCAATCTGATACAACGAAAATCATTACCCATTTTTCTTTATAGATTCATTCACCACTGCTGGTAAAAACTGGGAGACATCTCCCCCATTTTTCAAGACATCTCTAACCAGGGTGGAGGCTACTGAGGTATATTGGGGCAAACAGGTTAAAAAGACCGTTTCGATATGACCGTCGATGCTTCGGTTCATATCAGCAATTGCCTTTTCGTATTCAAAATCGTTGACATAACGGATACCCCTCAAAATAAAATTAGCTCCAACAGCTTTACAGCAGTTGACAGTTAAACCATCGTAAACAACCGCCGTCACCTTCGGCTCATCTTTGTAGATCTCCAGCAACCAGTTCAGGCGCCTTTCTTCACTAAACATGGGCACTTTATTTACATTTCTTCCGATACCAATCACTAATTTATC
>JBIIVV010000172.1:0-6838 GCA_044339235.1 Ferruginibacter sp.
ATAGCTGAACCAGCTGGTGCTGACTGAATATACAATGCGGTAGGATCAGGGGCATTGGGAAATTGAGAAGTACTAGTGTCTCTCAGCACGAAATTGGCATTTGCAGAAGGGGTTACATTAAAGGAATTACCCGTTGACAACCTTAAAGATGAAAATGCCGTATCCAATTTATTAGCATTCCCAGCCACATAATGCACTTCAATCCTGGTGGTAGAATCGCCTAAATTAATATAAAACAATCCGTTGGCCGAACTTGGACCATCGGCTACTATTGCAAATCCCTTATAGGCTATTTTGAAAAGAGAATCACTGTAAAAAGGACTATTGGTCGATGTATCATTAATCACCAAAGATCTCAAAAATGATGCAGTAAGTTTAATACGGATCTGTCCAGAGATTGAATCTTTTTTGCTAGTATTTAAATAGACAAGGTTTTTTATATCCGGTTGGAAAATTGTCGCTTCACCGATTAAATTGGTTAAAGGCCTATTGGGCTGAAAGCTGAAGTAATGGAAAACAGAATCTGAAAAATTTGTAGTCCCTTCATCCATCTGGTAAACCTTAAAATGCTGTGACTTAGCGCTGTCACCATAAAAACCGGTATAAGAAAGACAAAGAAATGCTGAATCGTAATGCGTTTTAGAATTAATAAAAGGATTGATCGTGTCACTGGGATTTCCGAAGTAATAGGGGAAAAAAGTGGGTTTTAACTGAACGAAAATATCTGCCTTTGTTTTGCCAAAAATAGGATCATTGTTGACATTACCCAAAAGATGGGGTTCAGAACGGCTAATCCTAAATGTATCATCCTCATTTAATTGCTCCCTAGAAGCATCAATTAAAAGGGTATCAGCAAATGTAGATACATTGTCTACTGCAGGCAGGAGGTCTCCACCCAATTCGGTGGTATCTATTTTAGTACAATTCCAGTTAAACAAAACAACAGAAGCCAATCCGGCTAATAAACATAGATATTTTCTTTGCACAAAAACGAAATTTAAAGAATTTGGGTTGGTTTTAATTACTACTTGGCAAGGTCGTCATATAATTGTAAATAGTCTGTTAAATCAGTTTCAGTATTAAAAGGCAAGGTCTTTTTCCCTTTTATCTTACTGAATTCTTCTACCAGCTTTTTATCTACATTAGCAGCACCGAAGGAAATGGCATCTGCATAAGCAGCGCCTCCCCTAAACATAGCCGCATTGTTGGTATCCTTGAAAAAATCCAACTCCTTTTTAGTAACCTGCTCATTGATTGCGGCAAGTTTGAGAAAATCAGCTCCCAGCTTTTCCTTGAAGGTATTTTCACCAATTGTATAAATAACCTTACAATTGCTAAAAACGGGTTCCTTTTTATAGGCTGTCTTTATAAACATGGGAATTAATCCCGTCATCCAGCCACTGCAATGAATAATATCGGGAGGCCAGCCAAATTTCTTTACCGTTTCCAGCGCTCCTTTACAAAATAAGGCTGTTCTCAGTCCATTATCATCATGGAATTTTTCGTTTTCATCCGTAAAAACGGATTTTCGCTTAAAAAAGTCCTCATTATCTAGAAAATAAACCTGTAACCTTGCATTGGGTAAAGATGCTACTTTTATCACCAACGGATAATCATCTCCCCCTATTGAAACATTAATACCCGATAAACGGACCACCTCATGCAACCGATGCCTTCTTTCATTAATAGTGCCAAAACGAGGCATTATACAACGAACTTCCATACCGCTATCATTGGATTTTATGGCCAATTTATTAATGATCTCCGAAAACTCTGTAAGCTCTACGTAAGGAGACATTTCATTGGCAATAAATAAAATTCTTTTTTTTGTTGACATTTGTGCTAGATTAAAAGGATATCGTAGTTTTCCTAAAGGCGGCAAAGTTACGATAAATTTCTTAAAATCAATATACAACTACATTTGAAGCAACTCAATCATACTCAATGATACTATTTAAACACCCCAACGACATTACCAACTTTATTGTAAATAAATCAATAGAGCGAAACGCCATTGGATTTGTACCAACAATGGGGGCACTACACAACGGCCATATCAGCCTGATTCAAACTGCTCGGGCAGAAAATGAACTGGTAATTGCAAGTATTTTTGTAAATCCTACCCAGTTTACAGAGCAATCGGATTTTGAAAAATACCCCTCCTCCATTGAAGCCGACATCTTAAAATTAGAAAAGGCCGGCTGTGACGTACTTTTTTTACCCTCCGTTGCCGATATATACCCAAATGGCAGTTCCCCCACTCAACAATACAATTTGGGGTTGTTAGACTCCATTTTAGAGGGCGAATTTCGGCCCGGTCATTTTCAGGGAGTATGCCAAGTAGTGCAACGCCTATTGGACATTGTAGCCCCAGGGAAATTATACCTAGGCCAAAAGGACTTCCAGCAATGCATGGTATTAAAAAAAATGATTTCCTTGCTGGATATTGATACCACGGTAATTATTTGCCCTACTCAACGTGAACCCGATGGTCTGGCCATGAGCAGTCGCAATAGCAGGCTAGCCCCTGCCGAAAGGGAAAAAGCAACATATATATATAGGGCAATGCAGTCCATACAAGAAAAACTTAGGGAAGGAGACTTAGCTCAATTACAACGCAATGCTCAAGAAATATTGACTAAACAAGGATTCAAAGTCGAATATGTTGCTATTGCCAACGCCCACACGCTTGAAATAATCCAATATTGGGATGGAAAATCAGCACTGGTGGCCTTGGTGGCTGCATACATAAATGAAGTAAGACTAATTGATAACCTTGTTTTAAATACACCATTACAATAACCAAATTTCCAATAAATCAATTGGCATGTTGAATGCTCAAAATTTTGATTCACCATTCACCATTATTCACCATTCACCAATTGAACTGTTATTAGCCCTTTTCTCGACTTAACTTCGTACTTTGTAAAGGATTATGAAAAATAAATTACTAACGATTTTGAAATACCTGTTCTTTTTGGGACTCGGTATTTTTTTGGTGTGGTGGAGTATTCATAAAATGGGTGACAAAAACTGGCAGGAGTGCAAAACAGCACTCAAAACAGCTAGGTTTATACTATTTATTCCAGTTTTTTTTATTTTGGTAGCTAGCCATATTAGCCGAGCAATCCGATGGAAAATATTGATGAAACCAATGGGGTATTCCCCTAGATTGCTAAACACTTTTTTTGCCGTAATGGTAGGTTATTTAGCCAATTTGGCTGTACCCCGATTGGGTGAAGTGCTAAAATGTACCATCTTGGGCAAGTATGAAAAAGTGCCGGCCGATAAATTGGTTGGAACTATTTTAGTTGAAAGAGCAATCGACGTGGTATCGCTGCTAATTGTTTTCATTATTGCAATAGTCAGCCAGGCTTCTATCATTGGGGCATATGCGAAAACTACCATTCAAAATAATTTCTTATCGGGCAATAGCATGGGACTATTCGTAAAATTGATGCTACTAGTTGCCGTAATAGTGATATTGTATTTTTTAATGAAATTTATTTTTAATCGGTACAGTGAAATCGGCATTGTTAAAAAAATCAATATGCTTTTTCGCGGCGTGGGAGCAGGACTCAGCTCTATTAAAAATTTAGAAAATAAATCAGCCTTTATTTTCCACAGTATTTTTATATGGTGCTGTTATGCTGCTGGCACCTACCTAGGTTTTTTTGTGATTCCCGAAACTTCCAATCTGCCAATTGCAGCAGCTTTTCCTGTGTTGGCATTTGCAAGTATTGGTATGATCATTACCCCTGGTGGAATAGGCAGTTACCAATGGTTTATTATGGGCGTAATGGTTTTATATGGCATCGACGAAGGTCACGGATATGCAAATGGATTACTTCAATGGATTGCTCAGTTTTGTATCATTCTGATAGTAGGCTTTCTTTCACTACTTGCACTACCCTATTATAATAGGCAACCCCTCCAACCCACTAGCGCTGAGTCTTAAATACAACAAAAACTTAACCTTCATTTCCTTTTTTATTCATTGAACCCCTTAATTTTGAAAAATTAATATAAAAAAAGTCCATTGGTAAAACAGAAAGTGATTGTAAGAGATATCAGCTGGTTATCTTTTAATAGCAGGGTGTTACAGGAAGCGGCTGACGAAACTGTTCCACTAAGAGAACGGATTCGTTTTTTGGGTATTTTCTCAAATAACCTAGACGAGTTTTTCCGCGTACGGGTAGCTACACTCAAGCGAATGATTGCCTTTGGTAACAAGGCTAATATGCACTTGGAAGTTTCTCCAGAAATGATCTTAGAACAAATCCAGGAAAGAGTAATCGCACAACAGAAAGAGTTTGACCGCATTTGGAATGAAATCATTAGGGATTTAAAAAAACAAAAGATATTCCTAATCAATGAAAAGCAACTCAATAGGGTTCAACAAAAATTTATTACTACCTATTTCAATGATGAAATCAGGAGTAATATTGTGCCGTTAATGATTGAAAGCATACAGGCATTTCCTACACTTAGTGATAAATCGATCTATCTGGCCTGTAAATTGTCAAAAAAAGACAAAAGCATTCCCCAACGTTTTGCCCTGGTTTCTGTACCAGCAAGGCGATTGCCCAGATTCGTCATTTTGCCCTCCAAACAAAATGAAAAGCACATTATTTTACTGGAAGATGTTATCCGGTTTTGCCTTCCTTATATTTTTTCATTTTTTGGTTATGATGTTTTTTCAGCCCATATCATAAAAGTTACCCGCGATGCAGAAATTGATATTGACAATGATGTAGCCACCTCTTTAATGGAAAAATTGGAGAAGGGGATAAAAAATAGAAAAAAAGGAAAACCAGTCCGCTTTATATTTGACAGAGATATTGACCCTTCCCTACTCACTTATTTGGTAAAAAGATTGGGGCTCTCTGAAAAAGACAACCTAATACCAGGGGGAAGGATCCATAATTTCAAGGATTTTATTGATTTTCCAGAAGCTGTATTTGAACAAAAAAGTACCCGAAAAAAACCATTTGTACATCCAGCACTGATCAATGCAACTAAAGTATCGGACATTGTCTTAAAAAAGGATGTATTACTAAGTTTTCCTTACCACTCCTACGATAGTGTAACCGATCTGCTCAGGGAAGCCGCCATTGACCCTCAAGTAACCAGTATTAAAATTACCTGCTATCGGCTGGCCCCTCGATCCAAAATAATTAATGCCATTACCAATGCTGTTCGAAATGGCAAACACGTGACTGCTGTGATTGAACTAAGGGCAAGGTTTGACGAAGAGGCTAACCTCGAATGGAAAGACGAACTCGAGGAAGCTGGTGTTAAAGTACTGATAGGCGTACCTAATATGAAAGTGCATTGCAAAATTTGTCTGATTAAAAAAGTGGTAAATAATAAACCCCTTCACTACGGATTTGTAAGTACTGGTAATTTAAATGAACGCACTGCCAAAATATACGGAGACCATTGCCTACTCACAGCCGATAAAAATATCATGGGCGATGTAATCCGAGTTTTTCATTATTTAGAACAGCCAAAAACAAGAATTCAATTTTTAAGCGCCTGCAAAACGCTTTTGGTAAGTCCTACCAACATGCGGAATCAACTGATGCAGCTAATCGCTAAAGAAATAAAATATGCCAAAGCTGGTAAGCCAGCGTCCATCCTGCTGAAAGTAAATTCGCTGAGTGATGAATTCTTGATTGAAAAATTATATGAAGCTGCAAAAGTCGGCGTAGAAATCAAAATAGTGGTAAGAGGTATATTTTGCATGCTTACCGAAAATAAACAGTATTTCCATCCGATTCAGGCAATCAGCATCGTGGATGAATACCTCGAACACGCTCGAATTATGCTTTTTCACAATAATGGAGATGAAAAAGTATTTATTTCTTCGGCCGACTGGATGGTTAGAAACATTGACCACCGCATCGAAGTAGCTTGTCCTATTTTCAATAAAGCGATTCAGCAGGAGTTGAAAGATATATTACTCATTCAATTATCGGACAATATCAAGGCCAGAAAGTTGGATAATCAGCTATCCAACCAGTACATTAATCCTAGAAATACAAAGAAAATTAGATCACAGGTTGAAACCTACAATTATTTAAACCGAAAACTGATTCATTAATGTCCCCAATTCCATAATGCCCAGCTCTATTCAAACTAATTGTCCACATAAAATTAATTGACAGCAAAGCTACTTAGGTAAAGCCCAGTTCACACTTATCTTTGTAGAATAGCTGGAGGTTGCTATCGCTCCATTTATTGAAACAAATCTGTTGACCGATAATCGAATTTTCAACACCAATGCAAATGACAACATGAGATTAGCAGCAATCGATATAGGCAGCAATGCAGCAAGACTGTTAATCACAGAAATAACTACCGATCAAAAAGGGGCCCATTTTTTTAATAAATTAAATTTGGTAAGGGTACCGTTGCGACTAGGTTTTGATGTATTTGAATTAGGGATTATAGCTAAGCCCAAAATTGGAATGGTGCTACAAACTATGAAGGCCTACAAGCATTTATGCAATGCCTACAATGTCACACATATTAAAGCCTGTGCTACCAGTGCAATGAGAGATGCGAAAAATTCGGCAGACATTATCCGCAAGGTGAAACTGGAAACCGAAATTGAAATCGAGGTAATATCCGGCGACTTTGAAGCTGGATTGATTTATGAAAATCATGTGGCCGAAAATATGGACAAGGAGCATAGCTACCTATACATTGATGTGGGAGGCGGCAGCACTGAAATCTCCTTCTTTAGTAATGGAATTCTCATTTATAAAAAATCATTTAATATTGGCACTATCCGTTTACTTAAAAATATGGTAACGGACAACGATTGGGATGA
>JBIIVV010000029.1:0-22596 GCA_044339235.1 Ferruginibacter sp.
CCCCTTTAAAGGTAGCGGCCCCTACAAATGGACCAGAGAAGGTTGCTTGAGCCAACAAGCCAGGATGAACAGCTATGGCGCCATTTAAGAGTGTTTTAATAGCAGTTGCTGTAGTTGGCAAGTTGACAGAGAATACCCTGATACCTGGAATAGAAGTGCCTAAAATATGATATACCACAATCCCTTTTACAGTTTGAGCAGACAATGCGCCAAACAATGCTGGGTTGCTGAATACCTCAGGAGTAGATGCTAAATATTGGGCAGTTGGGTAGGCAGTTGCTGGAGGCATACCTTGTAGAGCCAATGACTGATAAATTGCACCAGTCAGCAATGTTTGAAATGCAAGATTGGTGGGGGCTAATACAGTTAAATTAACTCCAAAACTTTTCAATGCTGTTTGCAATTGAGAAGCAGCTCCTACTCCACTATCTGCTCTAATAATGGCAGCTTTCAGATAAGTTAAGTCGCTACTTGCTGAGATAGAATCCCAAATATATTTAGATGGTGGAGATATTAACGTATATACTTTATGCAATACCCCATTCACGGCATTTACATTCGCTTCAGTAACAGGTATATTATTAACCCAGGCACCTGCTCCACGTCGGCTAGGATAAGTAGTTAACCTCACCAATGGGTTAAATCCCGCAGTTCCGGTAGTAGGATTTAAAACAGTCGGATATTCAAAATTGGGGAAATCTGATGAAATACTAGCTGCATTGATTACTTGTGGAATTACATGATAACTAACCAATCCTGCAACCGTAGCGGCAGGTAGCGCATTAATGACTGCCTCACTTGGAATGCCCGACAAGATAAAAGCATTATTGGTAGGAGCAAAAACGGTATAGCGAGCTGTAGTAGAAGCTAAATTGGGTAATAATCCTGCCTTTACAACCGCTGCTTTTAAAAATGAAAATTCAGCATTATCCAGTAATGTTGCCAGAGTGGGTGTTTGATCCTGTACGGGAGCCTTTATCGGCTCTGGATCAAGCGGAACTTTATTACAGGCTGAAAGGAGTAGGCAAGTAGACAGTACCACTAAACTTGCCATTTTTATTTTATTAAATATTTTCATTTTGATAAATTTTAAAACGATGATAAATTTTAGAATCCTTAGAATACATTGTATCCGAAACTAACATAATACAATCCACCTACAATGGAATTAGCTGCTGCATTTACATAATACTGATTTAGTAAATTGTTGGCGCCTAGTTTTATAATTGATTTAGTTGAAGGAAGCTTAATACTAAACTGAGCATCCACTGTATGAATAGCAGGTAAATTATCATTTGCAAATTCAGCTTCATAATAGAAAGCATCCTGCCAGCGATAGGAAACATTAAATCCAAATCTTTTTTTATTTCCAAAACCTGAATTTCCAAAACCAAGATTAGCTCTGTATTTTGGTGAATTAAAATAGGCGTTAAATCCAGCTGGTACATCTTTTAGATTATCAGAGGATACGTTGGAATTGATAATAAATCCAGCTGGAAGTCTATAATCTAAACTCAAACCAAATCCATAAGTTTTAACCTTTGAAGGAGCATTAACGGGAATAGAATAAATATTAGCCACATTGCTAACATTAATGTTTGAAGCGATTGCAGAAACCATGCTAGCCAATGTATAAGTAGCTTTAGGTTGTACCAACAATGTACGAGACAAAAAGTCCTGATATTGACCATAATATCCATACATATCAATTAATAGCTTATCCTCCCATGCAAGCCCCTTATATCCCAATTCAAAGGTTCTCACAGACTCTGGTTTGAAAGGAGTAACCTGGTAAGGAGTAGTTACTGATGGCAAAGCACTCAACAGATATGTATTGGAATTGAGGTTGTATTTTTGCTGAAAGTATGGAACGCCCCCCAACAATCTTGTACTAGACCCCACATCTAGGTCGATCCATTGTTGTTGAGTACTTGGAAAGCGATAGGCAGTTTGGAAACTCAACCGCAGATTTTTATTTTTTGCAACCCTAAACAAGGCAGTTGCCCTAGGGGTGAAACGACCTGTAAAGTTTTCATTTTTATCATATCTACCACTTAATGACAATTTAAGGAACTCTTGAAAAAAGTTTTTTGAAGCCTGAACATATCCACCAAATTCACCTATACCAATAACACCTCCACCATCTGCAAACAGAGTTCCCTGGCTATTTAAAGCATACTTTTTATAGTTAGCCCCAACCAATACATCCGCAACCTTACCGGTAAGTTCAGATAAGTTATACTGACCTTCTACCATATATAAATTGGTTCTATCTACAAACAAACCTCCACCAGCACCAATTGGTATATTTCTGATTTTATTAAAACCCTCATTAAATATAGCGCTTCCTTGAATGGGTCTACCAACATCTGCAAAATTTCTTGCTAAGGTATGGGCATCCATATCAAGTATTCCATTTAAGCGAGCACCCAAATAAGTCTGCGCATATTGAGAAAACCATCCAGTGGAACCACCACTTGGTTTCCAGTTTTCATTAAATAAACGAGTTGTAACCGTTGCGTTAAAACTTTCGCCTGAATTCTCTTGGGTTGTATACCCTCTAATCATCCAGTTCTTATGATTAAGTTCTAATTTGTACTGACCCATCTTTAAAGCCCGTAAGCTATAGCGCTCACTTCCGGTATAAACTGTATTAGCTGTTCCCCAATACCCAGACAAAATAGCCTCAACTGAAGGAGTTATTTTGTAATGCAGTGCGCCAGACAGCTTATAATTATAGGTGTTGTGGTCAATAATTTCATTTTCATTGTATCCTGTTCTAGAAACATTGATCGGAAGACCTCCATTCAAATTATTGATAAAATTCTTCAAAAAAGGAGCAGCAGAAGAACCGATCGTATTTAAAACAGCTGACCTGATATCAACCGTAGTCTCGTCACCATACACGTTTACACCATCATAATTCGGATCGGTGGCCCTATCTCCAGGAATCACTTTTGCTGCAGTTCCACCTCGAGCATAATTGCGTTTATCATGGCCTAACCAATCCTTGGCAGCTATAATTTCTGCCCCAATTTTAAATGCGAATTTCTCAGAAACCTTCTTCGCCAAGCGAATTGACCAGTTATTATAAGGTGAAGGAGCTTGATATCGAGAATCCGTATTCATAACTCCTAATTTAGCCTGAAAAGAAAGGCCCTGGTATTTAAAAGGATTTTTACTATTGATCAGTATAGTACCGTTCATACCCCCTGGTCCATATAAAGCCGAGGATGCTCCTGGCAATAATTCAATATTATCTACATCCAGTTCAGAAAGACCTATAACGCTACCGGCAGAAAAATTAAGACCCGGAGCCTGGTTATCCATACCATCCACAATCTGATTTACCCTAGTGTTACCACTACCATTGAAACCGCGAGTAGAAGGAGTTTTAAAAGTAAGAGAGGAAGTAGTAAAATCTACCCCTTTCAAAGTACTCAATATGTCATAATAGGAAGAAACCGCAGAATTTCGAATATTTGCTGAACTCACCCGCTCGATAGATATGGGCGATTCCATTATCTTTTGTGCCACCTTGCTTGCCGACACAACCACTTCCTGACCCAATGCATTCGATGGTACTAATTGCACCTTCAAAGACTGCCCAACAGCTTGAACCAATACTTCCTGCGATTTGAACCCGACAGAAGAAAATAATAAAGTAAAGGGTAAATTCTGTGCAACTGACAACTTGAAATTTCCTTTATCGCTGGTAAACGTACCAACTGACCCACCCTTAACAGTGATAGAAACGGCTGAAACTGTTTCCTTGGAAAGGCTATTTACAACATTGCCACTAATAATGTTATTTTGGGCGAAGACACCCAGGGTAATAATGTTTGCCAAAATAAAAGCAATCACATAACAAGCAATTTTTCTCATATAGATGAATTTATATGTTAAATATATAACAAATTAAGGAATGTTATTTTTTTTGAAAAATATATTTATAACCGATTGTTGAAATCTTATCTGTTATTAATTGGGTGAATAATCAGGATGCTTGTAATTTAGCAAAATGGCAAACTACCAATTTCCCGATCAAACCGGCTTTTACAGTGGTAAAGTAAGGGATGTATACTATATAGCAAATCAATGGCTAGTAATGATAGCGAGCAATCGCATCTCTGCTTTTGACGTCATTTTACCAAAACCGATACCCTACAAAGGACAGGTTTTAAATCAAATAGCTGCATTTATGCTCAACGCAACTGCAGACATTTGCCCTAATTGGTTAATCAGCACCCCATCACCCACCAGTGCTATTGGAAAAAAGTGCATTCCCTTCAAGGTTGAAATGGTGATTAGGGGGAATTTAACCGGACATGCTTGGAGAACTTATCAAGCGGGTATTAGAGAATTGTGTGGGGTATCCATGCCCAACAATATGAAAGAAAATGATTTTTTTGAAACGCCCATTATAACACCCTCTACTAAAGCCGAGATAGGACATGATGAGGACATCAGCCGGAAAGATATTTTACAAAAACAAATTGTCGCTGAAGCCGATTATGAAATCATCGAACAATATACCAGACAACTTTTTGAAAGAGGTAAACAATTAGCTGCCAAGCAAGGATTAATATTGGTAGATACCAAATACGAATTTGGCAAAATTGACGACACGATTTATTTAATGGATGAAATTCATACCCCCGATAGTTCCAGGTACTTTTACTCCGATGGCTTTGAACATAGACAAGCAGCTGGCGAAAAACAACAACAACTCAGTAAAGAATTTGTAAGGGAATGGCTAATCCAAAACAATTTTATGGGTAAGGAGGGACAAGTGGTTCCTGAAATGAGTGATGAATGGATTACGGTTATCAGCAACCGATACATTGAATTATATGAAAAAGTAATTGGAGAAAAATTCATCCCACAAGACTTGAGTGAAGATGACAATTTTGAGAAAATAGTAACCGCTTTGAAAAAGATTAGCCCCAGTATTTAAAAATACCTAGGCCGCATTTTTAAAAATTTTTACTCTTTGTTTGAATAGCTGCTAGTTTTGAAATTCTTATACTACAAACAAAGCGATACTTTTAATTCCTAATTAATTGAATTGCCCCCTTGATCGATAAGGACCAAACTTCAATCAGCCCAAAATAAAAATAACAGATAATGGTAAAACGATTATTGATTGCAGCGCTACTGAATAGTTGCTTCAGTATTGCTTTTACTCAAAGTAAAACCTATTTATTGATTGGCACCTACACGTCTGGAAAAAGTGAGGGAATCTATGTCTACAATTTTAATTCATCTACCGGCGACAATAGTTTTGTAAGTTCCACTAAAATTGCCAATCCCAGCTATCTGGCGGTATCCTCCAATAATAAGATGATATATTCAGTTTCAGAGAATGCCGATAGTACAAAATTTGGAATTGGAGGTAGCGTATCTGCCTTTTCATTTGACAATGAAAAAGGAACCCTGCAACTGATCAACCAACAGTTTTCAGGTGGCAAACATCCTTGTTATGTTGCCGTTGATCATTCTGGTAAATGGGTGTTTGCGGCCAACTACTCTAGCGGAAGTGCTGCCTTGTTTCCGGTAAATAAAAATGGGGGGCTGGGTGAAATAAAACAATTCATTCAGGATACAGGTAGTGGCCCAAACAAAGGAAGACAGGCAGCGGCTCATGTTCATTCAACCATACTTTCACCTAATAATGATTTTTTATTTACGCCCGATTTGGGAACCGACCGAGTAATGATTTATCATTTTGATAATAGCAAAGGTGTTTTGAGCGCAGCAAATCCTGCATTCGCACAATCTATTGGTGGAAGCGGTCCTAGACATCTTGACTTTCACCCTAGCAATCGCTTTGCTTATCTGATTGAAGAGATTACTGGAACAGTGGCCGCCTTTGCTTATAAGGCTGGTAAGCTCCAAAACATTCAAAGAATCAGCGCATTGCCAGCCAATTTCAATGGGGTGATAGGAAGTGCAGACATCCACGTTTCTACTGATGGCAAATTTCTGTATTGCAGCAACCGTGGCAGCTCCAATAGTATTACCATTTTTAAAATTGATACCCTAAGGGGCAAACTCACCCTTGTAGGTGAACAGTCCTGTATGGGAAAAACCCCCAGGAATTTCAACTTTGACCCAACCGGCAATTTCTTACTAGTGGCCAATCAGCAAAGCGATGATATTGTGATTTTTAAGATCGATAAAAAAACCGGGTTACTAACAGATACGAATAAACGAATAAACATACCCAATCCGGTTTGCATCAAATGGATCCATTAATTTGCTTTGCTGATTAGGTATTGAGCGGTGGAATTATAAAGCTGGATAGTTACTGTAGTTCTGAAAACAATACATCCATTTATTATTTTGGTATCTGATTAATTTCATCCAGTCGGGGTCTTAGCCTTTGCCTACTTTTATTAAAAACCATTTGGCCTTTTTCAATCCCTTTTCTTAATTCCTTTTGCTCCTCTATGGGAAGATTAAAAACAGTTTGGCATTCAGCAGAACAGCAACCATCCATTTTTTGGTCACAGGCAGTGCATTGAATGAACAATAAGTGACAACCATCATTATTGCAATTGGTATGGGTATCAGCAGGCTTACCACACTGGTGACATTTAGCAATCACCTCTTCGGTAATGCGCTCCCCTAGCCGATCATCAAATACAAAGTTTTTTCCTATAAACTGACTTTCCAATCCCTGCTCCCTCACCTGTTTTGCATAATGAATGACTCCTCCTTCCAAATGAAAAACATTGTCAAATCCGTTGTGCAGCATATACGCACTTGCTTTTTCACATCGGATGCCCCCGGTACAATACATAATGATGTTCTTGTCTTTATTATCCTTCATCATTTCCACCGCCATTGGCAACTGTTCCCGAAAGGTATCACTGGGGATTTCCAATGAATTTACAAAATGCCCTACTTCATATTCGTAATGATTTCTCATATCAATTACGATGGTATTGGTATCCTGAAGCAAGTCATTCATTTGGCCGGCGTTTACATACTTCCCCCGCTTCTCCATACTAAAAGCAGGATCATGGATGCCATCAGCAACAATTTTATCCCTAACCTTAATTTTTAATACCCAAAAAGATTTACCATGGCTAGATGCTTCATTTGGACGAATGGAATTATCCACAGCTATATTCAGCCGTAATCCCTTTAAAGGCTCGATGGAGTTGATGTAAATCTTAAAAGCTTCCACATTGCTATCGGGTACGCTTATTTGAGCATTAATCCCTTCTTGTGCAATGTAGATCCTGCCAAACACTTTTAATACATTCAGCGCCCTATACAATTCATCTCGGAATTGAAGGGGTTCGGCTATAGGGAAATATTGATAAAATGAAATGGTGGTACGATGCTCCTTTTCTTCGTACAGTAGCTTTTTTAACTCCGCTTGGGATACACGGTTATGAAGTAATGCCATAAAGTTATTTTTTGATCCTGTATTTCGACAGAAAATTGATTTTTCAACCGGCAATATTACCGACTAATCAATGAATTGGATGCTTGCAGGGCAAACCAAAAATATAAGCAAAGGTATGAAAAAGACTGTTTCATTTAGACCGTTGAACAAAGATGTCCATTAACTAAATATAATAAAGAAGCGAAAATAACCCATTGCCAACTTGACCGCTCTTATAAAAAACTGATGTTGCAAGTATACTAATTTTGGCATTTAATAGAATCCAATACAACCTATTTAAAGCCTTTACCTCCCTCTAATTTTTATCCCATCACCCAGCAAACCTCCCGTTCCGATCCGGATACCTGCTGTAGCTTTTTGCCCATTTTGATAAGCGGCAACAAAATCAACCCTGAAAACTTTTAGTATATTTTCAAAACCCACAAAAAGCTCCGAATAATTATCAGACTGATTGATAAAAAATGAATTTCCACCTGCTACCATATTCCAGTTCAAGCGATTAAAGAAGGGGATTTTATTCGTCACCAAACCATTAAAATGATGCTCTAAATGAACAATACTGAAAAAGGTTGCCGTAGTGCTATTGGCATAATAAGGAGCCAATTGAAAACTGTTCAGGTATTCACCCGCAAGTATGGACTGATTACCATTAAAATGCTGGTAATCCTGAATAAATACATTCTTTCGATTAATAAAACCACCCACTCCAATCTTATAATGGAATGTACCTGCCAATTTTAAATTCTTATTATCCCATACACTAAATCGCCACTTATCAAAATTGACATCGCTGCCCAATATACCCTTGAATCCCTTCGTATAATTAAAACTAAAGGTGGGCAATTTTGAATCAATTGGTACTTTCCTATTTGGATACTGTATAAAATGAAGGCCTGGCTTGATACTTACATCAAAACTCAAGATCAGCGCCTGGTGTCGGGTAAAATCAGCTGCACTAATTTTTTCGGATGGATAGTTGGGAGTAAAGTGAATGGTATCTCTTTTGTGAAATGTAAAATTGGTGGTATTGGAAAGCGGTATCCGATCTTCATACAAAGCGCTTATTGCTGCTTGTAAGCCACTTTCATATTTCTTGCTAAAGCCAACGTTAAGAAAAATATTTTCGTAGGTTTTTAAAAAATTAGTGCCAAAAAAAAGTGTATTAATTGAATTGATCAATGGTAAAATTTGGCTTTCCTTATTAAACTGAGAAACCCTTTTACCTGCCGAAAGATTCCAGGAATGCCTTTTCAACTTTTTATTAAAATCAAGATTTCGATTTTGCAAACTCATATCGAGCCAGGTATTTAAATGCCCATTAGAAAACCCATATCGAATATTGGGGCGAACGGTAAGTCTTTGCTTATTTGCTAAAATAAGTTTCTCAAAATAAGCCGCTGAATTGATTACTGCACCCTCTACCGTATTGTATTCAAATTTTTTAATAAGTGGAGTAATCCCCCATCGATAATTGCCTGAAAGGCTGTAATGGGTTCGGTTAACCCCTTTCCAAAACACCCTTGAAGGATGAAATTTACCCTGCCTTTTTTTCAAAGAATCAATCGATTTTTTGGTGAGCGACTCGGCTTTTTTCACCTCAAAAAGACTATCCTTTACCAGATAGTCTTTTACCTCTTCTTTTTCAAGTGGCATAGGTCGAACGGAATCCCAATAGGCTTTAGATTTTTTATTGACACCACTATCATAACGAATGATCACTTTATCAAAAAACTTTTTTGCAAACACTGGTTCAATATTGTAATCAGAATAAACATTGACAAAATTTGCCACCGCATCAACCCCTAATTGGTTAAAGCTAAAATGCAGCAATTGGTTTTTAACACACCATACATCACTATCAATCGGAATATATAATTGAGTAATTTGTAAAGAATCAATCACTTCCAGCTGCGACTTCTTAGTCAAAAGCAGATCCACACTATGGATACGCCAATCCGAGTCTGAGATATTGATAATGCCAGAAAAAAGGGGTTCATAATTTCGCCTGGGCTTTACCCGGATACTATTTATTTCCTTTCCGTTTTCCCAAAAACTACCTAGGTATTTGAAGCTGTAATAACCAATCGCACCATCGGCAATAGGTGAAACAAAGCCGCGGGGATTTAATCTTTCTGCAAAAACAGTTACATTGTTTTGATAAAAAGAAAGGAAAGTAGGAAAAGTAAAACCAAATCCTCCGCTACCACTTACCCTGCTGCTTTTTACATCAATTTTAAACTTATCCGGCAGCAATCTTGCTACCGAGGATATGGATTCTGACAAATAAATAATTCCCTGCCCCGTCGTATCAAGCATCATATTTTGGCGACGATCTTCCGGCATTTTTGTTCCAAATATTTTATTGGGCAGCTTGCGGAGTTTTACCATGTTTTTAGTATACAGCTCGCAAGTAAATGCACTAATTTGATGGTTATAAAAATTCCTTTTTTTTATGGCAGCACGAATAATAGCATATGCGGGATCTTCATCAGTATTTTTCACAACTACTTCCTTCAACAAAAGTTTTTGATTAGATAAAACAAAAGACATTTCCTTATCCTGAGAAGTAATGGTAATGTCTTCTTGACTGGAAGCATAGCCAATATGCTGGCAAACTAAAGTGTATTTTCCGGGAGAAAGGGAGATCATAAACCTACCCTTGTTATTAGCACTAACACCAATTGATGACCCTTTAACGGTAATGGATGAGTAGGGCAATAAATCGCCTTTCTCATTGAATACAGTACCAGCAATTTTTTGTGCAATAATATTTCCAGCAAGAAAAAAAGAAAAAAGAAAAAACAATATCCGCATAAAAAGATTTTAGATGACCCCCATAATTAAACTGAGATGACATCTTTTTATTTTCGACGTACATAACTTCCTGCAAGCGCTGCCAAACCAGCAACCAATGCACCTATTAATGCGGTTGCAACAATCAATATTGCAGGGCTTCCCATTTTAAGTATCATGGCAACCTTTTTTGCTAGCAAGTGTTCGTTGTTACTGCTGATAGTCCATGCCAAAGTTCCCCACAATAAAAAAAGAGCCAGAAAACCAGCCAAAAAGGACCTTACTGGATTTTGAGGAATTAAGCTAGTTACTGTAAAAGCAACGATAGCTATTGTCCACCAGGGTAAATATAAACAAACCGCTAGGCTTAGCAAGGCGATCAATAATACGGAGACTATAAACTTCATACCTAAATAAATTTAAAAATCTAAAAATGAATTGACAAACCAATCTTTTACAACATTGACCAATTTTAAATCGGTTAATTAGAAAAAGACATCTTCCATTGTACCCTGCTATCTTTCTCCTCTCCCGATGCCATCATCCAAAGGGGGTAATAAGTTCCGGAAGCCCAATGGTCAATAAAATTATCATAAAATCGACTACCTGGATTGCCATTTTGACCACCCGGATATACTCCATAGGCTTCTGTTTTGGGGGTTAGACTTACTATCATTCTCCAACTCGGTCCATGGGTTGCTTTTGTAGCATTGATACTGTGGGTTCCTCCTCCAATGGTCAAATGTAAACGACTAAGCGGCTCGAGTTTGGTTAGGTGACTCACCCGAGTATCCTTGTATTTTGACCATTCAAGCCTTCCTTCCATTTGAACTTTTTCCAGTTCTGCAATTGATTTTTTAAAAGCAGCTGATACATCATCTGCTAATGATTCTATTTGAATAGTTTCAATATTATCTAAAAATTGATAGGCTGGATCACTCAAAACGCCTTGCAATAAATTACTATCATAAGGACGCAAAATAACAGCTGGGGCGTTTTTAAAGTCATCGTCATATACCACTTGGCTGAATTTTGACCATACTACTTCAAACACCGTGGCTCCGCGTGAATAAGGAGCGTTTGTGAAATCCCAAGCCTTTAATAAATTGAGGTATTTTATTTCAATCGCAGTCAATCCATTTTCATTAATATGGTTCAATAATAATGGCGTCGCCATTTCTGCAAATACGTTGTAGTTATTGGTTTGCAATGCCATCATATCTTTTGGAGTGATATTGCTCATAGCCTGTAAACGTCTATTAATGATAATTCCCCGATACAAAGGATATCCTCTTCCAAGATAATAGGGATAGGTGGAATCTGCAGGATCCTGGTTGGCACTACTTACAAAATTTCTAGCAGGATTAAACTGAAAAGGGGTTTCATCAAAGGGGATCATACCCTGCCACTGATAAGTGCTATCCGTTCCAGGCATAATAAAATCACCCTGCCCATTCCACTTTGCCGGCCATTCTCCCTGCGTACGAATTGCAATGTCTCCTGTTTTACTAGCAAAGACAAAATTTTGGCCCGGAGTTTTCATATTACTGATAGCGGACAAATAATCCTGATAATTATGCGCCTTGTTTAAAAGGATAAATGTTTTTAATTCGTTGCTTTTGTCATGCGCTTTCCATCGCACAGAAAAATACCTTGAATTGGAAGCCCTCCCACCACTAAATGAGGGATCGTACATTACCGGACCAAAAACTGTATAGGCCACTGTATCTATATAGCTGGCTGAATCCTTGATCAATATAGTTTCATACCTAAATTCTGTTTTTCTCCAAGCACTATCATACCAGTACTCCCGCCTACTATCGTCCTTAAATTTAATTTCATAATAATCCCTCACATCCCTACCTCCATTGGTAACACCCCAGGCACAACTATCATTGTAACCAATTATTACGGCCGGAGCACCCGGAAAAGTAGCCCCGTACACATTGAGACGGGGCGAATGCAATTGCATTTCGTACCAAAGTGAAGGAAGGTTTAGACCCAGATGAGGGTCATTGCACAAAATGGGTGAACCGGATTTAGTTTTAGCTCCACTTACAGCCCAATTATTGCTACCATTACTTTTATCAGGCTTTTCCTCTTGGGTAGTTACTGCAAGATCGGTTTTGTTAGTATAAACCGAATCCACATCAAAAGGGATTTTTAGCGCAAGCGAGGGTTTGTCATAAACAGTCCCTTTTGGAATGATGGGGTCCAAAGAGTCTTGGCGAATTGGATATAGTTTGGAGAAATCTTCTTTACTAAAATAATTTTTTGCATTGGTCATTTCAAAATCATTGTCATGGCCAGCTAAATTTTCTGACATATTTTTCAAAAACAAAGCAGATTTTAAATTAGTCCATTTTTCGGGCTTATAGCCCATCAGTTTATATTCTAATGGTAGGGAGCTTGCTGTTAGCGATGCGATATAGGCATTCACACCAGCGGTATAAGCATCGCAAGTCATCTTGGTCTGGGGGTCGGCCTCCATTTGTCTTAATGATGACTCCGCTGCAAATCCCATACCTAGCCGCCTGAATTCACGATCATGCTTAAACGCAATTTTACCTACAATTTCACTCGCCCTTCCTGCTGCTGCGTGGGTTTGCAATTCCATTTGCCACAACCGGAATTTAGCATGTAAAAAACCCTGTACAAAATAAAGATCACTATCTTTTTCAGCAAAAACATGCGGTACTAACCGATCATCAAGGTACACTTCCACTTTACCGCCTAACTGAGGAAATTTCAGCTCTTCACTGAAACTAGCATGACTGCTTTCCGCATTTTGCCAAACCCCATGCTGGGGGCTCAATAACTTACCCAAGGGGGCAGGAAGCAACATCGTTGTGTTCAACGTTATAACCAATCCGGCTGTAATAGCAGTTGAAATAATCAGAGGCAAGATTCTCATTAGAAATAAATTATGCTGTAAATTAACAAAACCTAGCTTACCAGCCCAAAATAGTGTTGGCTAATTGGTAAAAGCTTGGTTAAAATGTAAAATATCAAATTGTTAGCCCCAATCGAAATTGCGCTATTATCCTGCAATCATTTATTTTTGTAGGATGGAAATACTGCCTGTCGATGTAAAGAATATACTCGGGCTTCAATTACCCTCCGACCCCCGATGGGTAAACCTTGCTGAAATGCAACTGGAGGAAATATTGACCGATCATGCCTATTGTGAGCAAAAGGCAGCTACCACCTGCATCACATTGATTCAGCGGTACGCTGACAAAGAAAAGCTCGTAAATGAATTAAGTCCAATTGTAACTGAAGAATGGGGCCATTTCCGGATGGTACTGGCAGAACTTCACAAAAGAAAATTGACACTTGGAAAACAGAGAAAAGATATTTATGTAAATAAGCTCATTGAATTTCAAAAAAAAGGTGGTGGCCCCGAAGAACGTATGCTAGATCATTTATTAACGATGGCATTGATAGAAGCTCGTAGCTGCGAGCGTTTTAAACGATTGAGTGAAGGATTGGACGATGCCTACATGAGGAATTTTTATCGCCGATTTATGGAAAGCGAGGCCGGGCATTATACCCTTTTTATAGAGCTTTGTGATACCTACTTCCCAAAAACAAAAGTCAGGAAAAGATGGAAAGAATGGCTTGAATATGAAAAAAAAATAATGAATGAAATGGAAATACGGGGTGACCGAGTTCATTAAAATACCCCCGAAACCAATTCCTATATTGGTCAAGTAAAAGGTGCATGCCTTTTAATAATGAAAGTTTTCGATTCTTATGACTGAAAATAAGCCAGCTCCTCCTCAAAATTAATATAAGGATATTGTTTGCTCAACTGCAGCAACTTTTGCAAATGCGTGTTCAAGAATTTTTTATGCAATTGGGAACTGGGTTGAAAGGGCTTGTGACTTTTTGCTGCATTGATAAGATTAATTTCTTTCATTACCATTTGTGTATCGTCATCCATACAGGTCGGAACAAATTTTTCCCACACATAATTGGTAGCGGCATAATTAGGATGAACCATATCCTCGGCATAAAAGCGATAATCTCTCAAATCATCCATCACCAGTTCATAAGCAGGGAAATAAAATACATTTTCTCTAGTATCGACTAAGTGATGAACCGCCTGTATCAAGGCGGCTTTGCTCCGATTGTTTTCTACAAACCCCTCTCTCAAATGACGAACTGGACTAACAGTGAAAATTATTTTTGCACGAGGATTCACGATCGATAATTCATCCAGCATTTTTGAAAAAGCTGTAATTACTTGCGCTACACTGAGGAGTCTTTTTTGAAATTGATCAGTAGGTACCTTATGGCAATTAGCAACCACCTGCTGATTTTCCAGTTCATACACAAAGGCAGAACCCAATGTAATGAATATCCATTCTGCTTTTAAAATATAGTTGCTGGCCTCCGCTGCAGATTCATTCATTCGCTGTAAACAAATTGATTTATCAGGATGGGAAAAACGACTGTGGTGCTCCCAACTGTTCCAGCATTCATTTTGATAAAACAACTCCTCTCCCATGATAGGCTGATTTGAAATATAAGAATGAACTGATTTTGCTATGCTGATAGGATTGAATAAAATCCCATTCGGGTTTTCTAATACAGCAAACTTATGCTGTTTGAGTTTTGTGCCAATATTCTCCGTAAAACAAGAGCCTATCAACAATAATTTATCAATATGACGAATTGTTGTTGGGAACTTTTTGGGAGTAAATGCAAGATGAAAATCCATAACAATATTAATAAGCACACGAATTTACAGCAATGTTTTTTAATGAAGAGAATAAGTGAAAAAAGCCGACATTTAGCTAAAATTAATCTACATCTAATCCTCAAATTGTTCTTGTTTAAAATGACAACGACACTTTAAAAAAATAGTATGAAAAAACTTTTAATCTTATTCATTATCGTAGTAATCGTCAGTTCTTTCTCCCAAAAGGAGATCACCTGGGTAGCAATAGGAGACTCCATCACTTATTTAAACGAACATCCCAACGAAACGGGTAATAGGATAACAAAAGGCTATATGACCAGGGTGATTGAAAAGCTCCCTTATATCAAGTATGTTAACCAGGGGCATAATGGCTGGACTTCGGGAAGCATTGCAGAAAATATTGAAAAAATTGCCATCCCCCCCGCAGATGTATATTCCATTTTATTGGGCACCAACGATTGGTGGCAAGGTCGAGCAATTGGCACCCTTGCAGATTATACAAACAATACGGGTAATAAAACGCTGTCCGGTGCTTATCGTATTATCATCAACAAGATTCGAAGCTTGAACAGTGAAGCCAAAATCATCTTGATTACTCCTATGCAACGTGGAGATTTTATATACATTGGTGATATGAAAAACAATGCATACGGTTCCTACAAAGAAAAGAAAGGGCAAACACTTGCTCAGTTCGCAGGTGCCATTGATTCAATCGCTCGATACGAACATTTTGCACTCGTTGACCTATACCAAAAAAGAAGTTTACGCCAAGAAAAAATGGTAAAATACAAGCGCTTAAAAGACCCCATCTCAGGTTACTATAAAAAATACCCATACCCGTCCTTTATTGGAATTCCATTGAATCCTGAAACAGATGAGTATCCCTATCCTATCAATGCAATCGATATAACCTACGATGGGCTTCATCCCTCTGACAAGGGCCATGCTATCATTGCCAATATGCTAGTAAAAGAGTTAAAGAAGTTTTAGTTCATTCAAGAGAGGCTGGGTAATTATTTTTCCTTATTTAAATACAAAAAGCGAATACACTTTATAAAACAAAAAGGCAGCCTGCATTGAACAGGCTGCCTTTTTAAATCATTAAAATGATTTAGTCAAATGCTTTGATCTTAGCATCATAAATAGCTATTTTTTCAGCATCTTTCTTTGCCTCATAAATATTCTTTAAAATGCTTAGCGATTGCTTACAATTAATTTTTTCTGAACTCTTGGGTTTAGCAATCTTTGCAAATAAATCAACATTAGCTTCTGCATAAGGTATTGCCTGAGTCATAGCAAGGTCTGATTGAGTCTGTAGGTCTTTTTTCTTTTTTAACTCCTCCGGCTTAACCGCTTTTAAGGTTCTAGCTTCTTCTGAAATATCAATTGCATTGTTGTAATAAAAATTAGCTAATAAGAAATTAGCTTCGCTAGTGGAATTAATTGCAATAGCCTTTTTCATCACCTCGGGTAATTTATTTTTATACTCCGAAGTATTGGCTTTCTGCATTTCATCAGAATAGATGTAGCGGTAAAGTTCTACCCCATAATTGAAGGATAACGTGTAATTCCCAGGAATCTTACCCATCAATTCTTCATACTTCGAAAAAATCTCTGGTTTGCCTACGCCATCAGTTGCTTCTTCAATCTGCAAAGCAATCCAATATTCATTGTTATTAGGATACAATTTTTTTCCCTTTGCAATAATATCAGCAAAGGCCGCCTTGTCTTTTTTATTTTTGTACCGCTCAGCCAAAACTTGATAAGCATCAATATACTGTTGATCTGAAACGTCGGCATCTGTTAATCGCTTGTAAAAAGCAGCTGCATCATCCAACATTTTAGCTTCTGTGGCAGCAATGGCTGAATACAAAACTAAGGTTGTGTCGAGTGCGGAAAATTTAAAGCCGTTGTTGCCGATCAATTGGTTTGAAGCAATATAATCATGGACTTCCAAGGCTTTTTTGAAATAATCAAACCCAGCCGCAGGATCTTTGGCGAGATAGGCCTTTACACCCAAATCCGAATAATAACCAACATAAAGGTCATAAATGGTCGAATTATTGCGTTCTTCCATTAGCGGAGCTTTAGGGTCCATTTCTCTGTATTTTTTTAAGGCAGCAAAAGCAGTTGCCTTCATCTCCCCATTTTGAATGGCTGATTTGGTAGAATCCTTTGAAGCTTCATTATAAAGCAACCCTTTATAAAACCATCCTTCTGGTTTTAATGCGTTTTTAGGAACCGATAAAAACTTATCTACCGCATCTTTCCCTTTTTGGGTTTGTCCGAGTAAGCTATAGTTTCTAATGTCTTTAATATCCTGAGCATCAATGGTAAATGTAATACTCCATAAAATAATCAAAAAGAAAAACTTTGTCATTTCATTAAAATTTAGGAAACAAAGGTATTAGTTTGTTGGTAATACAAATCCATTGAGCGATAAAATTTCACAAAACTTCTGCAAATTGATAAAAACAGGCCCTGATTCCCTAAAATATAGGTAAAGTATAGCATATGGCTGTTAACATTTGTTACATTTGCCCAAACAGAAACCAGAATTATATAATTGATATCACAAAACACCATACAACAGATCCTAAGCAGGATCGATATTATTGACATCATTGGCTCTTTTATTAAATTAAAAAAGAGAGGCACCAGTTACCTAGGATTATGTCCATTTCACAATGAGAAATCACCTTCCTTCACCGTATCCCCGGCAAAGGAGATTTACAAATGTTTTGGCTGTGGCAGGAGTGGCAATAGCATTGGTTTTTTGATGGAGCATGAAAAATATAGTTATGTAGAAGCGCTCCGCTGGCTAGCTCAAAAGTACAATGTAGATGTAGAGGAAACAGAATCCACGCCTGAGCAAAAATTGCAACAACTCAGTGCCGACAGTTTATTTATCATCAATGGTTTTGCGCAAAAATTTTTTAGTGATTACTTATTCAATAACGAGGATGGACAAGATATTGGCCTAAGTTATTTAAAGCAGCGAGGCTTTAGGGAAGAGATCATTAAGAAATTTCAACTAGGATTTAACCCAGAGGCCCGCGATAGCTTTGCCCAGGCAGCTATTAATGCCCAATACAATCTGGAGCTGTTGCAAAAAAGCGGACTAGTAGCCATCCGCGACGAGCGTCCCGTGGATAACTACCGAGGTCGGATCATTTTTCCAATTCACAACCAAAGTGGTAAAGTGCTGGGCTTTGGTGCCCGGATTTTAAAAACAAATGATCGTGCACCCAAATACATCAATACCCCGGAGAATGAAATTTATGTAAAAAGTAAAATTTTATATGGCAGCTATTTTGCCAGAATGGCCATTGATAAAGCGGATGAATGTTTATTGGTAGAAGGATATACGGATGTGGTTTCACTTCACCAGGCAGGCATTGAAAATGTGGTAGCCAGTGGAGGAACCTCACTTACCCCCGACCAACTGAGACTGGTAAAAAAATACACCAATAACCTAACCATTATTTATGATGGCGATAGTGCCGGTATCAAAGCCGCTTTGCGGGGGCTCGACCTTGCTTTAGAAGAAAGTCTGAATGTAAAACTAGTTCTGATACCAGATAAGGAAGATCCCGATAGCTATGTCAATAAAGTGGGTGCCGAAGCCTTCACCCAATTTGTGGCTGAGAATAAAAAAGACTTTATTCTTTTTCAGTTGGGCGTAATGCTTCAAGATGCGGGTGCTGACAGCAATAAAAAATCTGCCGTAGTGAACCAGGTAGCGGAAACCATCTCTAAAATTAATAAAGCAGAAGATTTTACCAAACAGCAGGATTATATCAAACAATGTGCAGAACTACTTAAAATTGAAGAAACCGGTTTGCATGCTTTGGTCAATAAATTTATACGTGAAAAAGTTAACAAAGAGGAAAACAGGGCCAGCCGAGAATCGGCTAATCAGCCAGCTGTAGATAATGGTCAGCCATTTGAAATTGAAGATGATGCGGTAGCCCTACTTTATAAGGATGAGCCACACGAAAGGGCGATGGTTAGAAGCTTACTAGAATTCGGCCTCAAATCATGGGATGAACAGCAACGCGTAGCCGATCATGTTTTTACAGAAATTGAAGAGAACCAATTGGAGGAGCTCATCGACAATAAAAATCTAATTGACCTAATTAAAACCTACAAAGCTTGGTATGATGAAGGCTTGGAACCCACCGCCAAAACATTTACCTACCACGAAGACAATGTCATTCGCCAACTAGCTATGAAAGTGATGGACTATGACCATGAAATAAGTCCAAATTGGAAAGAAGTATATGAAGGCAAAATTGATACCCGTGAAGATCTTTACAAAGAAGAAGTATTCAGTACAGTAAATTACCTTAAACTAAGAAAGATAAAAAGGCTGATAGATGAAAACCAACGAGACCTTGAAAAAACGCAGGCCGCAGAAGAACAACTTGTGTTACTACAAATACACCAGCATTTAAAAAAAATGGAAATAGACCTTACTAAAATTATTGGAACAGTTATATTTAGATAATTTTTTATAAAAAAACGCTTCATCAAAAAGGCATACCATGTTAAGCAATAATGATATTTTAAAAAAACTAAGGGTCGCCCTTTCACTTCACAATGAAGATATTATACATATACTTTCTCTAGTGGATTTTGAAATGACCAAGGGTGCACTAGGTGATCTTTTTAGAAATGAGGACCATCCAGGATTTGTAGCAGCAGGAGATCAAGTGCTACGTAATTTTTTGAACGGACTGATCATTTACAAGCGAGGAAAATTGCCAGATAACCGCATCAATGCAAAAGAGGGAGAAGGCCCTGTAAATGAATAACCCACTCGACAAATGATGAAGCCATTAATATATCAGTACTTAAAAAAATGGACTATAAAAAACCTAGAACTAATGGTTTGGATATCGGGCTTACTGGCACTTTTTTTTATGAATGCCGAAACCACCCAGCCTTCACTTTGCATTTTAAGCAACATAGGATTTAGCCATTGCCCAGGATGCGGTATAGGACATTCAATACATTCTGCATTACATTTTCAATTTTGGCAATCCTTTCAATCACATTGGATGGGCCTACCTGCAGTGGTAATTATATTTTTTAGAATACACCAACTATTTAACTTGAAAAATGAGAAAATAATTAACTAAAGCCCTCTGACTGAAAGCTAATAAATTTTTTCAAACCTAATTAAACATTATCTTACAATAGTAATAATCTCAACCTTATGAACACTAATTTAATGATACAAATTCCGGCAGTAGAACAGGATGAATTAATGTTTCTGCAATCCATTACTGCCAATTTACAGGAGGATAAATTACAATTGTTTATCGCAGTCTATAATAGTAAGCGCAAAAAAAAGGATACCATTCTACTTTGTTGCCTATTGGGATTTGTGGGAGCAAGCGGTATCCAACGCTTTGTGGTAGGACAAATAGGGATGGGTATCCTCTATTTTTTTACAGGAGGCCTCTGTTTGATTGGCACCATTGTAGACATCGTAAATCACAAGCAATTAACCTTTGAGTTTAACCAAAAAATGGCAGCAGAGTCAATGAGAATGGTGAATGGTTAATCTGGAATAGATTTTAAATTACCTACGCAAGATTGCCCATTCACCATTGACCATTCACCCTATTTAATTCGTTTTCTTGGGAGGCAAGGCAAATGCCTGGGCTTCATGTTCAAAATGACCATTGTGGGCACCATCGCAAAAAGGCTTATTCTTAGATAACCCGCAGCGGCAAATACCCACTACTTCCCTTCCTCCTAGATCATAAGAATTACCTGTTCTATCCAAGATTTCAAAATCTCCCTCTATTTTCAGAGATCCATTGTTATTCACTGTAATTTTTGTTGTTGCCATTTTTTTTGTTTTATATTTTTTTAAATGAATAGGCTCTTATATTACAACTATAATAGTTGCAAAATTAATTACCAGGACTTTATTGCTATATTTTTTAATTGATAGTCAATTATTACAAATGTAGTGGATCATGGATTAAGCCGATAATTTTTAATATTTGGGGGCTACTCTTCATTTAGAAAAATATCATCCCCCTCCTTTCAACCCTCAAATATACAGTTGTAAAGGCAATCTTTTATTCGTACCTTTTGAACATAAAAATCTTACCAATGGATACAAAAAATAAACTAACAGAACTTAACCGTGAAGCACTTGAAAAGCTGGAAGACTTCATGAAAAAAAAAGAAAATCTAGGTATTGACCACCATGAAAAGATACATAGCGCTAAAGAAGAATGGCAATTAGCTTGGAATAAATTAATGGAGGCCTTGCTGATATTAGAGAAACTGGAAATTTAATCTTAGATTGTAAACAATATATCAACCAGAAAAGGGTATTTCTAGTAATAGAAATTTAACCTTGTGCTCACATAATAATTTGCTGGCCTATGGCTCCAGAAGACCATCCGTTAGACGGATGGTCATTTTCATTTATTCAATAATTTTTCATTTGTCAGATAAAGATCTAATTGATTAATTTTGCTTAGCTAATATGATATCCAGTAAATCAAGTAATTATTAAAATGCAGGACAATAACCTGGCAAAATTGAAAGATCACAATTAATACATTAATTATTTTTAATATATTATTGACCCGGTGATGCATTAGCAATTTAATTCCATTCACCTAAAAAGCTTCTATTGTTGAACAAATATTTCAATGGAAGGATAATAAATGAATCAAGAGAGGAGTTTAATTTAAAAATTCAATATATTTCCAGTAATGAGTCAGAAAAAAAATTTTGTGTTCTCCGAATTATCTGAGCCACACCGTATCCGAACCAAAGAAATCCTCCAACAGCATCCGGGTATAAGGAAGCTAATAGGAAAAAATCCATTAACTATTCTTGCCATCATCGGCTTGGTAAGTTTTCAGGTGATAATGGCCGGTTTGGTAAGCGCTCAATCCTGGTGGATTGTAGTGGGCGCTGCCTATTTATTAGGGGCTTTTGCAGACCATGCCTTGTTTGTAATGATACATGAATGTGCCCACAGGCTGCTTTTCAAAAAACCGGAAGCCAACCGGCTGGCAGGTATTTTTGCTAATATTCCGCAGATTTTTCCCAGCTCAGTGTCTTTTGAAAGATACCATATCAAGCATCACTCTTTTCAGGGAGTACATGAATTAGATGCTGATCTGCCAAACAAATGGGAAGCAAAGCTGATCAACAATTATTTTATTGGAAAAGTATTGTGGTTATTATTCTACCCTTTGTTTCAAGTATTTAGAATCAATAGGCTTAAAGAAATCAAACCATTCGACAGTTGGGTAGCACTGAATTGGGCGGTGCAAATCACTTTCTCCTTCCTGATTATTTTTATTCTTGGACCCAAAGCATTCGCATTTTTACTATTGAGTTTTTTCTTTTCTGTAGGACTCCATCCCTTGGGTGCGCGTTGGATACAGGAACATTATTTAACCCATGGCGAACAGGAAACCTATAGTTATTATGGTCCGCTAAATGCGGTGGCCTTTAATGTAGGCTTTCACAATGAGCACCATGACTTTCCATCTGTACCTTGGAATCGGCTTCCGCAGATAAGAGAAGGAGCCCCCTCCTTTTACAATTCCTTATTTTTCCACACTTCCTGGACCAAATTGTTTTTCAGGTTTTTGTTTGATAAAGAGATCTCCTTATTTTCAAGAGTGGT
>JBIIVV010000173.1:0-6736 GCA_044339235.1 Ferruginibacter sp.
TTCGCCTTCCACGATCACGATTAAATCTAAAGAAAAAATAAAAGAAGTTCAGTCTTTAAGCAATGGCAGGGTTTCAGAGATTACATATTACACGGTTAGCCAGAAATACTATGATCATAAATATAAGTATGATTACAATTCAATTGGGCAAATAACGAAGAGAACATATGATCGTTCCAATGTCGGTTATTCAACTTTTAATACTTACGAGTATAATAAACTAGGAGATATAAAAATAAATATGGATTATGACAAGAACAGCAAATTAGGTTGGATCAAAGATTTTGACTATGAGTATGACAATAATAAGAATTGGACAAAATGTACAAGCGAGTTTTATAAACCTGGTGAAGATAAAGATCGCAGAGTATACCAACAAATAACGAGGATTTATGAGTTTTATTAAAAAACATTTTATCCTTTCCTTACTCCTACTCGCCACTTATTCAGCAATAGGCCAAACAGATATTGAAAAACAGAATCTAAAAGGAAGTGTTTTATCGGTAGCACAATCAACCTATATTGCCGAGGATAGTTTAGGGAATCTAGTTAAAGAAAAAGCAATCAGTAAAGCAAAATACACTTTTAATACTAGGGGTTTTATAATAGAATCTAGTGTTGACAATCCTGATAAATACCAGTTCCATTTACCCGAAAAATCGATAACTACGTATAAATATGATGCTGATTTCAAAATCATTGAAACCATAGCAGAAGAAGGTCAGGAGACGCTGCGAAAAAAATATATTTATACTAATTCAGGAAATTGCATCAAAACAAAAACATACAACCAGAGAACAGGATGCTTGATTGACAAATCGGAATTCAAATACAATTCAAAAAATCAACTTATAGCAGAGAATAATAAACATTATTCTGACATCAGAAATAGAAAAATGGAATATGATGCAAATAATAATATATCGGAAGAAATTTGGAGTGTGAAAATTAAGGGAGAAATAGAGTGGTCAAGCTATACTTATAAATACAACCAAAACAATTTAGAAGTAGAATCGGTTTATAAAAATGAAGAGCAGGAAATTTCAATCGTAACAACAGAATATGATAGCACCAATAATCCAATACTAAAAACAAATGACGGAACTATTTGTAAATACAAATATGCTTTCGACGTGCAAAATAACTGGACGCAGTGCATACAAACAATTGATAGCGTTAAATATATGATTACAGAAAGAGAAATTACCTACCAGTAGACAGTGTACTAAAAACAAATTCTAAAACAATTTGAAAATGAAAAAAGAAACAATTACATTACTTTTAATCCTTGCAGGATTTACAAACACTTATACCCAAAGCTACCCCGAAATGGTCACAGTAGAGGGCGGTACTTTTACTATGGGCGATACAGAAATGGATGGGAATAAAATCGAGTTACCCACCCATCAGGTCACCCTAAAAACTTTCAAAATAGCTAAAACAGAAACTACGGTATTACAGTGGAGGGTTTATTGTGATGCAACAGGCACAAAAATGCCCAAAAGCCCAATTTACGGCTTGAAAGATAATAATCCTATAGTAAATGTAAGCTATGAAGATGTAATGGAATATTGTGGCTGGTTGAGCAAAAAAACTGGCAAATTATATCGTTTGCCTACAGAAGCCGAGTGGGAATATGCTGCACGAGGTGGTAATAAAAGTAAAGGGTATAAATATAGTGGTGGGCAAAAACTCGATTTGGTAGGATGGTTTCGGGATAATTCTCGCGGTGAAGAAAATCTAGTTGGACTTAAAACACCTAATGAATTGGGTCTTTACGATATGAGTGGTAATGTATATGAATGGTGTATGGATTATTGGTTTGACGAGTATAAAGGAAGCCCGCAAACCAACCCTAAAGTAACAAATACAGTATCTGGCAAGGGCTTTGGGAGAGTATTACGTGGGGGCAGCTATAACCTCCCAGCTACAAATTGCCATGTTACTGCCCGTACTTGCAATGAACCTAAATCCCTTCTTGACTTCGCTGGCTTTAGGGTGGTGCTTTCCCAGTAAACAGTTGGGTTTTTTGCCCGCTCCTTTTAAGCTAAAAAAAACGAGTTTTGCAAAAAGGAAGGAGGGACAGCCTGTCCCGCTTTTTAGCGGGAACTGACTGAAAGCAAAAAGAATACTAATCTTTAAAGCGGTCGAATTTTTTTTGACCAAGGAAACAAATTAAAAAATGAAAAAAATGAAAAAACAAGCAATTACATTACTTTTAGTCCTAGCAGGATTTACCAGCACTTATGCCCAAAGTTATCCCGAAATGATTACTGTTGAAGGCGGCACTTTTACTATGGGCGACACCGAAATGGAGGGAGAAAAAGACGAACAACCCACGCATCAAGTTACCTTAAAAACCTTTAAAATAGCCAAAACCGAAACCACTGTAGCCCAATGGAAAACCTTTTGCAAGGCTACGGGGCGCAATATGCCCGAAAAACCAAGCTGGGGCTGGATAAATAGTCACCCCATAGTAAACGTAAATTATGAAGATGCATTGGCTTACTGCGAATGGCTTTCTGAGAAAATGAATGCCAACTACCGCCTCCCTACTGAAGCGGAATGGGAATATGCCGCTCGCGGCGGCAAACTAAGCCAAGACTCCAAATACAGTGGCGGAAGAAGTTTGGACAATGCAGGATGGTATTTAGAAAATAGTAAAAATCAAACGCAGACTGTAGCGAATAAAAAACCGAACGAATTGGGCATTTACGATATGAGCGGCAACGTTTTGGAATGGTGTAATGACTGGTATGGCGACTTTAGTGCCGAAGCACAAACCAACCCTAAAGGCGTCAAAAGTGGCTCTAGTCGTATGGTGCGCGGTGGTAGTTGGGACTTCGGAGCTTCGGATTGCAGTGTAAACTTCCGCCGTGGCTACGGCCCTGTGGAAATAAATGATGACCTCGGTTTTAGGGTGGTGCTTTCCCAGTAAACAGTTGGGGTTTTGTCCCTCATTTTTAAGCAAAACGAATAATAATCTTTAAAGTGGTCGTATTTTTGGCCAAGTAAACAAATTAAAAAATAAGTAAAATGAAAAAAATACTCACAATCTGCATGTTAATGGTGGTAACATTTACAGTAAATGCGCAAGAAAAAAAACTTAAATTATTTCAAGATAAGACAACTGGAGGTTTTGGTTTTAAAAATCTTAAAGGGGAAGTTATTATAAAACCAGAATATGTAGAAGCACATGAATTTAATGAAGGACTTGCTGCTGTTAAGAAATTAGGAAAATGGGGTTTTATCAATACTTCCGATGAAGTAATTATTCCTATAAATAAAACTAATGTAAGCGATTTTTCCGAAGGACTGGCTGTTGTGACAGAAAATGGACATCAGGTGTTTTATAATAAAAATAATCAAATTGCTGTTCCTAACACTAAAAAATATATCCAAATAGAAAGTTTTTCAGAAGGATTAGCGGCAGTAGAAAGCGATAATTGGGAATGGGGATTTATTGATAAAAGTGGAAACGAAATTATTCCAACACAATTTGAATTGGTAAATAAATTTTCTAATGGAATGGCTGTAGTTCATAAAATTATTGAAAAAGGAGAGTATGGGCATCCACCTTTAAAATCATTACAAGGATATATAAACAATAAGGGGAAGTTAATTATTGATTACAAATATTATTACGCATCTCACTTTAAAGAAGGATTTGCCAACGTATCTGACGATTCTTTCTTTACTACTGATAGGTATTACATCAATCTTCAAGGCAATAAAATTTCAAATAAATATATGTATGGAGGATTAGACTTTAGTGAAGGTAGGGCAAGAGTAGCAGGTAAAGGTGGTGGTATGGGATTTATTAATACAGAGGGCAAGGAAATAACCAAATTGAAGTATAAGAATGCTAAAAGTTTTTCTAATGGTTTTGCAGCTGTGCAAAATGAGAATGAAAATTGGGGATTTATTGATTTAGATGGTAAAGAAATAGGTGAAATAAAATATACATCTGTATCTAATTTTAAAAATAATGGGGTTGCTCTTGTGGCATTAAATGAAGCAAAAGGTGTAATCACTAGTTCTGGAAAAATAATTTTTATGAAAGATAACATTAAATCTATACAGTATTCAGATAATTATTTTTCAGCAACTGACTCGTCAGGCAAAATTTTCAAATTTGACATCAATGGAAATGAAGTAAAATAAAAAAATTATTACTAACTAAATCTAAATATATTATGAAAAAACTAATCACAATTTGCCTTTTATTGGCTCCTCTATTTTCAGTATTTTCCCAAGGAACTTTTGAATTAGATACCTATTTCGAAAATGGTAAATATGGTCTTTCAGACAAACAAGGGAACAAAATATCTCGAGCAATCTATGATGCGTTTAGTGCAACATTTTCGGAAGGACTTTGCAGTGTTGCTATAAACGACTATTGGGGATTTATAAATATAAAAGGCAATATGGTCATACCTTTTGAATACTCATCTGTAAGTGAATTTGATGGAACCGGAGTGGTTTCGGTTAAAAAAAATAACAAATGGGGATTTGTAAATAAATATGGGAAAATTATTATTCCAATTGAATATGATGCTGTAGATAATTTTGTACCTGAAGGTTTAACACGTGTTATGAAAAATGATAAATATGGGTTTATTGATAATAATGGCAAAGTGGTAATTCCATTTACTTATGATTCTTGTGATATATTTTATGACGGATTAGCAAGCATTAAAATAAATAACAAAATTGGTTTTATAAACCAAAATGGAACGCTAATAATTCCATTACAATACGATGCAGAACTTTATTCAAGTTTTAGTTTTAATGAAGGTTTGGCATGTGTAAAAAAAGATGGGAAATATGGTTTTATAAATAAAGAAGGTAAAACAGTTATCCCATTTAAATATGATTACAAATCTTATTTTTTTGAAGGATTAGCAGCGGTAAAAAAGGAGGGCAAATATGGATTTATAAATAAAGAGGGCAAAATAGTAGTACCTATGAAATATGACAATGTTAATCAATTTAGATTTGGATTAGCATCTGTAGAAATAAATAAAAAATGGGGCGCAATTGATAACAGGGGCATAATAATTATACCATTAAATTATGATTTTTTTGCCTATTATTATGAAAAAGGAAAAGTATTAGCGCGTTTAGGAACCAAAATGTTTTATATTAATAATACAGGAGAACACTTAAAGCCTGAATATAATATTGTAACTAAATATGGTAAATATGCATCAATTTTAATAGATGAATCGAAAACAGCCTACCAATTTTATGATGAAACTATTCAAAAAATATTACCCCTTAAGTTTCATGAAATTTCAGAAACTTCAAATGGACTTGCAGTAGTAAAATATAATGGTAAATGTGGCTATGTAGATGGAAATGGGAAAGAAATAACACAGATAAAATATGATACTGCAGAACCCTTTGATGGAGAAAGAGCCGAAGTTAGTAAAGGCTACGTAAAATCTATAATTAATAAAAACGGCACAGAAATTATTCCTTTTAAATATTCTGTTATAGGGAAATTTAGCGAAGGACTTGCATATGTTGTTAGTTTTCATTTTGACTTGGAAGATGATAAATTTGGATTCATAAATGAAAATGGCAAGGAAGTAATTCCACAAATTTACAATAAAGTTCTTTCTTTTAAGAATGGTATTGCAAGAGTAAGTATTGGAGAAGATGAGTTTTATATCAATAAAAAAGGAGAACGTATTAAATAAAGAACCAACACAACCACTTTCAAGAGTGAAATTATTGAATACTCAAATGAAAAAACACAATCAATTACTGCTACTATTCTTCCTTACTTTGCTTCCGTGCAATGCCCAAAATCAGTCATCACTGTATCAAGAAAAGCTAGAAGAATTCAGGGAGCTATTTATACAAAATAATGAAATAAAAACAGGGAAATTAAGTAAATATAAAATTATAACTTATGGCATTGATGAATGCAATATACAGATAGAAACCATAGATTATGAAAACAGTAATGAAGAAGAGGTTACAGTAATATTCCCAACATCAGGCGCTAAGTTGAAAAAAAACGGAGAACTACATTATAAAACTGAAGCCATTAAGGAAACAATCAAAAATAAAATTACAAAACTAATAACTATCAATTTATATAACAATTCCAAGTACATTGGGCTCCTTTTGAAACTTAAAAATAAAGAACAATACAAAATAATGCGAGAAAAACTAAAGGAACTATCGAGATATTGTAAATTAGAAAAAAAATAATGAAATGAAAAAACACATCAATTGCTTATTCCTACTTGCACTATTTTCTGGTTGCGCACCAAAAGAAGATGTTGTAAAATATGGACAACATTATAAAAAGCACCAAGATTTTAAGAGTCTTGTCAAAGCGGTCGAGTTGATGCCCACAGCTATTACTACGTCGCAAGTTAAAAGAATATTGGGCGAACCCATTGACAATGGTTTTGATTATCGGTATTTAGTAGATTCTACGGGGGTCAATAACTGCACTATTGGCGCGGTTTTCAGCATTGACAATCAAGGAAAAATTACCGGTCGTTGGGTAGATGAAATATGCGAATAAATTAAATAATTTTCAACACGAAAACCTAAATTTTAATAAAAAAAGAAGCCCAAATTAATACATTTTATAACTATGAAAAAACTAATCCTCATTTCGCTTTTACTTATTACCAGCTCAATCACATTTGGGCAAACTGCCTACATTGAAGTAAAAGGCGAACCCGATCTTTCGGTTTATTTAAACGGAAAA
>JBIIVV010000030.1:0-22384 GCA_044339235.1 Ferruginibacter sp.
GTGAATAGCAGAACTGAGAGCAGCGCATTACTACTAAAAGCCTTACGCAACAATACACATTCCATAAAAACACTGATCAGTGCATCCGCAATTGGCTGGTATGGCGAAGATAGTTCTCCAAATGAAAAAGCATTTATTGAAACTGATCCGGCAGCAAATGGATTTCTTGGAGAAACTTGTAAACGATGGGAAGAGAGTATCGATCCGGTGGAACAATTGGGTATCCGACTGGTAAAATTTCGAATAGGCATCGTATTGAGTAACACAGGGGGAGCATTGACGGAATTTAAAAAACCGCTCCGTCTCGGAGTGGCCGCCATTTTAGGAAGCGGCAAACAAAAAGTTAGCTGGATCCATATAGATGACTTGTGCAGGCTTTTTATTGAAGGCATCCAAAATGAACAGCTTGTTGGAACTTACAATGCAGTAGCTCCTAGCCCGGTAACCAATCAGGAATTGACGATTGAATTGGCTCATCAACTGAAGGGTAAATTCTATATCCCGCTGCATGTGCCCAAGTTTTTGTTGAAATTAATGATGGGTGAAAGAAGTATTGAAGTGTTAAAAAGCACCACCGTTGATTGCGCTAAAATAAAAAAAACAGGATTTACTTTTTTATACCCTTCCATTGAATCCGCCCTGCATCAACTGTCGCATCCTTAAATCCATCAGAGGTCTGTTTTTAGCATACGGTTAACCGTTGCCCAATAAAAAACTAACAGGTAAACAATGCACAGACTTAATACCAACCAAGGATAATCGGTTGGCAATACGCCCTTTGCCATTAACTTCAAAGGGTTTGAAGGAAATGTCAGCATCCCATCTGCTGAATTCATAGGAAGGTAGTCTCCCATACTTCCAAGGTCCAGATTATTGTTTTTTCTCAAGCTTACACTCCATACATCGAGCAATTGCGAAATGAAATTTTCGACACCCATATAAATAAAAAAAACGCCAATCGCAAATCCGGTGCGTCTGATCAACACCCCTATCAAAAGTGCAATCATATTATAGGATAAGGCTTTTAAAAAGAAAAACCCAACATGAGCAATTCCATTTGTTGAAAACGGTGTTCCAGAAGAAAAACCAAATGCTAGTGCAGTAAAAAAAACAAGGATGGCAGAGAAAACAGCAACCAATAAAGCCATCAGAATCTTAACATGGATGAACTGCAGCCTCGACCAGCCATCAATGATATTTTGACGGTGTGTTCGAAATGTAAATTCATTGGTAATCAAAATAATCAGCATCAAAGCAGGTAAAAGCAATAACCATCCCGCAGCATAGCTAGTGGTTTGCCAGGTTTTGTCAAATTGAAAAGGAGAAAATTTACCGGTCAAAATAACTGCCTGCGACTGACTGATCATATTATTGTTTACAACAAATATGATATAATTAACTGCTACAACACCGATAACAAAAAAAATACTCACAATAATAAAAGCTGTATAGTTTTTTATTTTTAGCCATTCTATCTTTAATAATCTGATCATAGTATTTCTTTATGCTTAGTTAGTTAATTCCATAAATTTCGACTCCAAGCTTTTTCTTTTTAACTGTAGATGATTGAGTACAATACCTTCATTAAAAAAATGCCGATTAATCCCTTCTAAATCAATAGTTCCAATGGGGTAAAAAAGCTGTATCAGACTGCCCTCGAGTTTCATACTATTGTAGCCTGAAAATTGTTGAACCAATAAGTGCAATGCAGCCATATCAGCTGCGCCAATTTCTACTACATCTTCATTGGCCAAGATCTCATGAACACCTCCGGTAGCTACCAGCTCACCTTTTTTCAATATCGCCACATGGGTACAAACTTTTTCTACCTCATCCAACAAATGACTAGCCATGATGATGGTAGTTCCTTCAAGGTTCATTTTTTTTATCAGTGTCCTTATTTCTGCAATGCCCGCAGGGTCCAATCCATTGGTCGGTTCATCTAAAATCAATACTGCAGGATTACCCAATAGGCTGGAAGCGATTGCTAACCGCTGTTTCATTCCCAAAGAATAAGTGCTAAAACGTGATTTTTTTCTATGCGTAAGATTAACCATTTCCAAAACCCTGGGGATATCTTCCGCCCCCCTACCTTTGATTGCCGCTGCAATATGTAAATTTCGTTCGGCCGATAAATAATGATAAAAATTGGGCGTTTCCAAAAATGTTCCAATTTGTCTTCGATGCATTTCGCTAGGAACTTCCCCCAATAATTTGTAAGTCCCTGATGTTGGTTTTAAAATATCCATGATAATTGCCAACATAGTCGTTTTACCACTACCGTTAGGTCCTAGGATTCCGAAAACCGACCCTTTAGGTACATCAAAACTTACGCCCTTCAACGCCTGAACTGGGCCGTAATCCTTATGAATATTTTCTATTGAAAGAACTGACATACTAGCAATGAATATTTTATTTGTTACGTTAATGATAATTTTTTACTTTGTCTGCTGACGATGCTTTTAATTTCTAAGGGGCTTACCGCTTTTGAGTATGCTCTGGATTCTTTCCAATGTTTTCTTTTCGCCTGTAAGGCTTAAGAAGGCTTCTCTTTCAAGGTCCAATAAATATTGTTCGCTTACTAAAGTGGGCTCACTTAAATCCCCTCCACACATTACATACGCTAGTTTTTTAGCAACCGTTACATCATGGTCGGTAGCATAATTTCCCATCCGCATGCCATTGATACCGGCAAGCATAGCACCCAAAGCACCTCGACCCAACACCTTAATATCAGTGCGTTGTACCGGCATTACATACCCCTCATCATACATACTAATAACTGCATTTTTTCCTTCTGCAATTCTTCTGCCCAAGTTCATACTGACCGAATCTTTTCCTTTTCTATAGATACCCAAATCGAATGCTTCTTTTGCAGAAGTAGCCACCTTGGCGGTAGCAATGTTAAGAAAACGATTCTGCAGCGTGATCGTATCCACCTCGCCATCATGGGTTTCATCCGCAGCTCGTAAAACAAACTCCTTGGTACCCCCGCCTCCAGGGATTACGCCAATGCCTACCTCCACCAAACCGGTGTACGTTTCGGCAGCAGCAATTACTTTATCTGCGTGCAAACAAATTTCACAGCCCCCTCCCAAAGCCAATCCATGAGGTGCTAATACAACCGGAATTCCGGAATAGCGAACCCGCATCATCGTATTTTGAAACATTCGAATTGCCATATCTATCTCATCATAATCTTGCTCAATGGCCAGCATAAATATCATACCCACATTGGCACCGGCACTAAAATTGGCCCCCTCATTAGCAATCACCAAGCCCTTGTATTTATCTTCAGCCAATGAAATGGATTTTTGAATTCCTTCCAGCACTTCGCCTCCAATACTTCCCATTTTGGTATACCACTCTAAACCAAGCACGTCCTCTCCCAAATGATAGGTACGGCAGGCACTATTTTTCCAAACAGTTTGTCCAACAAAATTTTTCATCACAATAAATGCTGCGCCTCCAGGCATTTCTTTATAGGACTTAGTTGGAATATCATAGAATAAGCGCTTACCATTTTCCACTTTATAAAAACTGGCTACTCCAGCGGCTAGCATTTCTTCCACCCAAGGTGCAACTTTATATCCTGCTTCTTTCATTGCAGCGGTGGTTTTGGCAACACCCAACACATCCCAGCTTTCAAATGCACCAATCTCCCAACCAAACCCCGCCATCATTCCATCATCCACCCTGTATAATTCATCTGTAATTTCAGGTATCCTTTGAGAGATATAAGCAAATAGATGATAATGAAAGAGTCGATAAAATTCTCCCGCCTTATCCTTACCGGCGCAGAGCGCCTTGATTCTTGTTTTTAAATCATCGATAGGCTTGGCAGCTTCCAAAGTCGCAAATTTTGGCTTTTTACGCGGCTCATATTCCATTGTAGCTAGGTTCAACACATGGATTTCCTTTTCACCCTTTTCGGAGGCAGGCATTTTCTTGAAAAACCCCTGTTTGGTCTTATCTCCCAACCATTTATTTTCCACCATTTTATTCAGCCAGCCAGGAATCACAAACTGGTCTCTGGCCTCGTCTTGCAAACAATTTTCAAACACTCCATTGGCCACTTTTACCAACGTATCAATACCCACCACATCTGCCGTTCTAAAAGTAGCAGATTTTGGTCTGCCAATAATTGGCCCTGTCAACGCATCAATTTCATCAATAGTCAATTGCAGTTTTTCCATGGCATTCATAATGGCCATCATACCAAATACGCCAATACGGTTAGCGATAAACGCCGGAGTATCCTTACAGAGTACCGTTGTTTTTCCCAAAAATAAATCTCCATATTGCATTAAAAAAGCAACTACTTCCGAATCGGTGTCTGGAGTAGGTATAATTTCCAGCAACCGCAAATAGCGAGGAGGATTAAAAAAATGCGTACCACAAAAATGTTTTTTAAAATCATCGCTTCTTCCTGCTGTCATCAGATGAATTGGAATACCGGATGTATTGGAAGTAATTAAAGTACCTGGAGTACGAAATTTTTCGACTTCAGAAAAAATGGATTGCTTAATATCTAACCTTTCCACTACCACTTCTATTACCCAATCGTAAGAAACAATATCTTTCATATTATCCGTAAAATTGCCGGTCTTAATCCGCTTTGCAGCCTCTTTAGTAAAAACAGGTGAGGGGTTGGATTTTAAGGAGACTGAAAGGGCGTCATTCACTATTTGGTTTCGCTGCGCAGCAGATCCCTTTTCAGCATCGGCAGCAGGTGACAACATATCCAATAACAATACCTGAAGACCGATACCAGCAAAATGACAAGCAATTCTACTTCCCATAACACCACTTCCCAAAACGGCCACTTTTTTTATAATTCTTTGCATATTGATTGATTTATCCCAAAGGGCTGAAAAATTAGTTAGTTAAACAACTATTTCCACTATCCGAAATTAAGCCTTTTTCTAAAAGCATCATAAAAAATAAAAACAGGCCCTAAAAGCCTGTTATTATCTGTTAAATCCGCTATGCAAAATTGTATAAAAGCATTACTCAACAACTAATCCGGATCATTAAAAATGCTTGTTCGGACTAGGTTGCATTATTATTAACTCACCCCAGTTCCATTATCGATCACAGTGGCTGGGCTTACAAAATGAAGTTTGCCTGATTTATCTTCGGCCATCAAAATCATTCCATTGCTTTCGATTCCCCTCATTTTTCGAGGTGCAAGATTAGCCACTACCACCACTTGCTGCCCGATAATATCCTCAGGTGAGAAATGCAATGCAATACCACTTACGATGGTACGTACTTCAATACCCATGTCTACTTCCAGCTTTAATAATTTATCTGCTTTGGCAACTTTTTCAGCAGATACAATAGTGCCTACTTTCAGCGCTATTTTGGCAAAATCATCGAAATTAATTTCAGTAACTAGCTTTGCATCGGCCGCTTCCAAAGCGAGGCCTGCCGAGGAAGGGGTAGATGCTTTGACTTCGCTGGAAGCAGTGGGAGCTACTGGTTGATTTTTTTCATTTTCCATTTTAATCTGTTGGCTTTTTAATTGTAACTTTTCAACCTGCTCTGCCACTTCCGAATCCTCGATTTTTCTAAACAACAATTGGGGCTCTCTCAATGAGTACCCAACACTCAATAATTTAGAAGATCCCGCATTTTTCCAATCCAGCATTTTATCCACCACTTTCATCATATGGCACATTTTTTTTGCTGCAAAGGGTAGAAAAGGATTGATAAATACTGCAAGGTTAGCGGTCAACTGCAAAGACAGATGCAAGCAGTTGTCAATACTCTTTTGCGCTTCAAGCGTAGGTTGCCCATTTTCGCCGAGTTGCTTGGCAACAATCCAGGGTTGCTTATCCTGCATATATTTATTTCCCTTTCTGGCTAAGTCAACTACTTCATATAATGCATCTCTAAACTTATAGGTTTCCAATAAATTTTCTATTCGAATTTTGGCATTGGCTATTTCAGCAAAAAGGGCCCTATCTGCATCATCTACCATATCTGCATGCAAAACGGGTACTTTTCCCTTGCATAATTTATGCATAAGTACAAATGCCCTATTTACAAAATTTCCAAAAACATCTACCAACTCGCCTTTTACCGAATCCTGAAATCCTTTCCAAGTAAATTCACTGTCTTTCGTTTCAGGAGCAATTGCTGTTAAATAATATCGCAGGGCATCTACCATTTGGTCGCCCCCATTTTCCTTCTTCACAAAATCATTGATGTAGTCATCCATTTCAATGCTCCAGCCACGACTAGTACTCATCTTGTCGCCTTCCAAATTCATGAACTCGTTGCTTGGCACATTATCCGGAAGGATATTGCCATGTAATTTTAGCATCACCGGGAAAATGATGGCGTGAAAAACAATATTATCCTTGCCTATAAAATGTACCAGCTTGGTGTCGTCATTATACCAATATGGTTTCCAGTCTTTATCGTTATCAATTGCCCATTGCTTCGTAGCACTGATATAACCGATTGGGGCATCAAACCAAACATAAAGGACTTTTCCATCCTCAAATTCAGCAACGCCTTCAACGGAATTAGCTGAGGCCGAACTAGGCACTTTGATTCCCCAATCCAAATCCCTAGTAACTGCCCTTGGCTGCAAACCTATGTCCAGCCAACTTTTGCACTGTCCCAATACATTTGCTTTCCAGTCCTGTTGATGATCTTCGAGTATCCATTTACGTAAAAAATCTTCGTGCCGATTCAATGGTAAATACCAATGCCTAGTCAACTTTTTTATGGGAGCATTTCCACTTAAGGTACTTCTTGGATTTATCAATTCTTCGGGACTGAGGGAAGTGCCACATTTTTCACATTGGTCACCATAGGCATTTTCACTGGTACAAACCGGACAGGTTCCAATAATATAGCGATCAGCCAAAAATGTGTTGGCTTCCTCATCAAAATACTGTTCGGTTTCCTTGATTTCAAGATCCCCCTGCCCATTCAATGCCGTAAAAAACTCCTGAGCCGTTTCATGATGTAGCTGCTCGGAAGTGCGATGATAAATATCAAAAGATATGCCTAGGTCAGCCATATTGCTTTTCAGCATCGCATGGTATTTATCTACTATCTGCTTGGGCGTAGTTTTTTCTTTCATTGCCTGTATGGTAATGGCAGCGCCGTGCTCATCACTTCCACACACATATACCACATCTTTCTTTTTTGCACGCAAGTAACGTACATAAATATCCGCAGGCAAGTAAGCCCCTGCCAAATGCCCAATATGTTTTGGTCCATTGGCATAAGGAAGTGCAGAAGTAATTAAATATCTTTTTGGATCAGTCATAATTTACTATTGTTATTCTTAGCTCCCGAAGCAAAGCGATTTCTCCTAATGCTTATAATGGAATTAACAAAATCCACTTGCCGGGACTTGGCTCGGACACATCTCTTTTTAAATGCATTTTACACAAACCATGCAAATTTACCTAAAGCAAGTACAATACCCAAACAAACAACAAAAACCTGTTAATTGGATATTTTCCAACCAATACCTGGCTAGCAAGTTTTTTATCACAATTGCTGCATCGGCAAATAGATGAAAAGTCCCCTAATCAGTATTTAAGTTGATTAAAGAACGTAACCAAAACAATTTTATAGTAAATGGCAGGTAATTCCTAAATTGTCAACTGATTTCAAAATCATACAAAGCAATTCATTAAAATGATCAAAATACCCCCCTCCTTAAAAAAAGGTGATACCATCGCCATAACTTGTCCAGCAGGCTATATGCCCAAAGCAAAAGCGCAAACCTGCATTAACACATTACAGCAATGGGGCTTTGAAGTGATGGTAGGGAAAACATTGGGCAGCAAATCGAAAAACTACTTTTCCGGATCGGATGATTACCGCCTCAACGAACTGCAAGCAATGCTCGATGACGACAGCATTAAAGCGATTCTTTGTGGTCGGGGAGGATATGGTGTAAGTAGAATTATAGACCAGTTGGATTTTACAAGATTTAAAAAGAATCCCAAATGGATCATCGGATTCAGCGACATCACCGTTTTACATGCGCATATATATAGTAATTTTAAAATTTCGTCCCTACACGCCCCCATGGCGGCGGCCTTTAACAAAGGAGGCAATAAGAATGAATACATTATCTCTCTGCACAATGCCCTCATTGGAAAAAAAGCAAAATATAATTGTGATACCCATCCATTCAATCAAGAGGGCCTAGTAAAAGGAGAATTAATTGGCGGAAACCTATCACTGATTACCCATCTTATTGGGACCAAATCAGACCTTATTACAAAAAATAAAATATTATTTTTAGAAGACATTGGTGAACTGATTTATAGTATTGACAGAATGCTACACCAATTAAAAAGAAGCGGTAAATTGGACGGTCTTGCAGCACTGATATTGGGTGGCTTCTCAGACCTAAGGGATACTGAACGCCCCTTCGGCAAAAAGTTGGAGGAAATAATCCAAGACTTAGTGAAAGAATACGACTATCCAATTTGTTTTAATTTTCCTGTTAGCCACGAAAAAGAAAACTATGCATTGAAAATTGGGGGCAACTACCAATTAAAAATAAGCAAAAAAACAGTTCAGCTAATGGAGATCTAACAGGGAGTCCAGCTTTTGATGATACAAAGGAAAATCTGTTAAATTATTATGCAAGCCCTTCTCTATGGTAATAAACTCGTCGCTTGATTTAAGCACTTCCTTCAGTTTTTTGGAACAGCGATAAGGAATCACCCTATCATCGGTACCATGAAATATTGTGATGGGCAGTTTTATCTCCTGTAAATATTGGTAGGTAGGGATTTTATAATTTGATATCCTGTAAGTTGGGTAAATGAAAACATAACAACTCATTAAATCAGGAATACTGCTATAGGGAGTTTCTAAAATTAACCGCTTGCAGTCAGATACAGAAGCTAAGTAAGCTGCAATACCCGATCCAAGGGATTTGCCATAAATTATGATGCTATCCTTTTTGTACTTGGTTAAAGCCATTTTGTAAATCTGAACCGACTGCTGGTAGATTATTTTTTCAGTTCTTTCTCCGATCGTTTTTCCATACCCTGGATAATCTGCCATCCAAACTTCATATCCATGACGGGTAAAATTAGTTGCAAATTTTGCGCACCGATTTATGTTTTCTTTATTGCCGTGAAAATAGATCACCACGCCTCTCCTTACTGAATCTACTGGGGTGAACTGAACCATATTCAGTGTATCGGTCTTATTAAATGGAATTTCTACTTCTTTAAAAGGCATGTCAAACTGATAACGATAATTCCGGTCCAATACAGTAGGGTGAAATAAAAAATAATCTTGTAAATAATACAATGCAATCCCGATGATGCAATACAACAAAACAATTATTTTTGTCCAGCGAAAGATCTTTTTTTTCATAGTGATGCATTTATTTTTTAGAGCGGCGAACTGCAAGTTACAAAGCCATCGGCAGAATCAAGCAACTGAGAAAACCTATCAGGAATCAATTAGGTTTTCAAAATATCACGTATAAAATTATGGTATTCCGGAAAGGATGGCAAATTATTGTGCCCGCCACCTGCAATGCGGATCAGCGTGACCTTTCTAGGATTTAGGGCCAGTAATTTTTCACTATTATGGATGGGTATCAACCAGTCATTGGTTCCGTGCAAAATATATGTATGGCAATTCACTTTGGGCAGCCATTTGTCGGTACGCATATGAAAACGTAGCAACAATTTCATGGGAAGAATTGGTAAAAACCTTTCTGCTACCTTTTTAAAACTGAAGTAGGGTGCATCCAAAATGAGATAACGTGGCTTATTTTCGCTGGCCAAATGAGCAGCAAAACCGCTCCCTAGGCTTCTACCGTAAACGATTAGGTGATTTTCATGATAGGTTGCTGCTAGTGTATTGTACACAAATTGCATATCATTCAACATATCTTTTTCTGCACGCTTACCGGTACTTTTTCCAAAGCCTCGATAATCCACCAAAACCACATCATAATTATACCTAAAAAAATCAGTGGCATATTTCGCCCAACCTTTAATACTCCTGCTATTACCATGAAAATACAATACCAGCCCCAAGGGCTTTTCTACATAAAAATGAAGCCCATTGATACGTACCCCCGGCTCAACATCAAAAAACAGCTCTCGAAATGGAGCATCGTACTTGTATTTGAAATTTTGATGTAGTTTTTCAGGTTTGAAAATAAATCGCTCCTGCACCAAATATGCTAACAATAGCAACACTAGGTACCCAATGATAATATAGAGGAGTGTAGATGACATTAAATGTAATACTAGTATTTTAATTGCTGATGATATTAAAAAGTTAGTCCCTTTCCCCCTCCTGCATTTGAAATAGCCAAAACCTGCTTCAAATCTACACTTTAAAAAAAACAAAATACGAACCGATGAAATAGTGGCATTTTAGCAACGGCTTAGCATAGTACAAACCTCGGTTGTTGGTCAATAAGACCAACAACGGCGACAGACCAACAACGGCGACCAGTGTATTGACACAGGGCAGTAAAAATTACGTTTAAAAATTGAAAGGGAGGTCTACTTTGCCAAATATTTTTTCCACTCGTCCATGCCACCTGATAAATTAAACAGGTTTTCAAAGGGGAATTTATTTTCTAATCGCTGAATGGCAATCTGACTCCGGATACCCTTTTTGCAGTACAAGACTACTGGAATAGTTTTTGAAACCTTGTCTATTTGTTTAGTTATAGAAGATAATGGAATAAGTAATCCACCAATATTGAATTGACTATGTTCATTCAATTCTCTTACATCAACTAATTGAATGGGTGTCTGACTATTTATTAATTCAGCCAACTGGCCGGAGGTGATATTGACCATACCCTGAAAATTCAAATCGTTTTATTTATGGAAATTAAAATAAAAGGAACCGATGAGCCGAATTTGATAAATAGTAGTAGGTCGTTTAGCCTTCCTCATCTGTATAAATACGGTTAAGTTTTAATTTACTTACCGGTGCAACAATTAAAGGAAATTTCTCAACAGTAACTTTGCTTTGTTCCAGACCAAATCCTTTTTCCTCACTCAATGACACCTCTTTTACATAAAAATATAATTTCATAATCAGTCGTTCAAAAAACGGCAATTCATTATCCTGTGACAGGAATTTTTCCAATACCACAAACTGGAAATCTCCGACCACGTTATTGCGTTGCTGACTTTCATAGCGACTCGTAACATTCACCTCACGATTGGCTACCAAATCTTCTACAACTTTTTTAAACATCAAATTGAGCCGTGGCGCCATTCTAAACCCAAGACTAAATTCTACCCGAATGATATCATTCGGAATAATATGTTCCACAGAATATTCACAGGTATAAGGGTCATCCATAGTGTCCACATGAACAAACCAATAAATGTCAGCCCGCTTGGGTTTACCACTCAGAATAGAGTAGATTATTTTATGCTCTATTTCTTTAGGATTGTTGGCACTAGTTAAATAAACTAGGTGAGTAGCATATTTGGGAACAGTAGAATCATTACTCAACTCTTCCAGCTTAGGAATGTATTCTTCCAGTCGCACAAATTCAACATATCGGTTTTTAATTTTCCTAGCTCGATGCCAAGTATACATTACGGAAAACATTACAAAGCCAATCATTACCGTAATATAACCACCATGAATGAATTTATCCATTAAAGCAGTAAGAAAACTGACTTCAATAACAAAGTATACGGCTAAAAACAAATAAATCAGGCCTGGTTTTATCCGATGGAGTACTAGATAGTTGGCGAATAAAATTGTGGTCATGATCATAGTAGTAATGATCGCTAAGCCATAAGCAGCTTCCATGCTAGAGGATTCTCTAAAATACAATACCACCCCTACACAACCTACATATAAAAGCAAGTTGATGCCCGGAATAAAGATTTGCCCTCTTGCCTCAGTAGGATAATTAATTTTAAATTTGGGCCAAAGGTTGAGCCGCATCGCCTCATTAATCAATGTAAAAGATCCTGTAACCATTGCTTGGCTTGCAATGATAGCAGCTGTAGTAGCAATTAAAACCCCTGGCACAATAAACCAATGTGGCATCAGATCGTAAAAAGCATTGATCCCTTCTGCTTTGATTGTTTCCGGACTCAATAACTTGAGATTATGGTGTTTCAACAAACTTGCACCCTGACCAAAATAATTAATCAACAGGCAAATTTTTACAAAGACCCAGGATGTTCTGATATTACTTCTTCCACAATGCCCCAAGTCGCTATACAAGGCCTCTGCGCCAGTAGTACACAAAAAAACAGCCCCCAACAGCCAGAAGCCCTCAGGATAGGTTATTAAAAAATGAATGGCAAAGTAGGGATTCAGTGCCTCAAAAATGGAAAAATCATCAGAAATATGAATCAATCCGAGCACTGCTAACATTGCAAACCAGACGGACATAATTGGTCCAAACATTTTACCAATACTGGCAGTACCGAACTGTTGCATAAAAAAGAATGCACTGATAATCCCTAATACGATATATACAATAGTAGTCTGACTAAGGTCATGAAAACTAGGCAATTCCTTTAGCCCTTCGATCGCAGAAGTTATAGAAATAGGAGGTGTAATGATGCCATCTGAAAGAAGCGCCGCGCCACCAATCATTGCAGGAAGCACCAACCATTTACGCCTTCTTCTAACCAAAGCAAACAATGCGAAAATTCCCCCTTCGCCTCTATTGTCGGCCCTCAACACCATGATAACATACTTAATAGTAGTTAACAAGGTAATGGTCCAAATAATAAGGGAGAGGGTTCCCAAAATGAGCGGTTTATCAATTACCCGGTCCTTGATAATGGAATTAAACACATATAAAGGAGAGGTTCCTATATCGCCATAAATAATTCCCAAAGCAACCAGCAAACCTGCGGCTGTTACTTTATTAACCTTAGTTGACACTAGACTTAATTTTTTGGTAAAAAAACATCTTATATATGGTATCTATGGGAAGCATACAAGAAATAAAGAAACAAAAGTAAATGGAAAAGGAATATAAATCAGGAAATATCAATGATTCCTTCGGTATTTTTTTACTTTTCCCATTAAGCCATCCAAAACCTGCATAAAGCTTTCAACGAAATGCCCCAAAAGCAGTCACCAAAAAGAATTACCTTGTGTTATGGATTTTCAAAAAGATATGCGCCTCGCCGTTTTAATAGATGCCGACAATGTGCCTTATAGCAATGTAAAAGGCGTTATGGAAGAAATTGCCAAATACGGCACCCCCACCTTTAAAAGGATTTACGGCGACTGGACAAAGCCTACCGTATCGGGATGGAAAAACGTATTACTCGAAAACGCCATCACACCCATCCAACAATACAGTTATACCTCTGGAAAAAACTCCAGCGATAGTGCGCTTATTATTGACGCAATGGATATCCTATATTCTGGCAAAGTAGACGGATTCTGCATTATTTCAAGCGACAGTGATTTTACCAGACTAGCAACTCGACTGAGAGAAGCCGGAATGAAAGTATTTGGCATCGGGCAAAAGAAAACCCCTCATCCATTCATAGTAGCATGTGATAAATTCATTTATATGGAAATTATTGCAATACCTGACAAAGCCGAAGACATCACCACCAAAAAAGAAAACAAAACAAAAAAAACAAGTACTAAAACGGTTGTTTCAATTGATAAACTCAATAAAGAAACCCTTCATCTAATTGCTAATTCCATTGACGATTTGGCGGATGAAAATGGCTGGGCCTTTCTGGGAGAAGTAGGCAACCTTTTATTAAAAAAACAACCCAACTTTGACCCTAGAAATTACGGATTTTCAAAGCTTACCCCACTGGTTGTTTCCCTGCCACAGTTTGAAATTGATAAGCGAGAAAAAAGCGGAACCAAATTGGTCTTTATCCGTAACAAGGGATTTGCTAACTCCAACTAAGATTATAACCATTGCTCCCGGTGAATGATGCCACTGTGCATCTTTGTTAGAATTGATCCTAGTAGATAATCAAATCACCTCTTTTACACAAGCAACTTGCTGATACATTTTATCAGACTATCTTTCCAATACGGAATAGCTAAATGGAAGGTTTGCTGAATTTTACTTGTATCCATTACTGAATACTGAGGGCGTTTTGCAGGCGTAGGATATTGCGAAGAAGGTATCGGATTCACAGCACATGCACTACCAGAGAGCTCCTTAATTGCTAGGGCAAATTGGTGCCAATTGATCACCCCTTGATTAGAATAATTAAAAATATGCGCAGCCTCCCCCTGCTGATTCAAGAGTTCAGTATTTTTATTCAACTGTTCTATGATTTGCATAATGGCTGATGCTAAATCTGCTGCATAGGTTGGGCAGCCTAACTGGTCACTTACTACCTGAATACTTTCCCTTTCTTTCATCAGGCGAAGCATTGTTTTCACAAAATTATTGCCAATAGAAGAATACACCCAAGAGGTACGAATGATGATGGAATCAGGATTATTAAGAATGGCTAAGGCTTCCCCCTTCAGTTTTGATGCGCCGTATAAATTAACTGGATTTACTTTGTCCTCCTCTTTGTAGGGATTGGTGGAGGTTCCGTCAAAAACATAATCGGTTGAAATATGAATGAAGGCCGCTTTCTGTGCTTTGCAATACTTCGCCAAATTACCTACCGCAACGGCATTGATTAGAAACGCCTTTTCAGTCTCTATTTCGGCCTTGTCTACAGCGGTATAGGCTGCACAGTTAACACAATAGTCAATTCGATGCATTGAAAAGTATTTCTCCAACGCCGCCTCGTCATCAATCGGCAATTCATTTCTGGTAACAAATAAAAAATCATAGTCAGGGTAGTCAACAGCTATTGCCTGCATTTCACTGCCCAATTGACCATTCGCCCCAGTTACTAAAATGGTTTTTTTATCTGCCATGAATCATTTCGATTTAAAAAATAAATTTACTTTCAAAATTTTCGATTCCAGTAAGTAGCAGATCTTTTTCAGCCACAATTGCCTTGCTGGAAGGTATTCCCCAATCAATGGCAAGCATTGAATCGTTGTACAATAAACCACCTTCGCTTTGCTTATTATAAAATTCATCGCATTTATATAACACCTCTGCTGTTTCACTTAATACAGAATATCCATGGGCGAAACCTTTGGGCACCAACAACTGTTTTTTATTTTCTGCAGTCAATTCAATTGAATATACTTTTCCATAGGTGGGGGAGCCTTTTCTAATATCCACTGCTACATCCAAAATACTTCCTGACAAGACTCTTATCAATTTAGTTTGAGCAAAGGGAGGTAATTGAAAATGTAACCCCCTAATTACACCATAGGTTGACCTTGCTTGGTTATCCTGAACAAATTTCATACCTATCCCTTGTGCAATAAACACCTGCTCATTATAACTTTCAAAAAAATAACCCCTGCTATCCTCAAATACAACAGGCTCAACAATCAGTAGGTCTGGAAAATCAGTTTGGATAATAGGCATTAAAAAGGATTTTTTAGATATAAAACAATAATAATTAGCTAATGGTGAAAATGAATTTATTCCTACTCACCTGAATATTTTTCTTTAAAGAATTCAATAGTTTCTGCCAGTCCCGCTTCAAAATTTTTGGCAGGCGCGTAACCTAAAATGCTTTTTGCCAGCGAAATATCTGCCAGCGAATTTCGAATATCCCCCGCCCTTGGTTCCCGGTAACTGGCTTCAAAGTTACTCTGTAAATATTCTTTACAAGCTTTAAAAAGATGATTGACGGAAAAATTTTCACCCACTGCCACATTATACACCTTATTCAGGGCTTCTTTTTTTTCTGTCAACATACCCAGTATGTTTATTTGAACTGCATTTTCTACAAAGGTAAAATCCCTAGTTTGCTCACCATCTCCATTGATAAACACGGGTGTTTCTTTCATGATACCTTTTACAAATAATGGAATCACTGCCGCATAAGCCCCATCTGGATCCTGTCGGGGCCCAAAAATATTGAAATAACGAAAGCCCAGCAAATTTAAACCATACACATCAGCAAATACTTGTGCATACAATTCATTTATTTTTTTTGTAGCGGCATAGGGCGAAAGGCAATTACCCACTCTGCTTTCCAATTTTGGCAAGCTCAGTTCGTCACCATATACTGATGACGAGGAGGCATAGACGAATTGGCGTACGTTATTATCAGAAGCGGCTTTTAACATGTTTACAAAGCCCCCAACATTTACTTCATTAAAATATACCGGTTCCTTTATGGAACGTGGTACTGAGCCAATAGCAGCTTGGTGGCTTACATAATTTATATCCCTACAAGCCTGTAAACAGGTTGCTTCATTTCTAATATCTCCTTCCAAAAATTCAAAGGCAGCATAGGATCGCATTAAATCCAAATTACTTTGAAAGCCATTCACCAGATTATCTAACACCCTTACCTTCTTTGCGCCATTTTGAAGTAGATAGGCGGCAATATGGCTTCCAATAAAACCTGCTCCTCCGGTAACTAAAAAGCTATCCTGGCTAAGGTCTTTTGTATGATAGGAAGTAGGCATGATTGATTTGAATTTCATTTGTATATATTCAATGATTCGTTTTTTTGATCATCAAATTCAAAAAAGAAATATTAAAAAATGATTGACAACTAAAGGCTCCAATAATGCCTGCTAGAAATTTTACCTCTGAAAATGCCTTTTATATCTGCAATCATTGCCGAGGGTTTGGTAATCCCAGCAAAGTAAGCATCATCCAAATTTTTATAGGAATCATGCGGAACAGCCACCAATACTGCATCGTAGTCATCAGCTATTTGCCGGGTAAGTTCAAATCCATACACATCCGATAGCTCCTCGCTTTTTGCCATTGGATCAGTAATATCTACATTTACTAAAAATGATTTCAATTCTTTAATCACATCAGCCACTTTACTATTTCGGATATCACTTACATTTTCTTTAAATGTGGCACCCATCACCAGTACCTTCGAACGTTTTACATTACCATTGTGAACGATAATATGTTGCAATATTTTTTTTGCAATATAACCCGCCATCCCATCATTGATAAATCTACCGGCTAAAACCACTTGGCTATCATGCCCCAATTCCCTTGATTTGTAGGTAAGATAGTAGGGGTCTACACCGATGCAATGCCCTCCCACCAAGCCTGGCTGGAATTTTAAAAAATTCCATTTGGTACCTGCAGCTTCCAACACCTCATAGGTATTAATGCCCATTCTGTCGAAAATAATGGAGAGCTCATTCATGAGTGCAATATTCAAATCACGCTGTGTGTTTTCAATTACTTTTGCAGCTTCGGCTACCTTTATACTGGAAGCTTTGTGTATTCCGGCTGTTACCACCATCTTATACACTTCTGCAATTTGTTCTAAACTGATGGCATCGCAGCCACTAACTATTTTGATAATTTTGGCGAGGGTGTGTTCTTTATCGCCCGGATTAATTCTTTCTGGGGAGTAGCCGCTTTTGAAATCAATGATATTTTTTAATCCGGATATTTTTTCAATTATTGGCAAGCAATCCTCTTCCGTACAACCAGGATATACTGTACTCTCAAATACCACATAATCTCCCTTTTTAATTACTTTTCCAATCGTTTCACATGCCTTTTGAATGGGAACTAGATTAGGGATATTGTGATCATCCACAGGCGTAGGTACTGCTACAATAAAAAAATTGGCCTGTTGTAAAATGTCCAAACTATCTGTGAATTCAATATCACATTCAGCAAATGCTTCTTTTGCTAGTTCCTGGCTCGGATCAATACTATTGCGCATCATCTCCACCCTTTTTGCATTAATGTCAAAACCAATTACCTTGATTTTTTTTGCAAATGCCAATGCAATCGGAAGCCCTACATAGCCTAAACCAATAACTGCAAGTTTTTTGTTTTTATTTAATAAGTCTTGGTACATAATAATTTACACCCGTACCCCTTTGAGCAAAAGGCTCCTAAAGCCCAATACCAAAAGGGACCATTGGAATTTTTTTAGCTGTAAATATATTATTTTATTATTCAATATGTATTATTTATTTCTAATAGGCAGTTTCTAAAAATGAACTAGCAAATAATCTAGGTCAAGTAGCTATTTCACTACTTTGGAAAATTCTTTGGGTAATTTGTACAGTTCTTCAGAAGGCAGTGACTTAAAATAATCAAAGGTGATTTTTAAACCTTCTTTTCTGCCAATGGTTGGCTGCCATCCCAGCAGCTCTCTTGCCTTCGTAATATCTGGCTGGCGCTGCTTTGGATCATCGGTGGGCAGTGGTTTGTATACAATTTTTTGCTTGGTTCCTGTAAGTTGAATAATTTCTTCTGCAAAATCCTTCAGTGAAATTTCATCCGGATTACCCATATTTACCGGTTGCGCATAATCGCTTAGCAGCAGACGGTAAATTCCTTCCACCAAGTCTGCTACATAACAAAAGCTTCTGGTTTGACTTCCATCTCCAAATACTGTTAAATCCTCTCCACGCAGGGCTTGTCCAATAAATGCTGGCAACGCACGTCCATCGTTCAGCCGCATCCTAGGACCATAGGTATTAAATATTCGGATGATCCTAGTTTCGAGTTGATGGAAAGTATGATAGGCCATGGTAATGGCTTCCTGAAATCGTTTCGCCTCATCGTATACCCCTCTTGGACCCACCGGATTCACATTGCCCCAGTAGGATTCATTTTGAGGATGTACCAACGGATCGCCATACACTTCGCTGGTACTGGCTACCAGTATCCTTGCTTTTTTAGAAAGGGCCAAGCCCAAACAATTGTGCGTTCCCAGGGAACTCACTTTCAAAGTTTGTATAGGAATTTTTAAATAATCTATCGGACTAGCAGGAGATGCAAAATGCAATATATAATCCAGCTCGCCGGAAACATGTATAAATTTTGACACATCGTGATGATAAAATTCAAACTCTTTTAATTTGAACAGATGCTCAATATTTTTCAAATCGCCAGTAATGAGATTGTCCATACCTATTACCGAATACCCCTCTTTGATAAACCGATCACAAAGATGGGAACCTAAAAACCCAGCAGCACCTGTTATCAATATCCGTTTTGAAGCCATACAATTAAAAATTAAAAATGTCTGATTGATTATTTGTTCTCTACTACTTTTCGTCCGATACTTACATAATGATAGCCTAGGTCTTTCATTTGATTTAAATCAAAAAGATTTCGGCCATCAAAAATCGCTTTGTTTTTTAATAGCGAACTAATCTTGTCAAAATTGGGTGTCCTAAATTCACTCCACTCGGTTGCAATAAGTAAAGCATCTGCATCTTGTAAAGCTTCGTATTGACTTTCCACATAGGTTATTTTTTCTCCTACCACCTGTTTTACATTCCTCATCGCCTCCGGATCAAAAGCAGCAACAGTAGCACCTGCAGCCAATAACGCATCAATTAAATACAAGGCCGGAGCTTCCCGGATATCATCCGTATTGGGCTTAAAAGCCAAACCCCATAATGCAATTTTTTTACCGCGCAGCTCATTATTAAAATATGCTTTGAGCTTAGGAATCAAATGAAGCTTTTGCTTTTCATTTACCTCCATCACCGCCTCTAAAATTTTAAAAGTATAATCTGCGTCGGCAGAAGATTTTACCAATGCCTGAACATCTTTTGGAAAACAACTTCCCCCATAGCCGATGCCGGGAAATAAAAAGCGTTTGCCAATCCGGTCATCGCTGCCAATTCCCCTGCGCACCATATCCACATCTGCTCCTAGCAATTCGCAGAGTTGGGCTATTTCATTCATGAAGGTGATTTTCATGGCCAGAAAAGCGTTGGCTGCGTATTTCGTAAGCTCCGCACTTTTTTCCTCCATAAAAATCACCGGGTTGCCTTGGCGAACAAAAGGGGCATATAAATCGCTCAGTATTTTTTTTGCTTTTTCTGATGAAGTACCTATCACCACCCTATCTGGCTTCATAAAATCATCCACTGCTACCCCTTCCCTCAAAAATTCAGGATTACTAACTATGTCAAATGTTCCTTCAATACCTCCATTGCCAAGCAGGGTCTGCCTAACCTTTTCGGCTGTACCCACCGGTACCGTACTTTTATCAATGATTACTTTGTAATCTCCCTGCTGAATTATAGCACCCAAATCTTTTGCAACCCCCAAAATATATTTCAAATCCGCACTACCATTTTCACCCGGGGGTGTGGGGAGTGCAAGAAATATCACCTGAGCGTTTTTTATCCCTTCCGACAGCGAAGTGGTGAAAGACAAACGATCATCCTTTTGATTTTTTAAAAATATTTTTTCAAGCCCTGGTTCATAAATGGTTATTTGCCCTGCAGATAATTTATCCACTTTTGCCTGATCAATATCTACACAAATAACATTGTTGCCTGTTTCAGCAAAACATGTTCCAGTTACTAATCCTACATACCCTGTTCCAATTACTGCTATATTCATTTTACCTATTTTGAATGGATGTAATCTAACACATTTGAAATAATGAAATCTTGTTGTTCTGCATCCAATTCGGTATGGATAGGCAGTGAAATTACCCGCTCGGAAAGCCAATCTGTTACTGGCAGATTGAACTGGTTTCCACCAAAAGAATCAAACATTTTTTGGCGGTGACAAGGAACTGGATAATAGATCATGGAGGGTACTCCCTTCTCTGTAAGGTATTGATGAAGACCATCTCTACTATGACCGTTTGCAGTACCCTCATTTAAAACAAGGGTATACTGATGATACACATGGCTGCTATATGAAGCCCTTTGTGGCTCCGTGAGGGCTGCAACACCCGCAAAAGCACTGTTATAATAATCAGCCGCCTTTCTTCGCGCAGCATTGTATTGATCCAAGTGTTTTAATTTGATGGAGAGAATGGCCGCCTGAATGGTATCCAGTCTTGAATTTACTCCTACCACATCATGATAATATCTTTTACTTTGACCATGCGCTGCAATCATTTTTATTTTTTCTGCTAGTTGGTCGTCATTGGTAGTGATTGCACCGCCATCTCCATAAGCGCCCAAGTTTTTGGAGGGATAAAATGAGGTACAACCGATATGGCCAATTCCCCCTGTTTTGACAATCGTTCCATTACTGAATGTATACGCACAACCCATTGCCTGTGCATTGTCTTCAACAACAAATAAGTTGTGTTTTTTTGCAATGGACAGTATGTTTTCCATATCGGCGGCATGACCATATAGATGCACGGGTACAATGGCCTTTGTTTTTGGAGTAATGGCTTTTTCGATTGCAGCTGCATCCATACAAAATGTAATAGGATCCACTTCTACAAACACCGGCTTTAATTTCAGTAATGCTGCCGCCTCCACGGTAGCGATGTAGGTAAAGGAAGGGGTGATGACTTCATCTCCTGGCTGAAGATCCAGCGCCATAAAGGCAATCTGCAATGCATCGGTGCCATTAGCACAGGGTATCACGTGCTTTACCCCATTATAGGCAGCCAACTCTTGAGCAAAATCATTTACCACCTTACCACCAATAAACTGGGAACTCTCTAGCACCGCTAAAACAGCAGCTTCGATTTGAGGCTTTATTTTCTGATACTGTGTTTTGGTATCTACCATTTGCAAGGGCCTCATATATTCATTTTTTAGGGATTGCAAAGATAGTATTTCGTTGATTAGTGTCAAGTTTGAGGCGTTAGGGTTGATTTAGGTTACAATATATTAAAAATTTGCGATTAGATTTGTCAAAATTTCTCCATTGGCTAAATTACTTTACCAGCTCTTCTTAATCCTCTATGCGATTGCATTTAGGATAGCTGCTTTATTTAATAACAAAGCCAAGCTTGGGTTACGTGGAAGAAAAAATATCCTTACTACCATCCGCTCCAATAATCCAGCTTCAGGTCAACAGATTATTTGGATGCATTGTGCCAGCGTAGGAGAATTCGAACAGGGAAGACCGGTAGTGGAGTCACTCAAAAAATGCTATCCTACGATTACCATTGTACTGACTTTTTTTTCAGCATCTGGCTACGAAGCCATGAAAAATTACAAGGGGGCGGACCAGATTTACTATTTGCCACTGGACAGCGCTTTGAATGCAAAAAAAATGGTGGATGCGCTTAAACCAACCTTGGTTTTGTGGGTAAAATATGAATTTTGGTACCATTATTTACATGAGCTTAAGAGCAGGAATATACCAGTTTTACTTATATCTGGCATTTTCAGGGCTTCCCATCCCTTTTTTAAATGGTATGGTAGCCTTTGGAGAGAGATGCTTGGGTGCTTTACTTATTTATTTGTACAAAATGAAAGTTCGTCCATTTTACTATCTTCTATAGGCATTCGGGAAAATATCCAAATAACGGGTGATACGAGATTTGACCGAGTAATTGAAATTGCTGAAAAGTTTGAACCGCTGCCAGCAATTGAAAGGTTTTGCGGAAAAAGTCGTGTACTCGTTGCTGGT
>JBIIVV010000174.1:0-6712 GCA_044339235.1 Ferruginibacter sp.
TTTTTGGCGTATTTTAGACCCGATATTATAGTATTTCCAAAATTTACTGGGAATATAAATTTACAAATTTTGAAATCAACAAGCGCTAAAATTACCATTCATATGAAAATTAAATTCTTACTATTATCAGTGCTGATTATTACAGTTACCCTTACCATCAACGCTCAATCAATTACGGTTGCCTCATACAATTTGCGATATGACAATCGCGGCGACTCAGGAAATTTATGGGTGAATCGCGTACCTGTTCAGGCTAACCTGATCCGCTTTCATGATTTTGACTTGTTTGGCGTTCAGGAAGGATTAATCAATCAGCTCGATGACCTTAGCACTGCGCTTCCTCAATATGCTCGATACGGTATTGGTCGTGATGATGGAAAAGATGCCGGTGAACACTCCGCTATTTATTATAAGAAAAATAAATTTAAGTTGCTGAAGAGCGGCGATTTCTGGTTGTCGCAAACACCAGATAAACCAGGCAAGGGTTGGGATGCTATCTGCTGCAATCGTATTTGCTCCTGGGTGCAGTTGCAGGATATTGCAAGCAAGAAGAAATTCTATCTATTTAACGCACACTTTGATCACGAGGGCGTGGTTGCGAGAGTAGAAAGTGCTAAGCTGATGATTGTAAAAATCAAATCGATTGCTGGAAATGATCCAGCACTGTTTACAGGTGATCTGAACGGAGGCCGCAAAAGCGAATGGTATCTACACTTAGCTAATTCGGGTATACTAAAAGATAGTCATGGCCTAGCACAATATCCTTATGAGAACAATGCTTCTTTCAATAGTTTTAGAACGCCCCGTGGAATGGAAGTGATTGATCACATCTTTGTAACAAAACAATTTGCTGTAAAAAAATGGGGCATCCTGACAGACACTTATTTCGGTAAATATCCATCGGATCATTTTCCGGTTATGGCTGTTGTGGGATTGTAACCTGCACTTTAAAACATTCGAGGAATGCCCAACTGGGTTTTTCCGGATTCGTGGTATTTTACATTTTCATTTGCTGATGGGTTTTCGCTAACCACCGTCCAAGATTGCATGTCACCTCCGTTTGGTACTAGAAAAATTGCTTCGTTAGGCTTCGTTGCAAAGCTTACTATCGCTCCGCTAAGCACTCTGTTTTTTCGATTCATATTGGAGCTGAGCGTTGCTTTTTCCCAAGGCAATTCCAATTTGCAATCAGCTCCATGTATACTTTTCAAAGCAATCCATACTATTTTACCCGACTTGATTTCTGAGGAGATTACAAATCCACCTTGTGCATGAAGCGTAAATCGACCATTTTTGTTGGGATCAAAAGCAGGAAACAACCGAATTATTCCATCCTGACTCTGAAGCATTGATTCATTCATGGCCGTTGCCAACACCGACATCGCCTCCATCGACATGTGACGAAAGGGCCAAGCTGGAAGCGGAACCTTCTCCCCAGTGGAAGATCCTATAATATTTACAGAATTGGTTTTGAAATAAGATGTGCCACGAGCATCCTCCTCCACTTCTGAACTAATATGTCCCCAACCATTAACGAAAAATTGCCACTTAGCAGGAAACTGTGCCAGATTAATGGCTAACTCTTTTGCTAATCCAAGACGCGCCATCACAATGGGAACTGGTTCCCATCCCATGTTCTCAGTGCCATACAATCGAAGCGTAGATGTCATCACTTTGAACAAGGATTCATCTTTTTGTTTTAACCCCACTAATCCGGAAGGAAAAACAGGCGACCATGGCACTGCAGGAAAGATGCCATCCAATATGCGAAACTCCGCTGGCTGGGGATTTTTGTCATCTTTAGAAAGTAGGTCTGCATATTGAGGATCATCTGTTTCATACCAGGTGGTCAGCCAGCGCTGCTGTTGAATGCCCCAACCAGCAGCTATAATCTGATTTCCCGGAGCTGGATATTCTTTAAAAATACCCCTGTTAATGACCGCTCCATTTTCATTCTGCCTGATCAATCCTGGACCTGCTTTTACCACTGGAAGGGGCGCTAAATGATCGAGGATATCTTTGTAAACCTTATTCTCTGGACCATCCACCCCAACATTTTTAAGCGCTTCTAAGGCAACCGAAAATAACGTTCGGGCATAGACTAATTCAGTAAGTCCATCATGCAGCTTGATTGTTCCTTCATAGCCAGTGCCTTCTTTGGCATGATACAAGCCATCGCCTTCTTTTATCAGCAAGGATTGAAAAAATTGAGTCGCCTCTAAAATAAATGGAAGCGCTTGTTCTTTTAAAAATTGTTTATCCTGGGTGAATTGATATTGCCTCCAAAAATCTAAGGCGATCTCTGCTACAGGCGTGTGATTATCCTTAACATCCGAATCTATTCGATTGTAGCCATTTCTATTGGTAACATCTGAAATAAATGCGCCATCAGATTGATAAAAATCCTTTGCATCTTTCTTTGCAAATCGAAGAGAATTAAATCTAAAATCAAGATAGGGAGTTACTAAATCATGAAATCCAGCCGCATTTAAAGGCCAATAGAGCTGTTGCTGATTCCAATGAAAATAAAAATTCCACTGTTGAATATCGTGATTCCATCCCCATGAGCCATTGTTAAAGCGCCCTGGATATTTTGCTCCTTGTGAAGCATTTGCATAATACATGGTCAAATACCAGAGGTTATTCAAATAATCATCGCCATAATCTACCAACGAGCGATTCCAGATCGATTTCCAGTAGGCTGAATGAGTTGCCAACTTTGACGCTACCTCTTGATCCTGTAATGCAATGATTTTATGCTTAACCTCCACAACTGGATCACCAACAATTGGAGAACTAACAGCAAATGCTAATTGGGCCTTCTTCTCTTTTTTCCCACTTAGCTGAATAGAAGCCATGCGTGAATGATCCCGCGAAGTGCTAACTTTCAATCCATTGGTCTTGAGCACTGAGCCCGCAACAGCAAAAGTTCCGCTAGATAGTTGCTGGGTTATATAAACATTTTTATCTTCTGCTATTGCTTCAGTTCCTGCAAGCCCAATCTCAGCATCTCTTTTCATTCGGGTATACCACATCGAAAAAGTTCTTGAGCCAAATCGATCAACTGATATTTGCATAGGTACATCCTCTTTAAAATCGCTTTCTACATCGCAAAGCAATAAACCAGATTGATGATCAATAAAAGCTGTAAAGGCCAAATGTCCAAATGGGGTTGAGGCATCTAATATTAGTTTTGCATCAGACAGACTAAGTCTAGCCTTAAAATCGGTAAGATAGAGTGTATTAAAAACTGGAAATTTAAAATCAATCTCAATTCGACAAGCCTGCCTTTGAGTCGTATAATAATCGTATTTCTCAGTCCAAGTTTCAGGCTTATCCAATTTTGCATCGTCCCATAAATCACATTTATTGACAACCATAATAATTTTAGCACCTTCGCACCACACCAATGCCGACACATCACCATTACCCAATGGAATACCCTGCATCGGATCAACTGGAGGACTTTTATACACCAAATCATAGCGCGAGATGCGCCCCGGCCATCCGATATTCCAAGCAAAAGAGGTAGGATTAAATGAAGAACTGATACTGGTATGCTTGTTTTTTAAACTATCAGATAAACAGATCGCCGACTTGGGCAAACAAAATAATACAACAAAAATGATGGTAGTAAAAATTGGAACTATGGACTTCGTCTTCCTAGAATAAGATGCAGTAACAATCGGCATAGCAAAAAAATTTAAATTCAGTCAATTGGAGAATAAAAAAAGTATTACTCAGGTGTAAAAATAGGGAAAGGAGTTTTATAGTTTTTCGATATTTTTTGGCAACCAATTCCATATATTAAAATGAGTGGGTTTTACCCTATTTAATGTAGAATTCTTTGTTTTATCAGTTACAATTTAATATAATTGATTACTTTGTAAAGTATTATGAATGGTATAATTCATACAATTTAAAATTTATCAGTTTAATATTATTCACATGGAAATTTTTCACCCCATTTTTGAGCAACTAAAAAGTTTTTTTGGAATGAGTGGTTTACTGGAGATTATTCAATCTGGGAACTACGAAACTTTACTTACTTATAAGGGTATCAAGAGTGTGCTACAACCCCTGCTTCAATTCACTTTAATATTTGAACTAATAAGAGGTTTGTTATATCGTAAGTTTAAAGTAATTAATTATAAAATATCTTTTTTTGCCTATGTACTCAACTCCATTATAGGAAGGTATATTTCGATTGGGATGACAGTAATTATGATTGGGCTGCTTGAAAAATATGCCATTATAAATATCTCCTTTACTTGGTACTGGTTTATTTACGGATATATCATTTGGGAATTTGGGCATTTCATTTACCATTTTCTAGCACATAAAGTCCGCTTATTTTGGTGTTTACATTCCACCCACCACGCTCCAGAAAGTATGCATTTGGGTATTTCCTACGCGCACTTTTTTTTAGAAGGCCCATATGCCGATATCATTAGAACTTCCATTTGTATTTTAGCGGGTGTGCCGCCACCCATGTTATTTGTAATCATGTTTATTGACGGATATTGGGGCTCATTTATTCATATTGGAGACACCATGATAAAAAATGGAAAATTAGGTTTTTTAGGAAACCTTATTTTAACGCCGTCGCATCATCGTGTTCATCATGCAAGAAATCCAATTTATATGGATACCAATTATTGTAATTTATTAAACATTTGGGACAAGGTTTTTAAAACCTACCAACCGGAGCTGAATGAGATCCCTGTGGAATATGGTATTACCAGATCGGTTAAACCCAATAATTTTTTGGATGCATATGTGGGGGAATTCGCCTTATTGGGAAAAGACATTTACAATGCCCCTGGTATATTAAATAAAATACGCTACCTATTTATGCCTCCAGGTTGGAGTCATACTGGTGATCATAAAACATCCAAGGTAATGCGAGAACTATTTTATGCTGATCAGAATAAAAGTTAGCGGAAACACTTTAAAAGCTGGTCAGCATGAACAAGTATTTCTGCTACAAGCGAAATTTTATATTAAGTGAGCGACATGTAAAATAACCGAAGTTCGAAATTCAGGCAGAATAATTTCAACAAGAAATGAGCCCTTATTTAAAAAATTGATCATGCTTGACAGAAGACTTTTTATAAAAAATTCTGCGCTATTAACTACCAGTGCATTACTTGGCAATAGTAATCCCTTCGCTATAAAACCTAGCGCCAGCAGAAGTTTTGGACTTTGTGTGAATACAAAAACGCTCAATAGCTTTCCCGATTATATCAATATCATATCCTCGAGTGGCATTAACGAAGTGTGGATGCCTTTATTTATTAATGGATACTGGCCTTACCCGATGGAGGATATTTTACTTTGGAAAGAAAGATTTGAAAGAAAAGGAATTGCAGTGAATATGGTAAGTGTTCCTTTTGGACATCCCGGCGGCTCCTTAGGCGACGCTCAAAATTATGATATCACACCCCAATATTGGCCTAGACGGGTTGACATAGATGGAAATAAATTTTCAGGAACATCCGTGCATCCAAATGTCACCCAAGAAAATATAACGGTCATTCAAAAAGTTGATAAATCCGGATTCAATAAATTATTTCTGGATGATGATTTTCGGCTGGCAGCATCTCCTGGCAATATTGGCGGATGTTTTTGCGATGACCATCAAAATGAATTTATCAGCAAGTACGGCTATGCTAAAAAAGATATGGAGCAATTAAGCAACTCCATCAAAAATCGCAATTTGGATTCAATCGTACGCAATTGGATTGAATACAATTGTGATCAACTCACTCATTCTTTCAAGGCTCAACAGGCTGCTGCACCCCATGTTAAACTTGGCATAATGGTGATGTACCTTGGCTCGGAAAAAGCAGGTATCCGGCTGGGTGATTACAAAGAAGCCTTATTTAGAGTAGGTGAATTAATGTTTAGTGATAAACATTTTTCCCCCGTAAAAGGAAAAACGGATGAACTCTTTAGTTCACTTTTTCACCGAAGATTTGTTCAGCCTGAAATGGCATATAGCGAAACAACTGCATATCCTGCAAATAAACTGTCAGCAAAAAATATGGCAGCAAAAATGCATATCTCCACCATTTCCGATGTGCGAAATACGATGATGATGAGCGGATTAGACCCTTTCCCTTTTAGTCATTGGACTACGCTTGCTCCAACAATTAAAAAAGTTGCCGCTATGCATAAAAAGATTGCGGGTCAAAAGCTAGTGGGTCCATTTAAGCACTATTGGGGAACAAGTAGCAGGATGATCGGCGACGATAAGCCCTACAGTCTTTTTTTAGCTGCTGGAATACCTTTTGAGGTTACTGAAACACCTGCAGCTGATGGCTGGACTTTCCTGTCTGATTTTGATATTGAAGCTATTTCTACAGGAGCGTTACAATCAAAGGGAACTACTTTTATTTATGGTTCAAATAAAGACAAAAAACTCAGCGGACTGAGATTTGTTGCAGAAGATCTTAAAGCGATTTTTGCATTCAAACAAGAAATCATTCCACTGCTGAAGGGTGTACCCTATGTTGTTGAAGACAAACCCGTGGTATGTGCATGGTATCCTAAAATCAGGACGGTGCTGTTGTGGAACTTATCAGAAACCAAGGAAGTATTTACAATTAAATTAGACTACAAAATACAAACGGTTGAAATTGAGGGATTGGACTCAATGCTAATCGCTATTTAATTAAGAGGATTTATGTCCGGCTTAAAAAAAAGTGTA
>JBIIVV010000175.1:0-6635 GCA_044339235.1 Ferruginibacter sp.
CGACTTTCGTCACAAATATTCGCAGTTAGTCCAAAAGTAGCTGGAATACCGGCGTAAAGGCTATTTAGGTTTAGCTGAACTAGGCTGGCGTCAGACCAAACATCTTGTTCAGCAAATTGCGTTGAAGGCTTTGTATCAAGTGCACTTTTGCTGCAGGATACCATTAGCATTAATGCAAGTACAAGAAATGTATTTAATTTATTTATTTTTCTATTGTTCATATAGCTTAATTTAGAATATTACTGTTAATCCTACGTTCATTGTTTTGTTTATTGGATAGACTTCACTGTTTACCCAGATAGAGCCAGGAGCATCATCTGGTGATTCAGGATCGAAATCAGTCATTTTTGTGCTAGTTAACAAGTTAAGTGCGCTAACAAAAAATCTCATGGACTGTATGCCCGCTTTTTGGATGATTTTTGATGGTAGGTTATAACCAAACTGCAAATTTTTCAACCTTATATAATCACTGCTTCTAACGAAGTAGGTATTATTAGGCTCTCCATCGGTCATCCAATATGTAGCACTACGCTCCCAAGCTCTTGGATCTGTTGAACTTGGATTCCCTGGTGTCCAGCGATTTTCAATAAGACTCTGCATGAAGTTTCCTACTCCAGGTCCTCCAGAGAATGACCTGTAAGATCTTTCTCCACCTTTAGCACCTTGGAATAAAAGGGATAATGAAAAGTTTTTATATTGAAGGTCAATATTGATACCTCCGGTAAATGTTGGAATGGTAGTTTTTTTACTTCTTACCTTATCCTTTCCATTTATTACACCATCACTATTTGCATCTTTAAATATAATATCTCCAGCACGTGCACCTGCCCAATGAGGATAAGCATCCACTGCTGCCTTATCCTTGAATACGCCAATTGACTCATAATAGGCTCTGGCATTTATTTGGCCTCCTGTTGATCGCTGATAGTCGGGAACACCCGGGGTTTCATCCCAAAATTTGACATAGTTATTTGCTATGGCACCATTTGCAGAAATCTGGTATTTTAATTTGCCGATTGAATTACGATATCCCACCTGCATTTCAAATCCCTTATTCACTACTTCTCCTATATTTTCCTGCGGCAAACTTAACCCAGCCGAACCAGGTACTGATGCATTTCTATATGCCAATATATTGGTGCGAAGATTATAAAAATAATCAGCACTAATCGTAATTTTATTATTAAGCAATTGTGCATCAAATCCAATATTTGATTGATTGGCAACCTCCCAGCTAACACCTTTGTTTGGAATACGCAAGGCAACCATCGTTTGTTGAGAAACATTTTGATTAAATATATATGTTCCTGAATAACCAAAAGTTGTAAGGTATTGATATGGAGCCATCAAATCGTTACCCGTTTTTCCAAATGAACCTCTTATTTTAAATTCATTGATAAAAGAAAGTTTCTCTTTCCAGAATTTTTCGTTAGAGATTCTGTAACCTAAAGAGAGACCAGGGAAGAAACCGAATTGCTTACCTGCGGGATCAAAAATATAGGAGCCATCATATCTCCAAACAAATTCAGCCAAAAATTTGGCATCGTAAGCATAACTTACCCGTCCAAAATAATTTAACCTACCATTTACACTAGAGTTTCCATAGGAATTTTTTAACGCATCACTACCCAAATCCAATTCCTGAAGAGTAGTACTGGTAAAATTTCTTCTATAAGCACCAAAGTAAAAAACATCACCATTGATACTTTCAGTTCCAACAAGCACTTTAACATCATGTTTGCCAAAAGTGCGGTCATAATTAATCAGGCCATTAAGGGTAACCATTGAGGTGTTAGTATACCTTTCTGTTAAGTTAGGATCTGAATTTCCAACTTTAAGAGGCAGTACACTCGGTAAACCATTGGTGCCTAAAGTAACCTTATCCCAGCCATAAAGAAGCCATGGTTTTCTAAACTGCTTATATTGTGCCAAAGTTTTATCTACAGAAGCATTCCCAGTAACAGTTAATCCTTTAACCCAAGGTATCGTAATTAATAATTTGGCAATAGATTGCAAGACGAAATTCTTTTCTTTTGTAGTACCTGTTACATCTGTAGTCAAAACTGTCGGGTTGGCGCCATACTCAATAGCAGCACCAGGCTCCCCGCCAGGCCAACGAGCTACCGTGTTTGGGAAAGCTCTGTTTAAAGCCCAGAAAATATTCTGTGCGCCATCTGTACTACCACCATTTGTTCCTCCACCCGGGTTATTCCTGTTCTCCTGGCGGGCAGTTATATCAAGACTTAATTGAATATTCTTAGTAACTTTTGCATCTATATTAGTTTGAATATTAGATTGAGAAAAATTTACAGCACCGTTGCGATACATCCCATCTACATAATTAGATCCCGCATTAATATAATATTTAACCGCTTCATTGCCACCAGACAAAGAAAGGGCAGCATAACGTTGAGGAGAATATGATTTGATCGTTTCCTTAAACCAATCTGTATTTGGATGTGTCCAGGGAGCAGTTCCATCTCTATATTTTTGAATATCAGCAGCCGAATAAGGTAACGCTGAAGTCGGACGAAATGCAGCAGCAATTTCATTCTGAATAGTTGCATAAGTTGCTGCATCTGCCATTTTTGGTAACACCGTCGGTGTATTCCAACCTTGGTTTAAAGAAAGTTGAATGGTAGGTTTACCTGTTGAACCCCGTTTAGTTGTAACAAGAATAACACCATTGGCAGCCCTTGCTCCATAAATAGCCGCAGAAGCATCTTTCAAAACAGTTATAGACTCAACACTAGCTGGGTCTATCCGCTCCAAACTACGACCTGCAATTCCGTCAACAACAATAAGGGGAGAGTTATCTCCAAGTGTATTTGCACCGCGTATCCTTAATGTTGAACCATCATTACCTGGCTCACCTGTTCTGGTAATAACTGTAAGCCCTGGTAGCTGGCCCGCTAATGAGTTTGATAAATTACCTGCGGGTGACTTTGCGATTTCAGAACCCTTAACAGTAACAATAGACCCTGTTAAAGTTGCTTTTTTGCGTGTTCCGTACCCAACTACAACTACATCGTTTAAAGACTGTGCAGCGGCAATGAGTTTTACAGACAAAAATTCCCCATCGTTTTGCGCCTTTAACTGACCTTCTTGATACCCAACAATTGAAAACAGTAAGGTTACCCCTTTGTTTACCTTAATGGTAAAGGTTCCGTCCTCTGAAGTTGTAGTACCACCTGTTTCTCCTTTAATTTTTACAGATACATTTGATAAGGCCTGTGTGTTGTCAGACAGCACTTTACCGGTAACTGTAATTTTTTGCTGAGCAAATGATAAGAGATTGAAAAATAACAGAATAATTGAAAATGTGAGATGTTTTCTTTTTAGAAAACAACTACTAATTTTTTTTTGCATATTAAACATTTTTTGTTTTGATAAAATGAAACTGGATTTGAACGTTTCGTTAGTTTTAATTTGTTTAAAATTTAGAAAGCTTTATTTTTCTTTCTATCCTGAACTTTGGGAGGTAGTGTTTTTAGCGCGCCACCTTGTTTTTAAATAAGACGCAAAGGAGAGCGGCCTTTCCAGAAAAGCAGTTTTTTTCATAGATTAGATTTAAGGTTATGTTAATTGAATCATAAAATTAATTTACTACAAGTACAAGGGAAATGCATAAACTGATATTTCAAATGTAGTTTTTGATATTAATTTGAAAAATCATCCGTAAATAATGACTTAAAAGTCTTTTTCGGCTCTAAGCCTTTACTTTATCAAACTATTAAATTTTAATCTACATCGTTAAAGCCTTATTTCCAGGTTGAAAACAAGTGTAATTTTTAAAAAAAACAGCTTATTTTTATTTTAAACTCAGTTCTTGTTGCATACAAAAAAGGTAAGAACCACCTAGTTTATCAGCCACTAGTATTGTAATATTAAGGGGGATGATGTTTTTTTGTACATTTTACAAATACCAACTACTATTAACGCAGTTTTAAAATCAGGTAAATTAGGTAGCAAAAGGAATGGCTACGCTGCTATAATTTGGGGGGCAATAAATTGCCAAATATAAACTATACCCAAAATGAGCATAGTTTATATTTGGCAATTTATTTTAGATGTCTTTAAAAGAAAGAATAACTTTATTTTTCTCTTGCCATATTGGAGTTTATAATTAACATGGCAATAAAAATGTGGACATTTATACAACCCACCAATGTGGGTACTTACTCCCCTCTTTTTAAAATAATAATCCCATCAAAGCGCTACATTTTTAACAAAGGCAATTTAAAAAAGTAAAACATCCATTAAAGAATTTTTCAATACTGTGCCTTACTTTTAACACAGCGCCCAGTTCCTATAAAATATACAACACAACCAATAGCAGCTGAAAGCTGCCCAAGGTCTGAGCCTAAAATTCCGGCTATTACAAGCAACCGGTTCTAAAGAAATGATTTCCTTAAAAAAGTTTTAATTTAACTGCTGTTTTTCTAATTGACCAATGATAACTTATAAGGATAAACCTTGCCGGAATTCCATTGTGCTACGTACAAATTTTCTTCATCATCCACACAAACATCATGCGGATATTGGAAATATTTTTCGGTTTGATACATCGATTCCAACTTATGATCTACATAGATTGGTTCAGATCCGCCCAGGTTAGACACAACGTTAAAATTTTTATCCAAAATTGTTACAAAGCCCGATTGTTTTCCTTGCTTAGAATCCGTTTGCAATACTGCCGCATATAAAAAATCGCCCTTTATAACTGGCCGGCAAACCCAAGCGCCGGGTAATGGAATGCTATCAATGTAAATACCTGCAAGGGTGTAACGCTTGAAAGCATTTTGAATGCGAGAAGTTACAATAATACAAGTACGATTGGGATTTCTATTATCAATACAAATACCATGGGCCTGTTGCAGTTGTTTAGGTTCTGTACCTTTTCCTCCAAAATGATTAATGTATTTACCGGAAGCATCATAATGAATGATAAAATCTTTTCCATAACCATCCGCCACATAAATATCGCCATTGGGGGCAATGGCTGTTTCGGTAGGAACATATTCTTCTCGCTTGGTATATTGCCCGGTTTCTTTTGGATAATCTAATACCAATAAAACCCTACCTTCCAAGGTAGTTTTAATTACTTGGTGGCGACTATTATCACAAATAAACAATACTTCAGTTCCATTTTCATTGAACAATGTTAGGCCATGTGCGCCGGGATATTCATTACCCCAGGTAGTTAATAATTTACCTGCCTTATCATACATCAATACATTGTTTTTTACTTCGTTGGTAAGTAAAATTATTCTACCCTTGCTATCCTGTACCATTTCGTGACAATCTTTTACTGGGTTACGGGCTACATCCGCCTTACTCCAAGCGGTGTTGAGACGATAACGTTTTGCACCTTGTCCAAGAATTGGATCTTGCTGAAAGGCAGCCAAAGGATTTGAAATTAAACCAACTGATCCTACAATAGCAGCATTTTTTATGAATGATCTACGGCTCATTTTTTTTTGTTTTAAAGTGGTTAAATATTATTTTAAAAAAGTTTATTTATGCGATGATACGATTTACAACTGTTTCTAAAAAATTGATAAGGTAATTTCTTCTTCCCAAATGTTTATAAGCGAACTACTCCTGAATAATATCCCTTAAATTTAAAACGGTTGCATAGCCAACACTTAATTCAAAAACATTTCATCTACCAATAACAAATATTTTTTCTTCTCCTTAAAATAGGGTTTTGCAATAATTTTAAGATACGATAACTTACTTGGCTTAAATACCGTTTCAATAAATTTAAGTGAAACCGTTTCGTCTTTTACAGGAAGCGGTGGCTTAAATTTTGTAAGCAGGCGTAAGTTTTTCGGACTATCGCCTCCCCATATTTCTATAGACATCGGCGGGTAAATGCCTGTTCTTTCTTCCACCATAATGTGCATGCCATAAGAACTTAATGTAATTGGATTATTAAAAATACAATCAAGAATCAAATCATTGTCGCGCACAGCAGCCCAGTAGTTAGCCCATGCAGGATTGTTGGCACCAATCACACCCAGCTTTGTATTGAAAAACGTTTTCGATCCTTCAGCTAGATGTCTGCTACTTAGTTTAGATAACAATACCATACTATCAGGTATAAAATTGTTTTTTAAAAAGCTAAACTCCGCCACATCACTGGAATACCAACCCTTTTTGTATGCCTTGACCTTTATGGTAGTAGTTTTTGTAATAACCGTTTTATTATTAAACACAAGCGACGAAATACTGTCTGGCTCTTTTCCATCCATCGTATAACGAATTTCTGTTCCGTTAATAGGATGAAACAATGCGACATCAATGGAATTGGCAAAAACCAAACTTTTGTTTTTAACCTGGGGTGGATTAATTTTTAGCTTTGCGGATTCGTCAATAACAAACCCTTGCACGAAATTGATATTTTTAAAACTTTGTTGCAACTGAGTGATTTCCTGCGCAGATAGACTAGTGCTCCACAAAGTAACCGTTGTAAGATTTTTGAATTGGCTAATAATTTCTTTAAACCCTTCACTCGTTATTTTCGTTCCCGACAAACAAAGCGTATGCAGATGTTTTAATGAGGATAGTGCACCAAGACCGCTAGTGTTAACATCTGTAAAATTGATGTCTAACTTACGCAGGTTTTCAAA
>JBIIVV010000176.1:0-6579 GCA_044339235.1 Ferruginibacter sp.
ATGAAGGGGCAATTATCCGTTCAAACCCTAGAAACCTTATTGAAAGGAGGAAAGACCCGCCCCGCAATAGTGGCCGGCATGCTCAATAAAAGTGAATTGTATAACCGAATTACACTAGACCCCACCAATGAAAAATACATGCCTGCTGATGGGAAAACCCCCTTAACAAAAGCAGAGGTTGAAATTATTCAATGGTGGATTGAAAAAGGAATGGCAATAAAAGGAAAAAAAATAGCTGAACTAAAAAATGCGCAGGCAATTCAAACAAAAGCAGCTGATTTTTTAGGATTTTCAGGCAGCTCGAATAATAATGAAACAACTAATCTTGAAAATAGTAAAATCAATCCCGATATCCCAACCGTTTTTAATATCGCACAAATCGATAGCCTTCGAAATAAAGGTGTCAACGTTCGAGTAATGCTCCACCAGCCGATCATGTTGGATATTACTATACCGTCTGGGTTCGGCACTGCAATCAATTCAATCAAGTCCAACCTGCGCAGCATCGCAAAAAATGTAATCTGGTTAAACGTTTCCAATAATGGATTAACTGAAAATGAACTTGATTTTTTACCCCTAATGACCAATCTTGAAAAATTGAGGCTGGAAAAAAATCCACTTACGGATAAAATTATCCTTCCACTTTCAGGTTTACACCACCTAGAAGCATTGAATCTAAATGAAACCAATGTAACCCAACTGGGAATAGAAAAATTAAAACAATTGCCCGGGCTAAAAAGAGTATACCAATGGAATGTGACCAAATAGTTTGAAGCTCCTCACTAAAAATTTACCTACTACAGTAATTGTTGGCTATATTGAATATTATTTACTTAAAAAAGAGTTCAAATAGTAATTCAGATTTTACTACAACCCCTCATTTTTTATATTTATATCCAACCATTATTAATTTTTTTTAATGAAAAGAATCCTTTTTTTAGCCCTTATTTTAGTGTCGACCACTTATTGTAATTCAAAAAAAATAGAAACCGGTTCACCTGAAATACGGGTCACCATTGAGCCGAGGAAATCCTATCAAACCATTGAAGGGTGGGGAAGTTCTTTATGCTGGTGGGCTGGGCAGGTCGGCGCCTGGGATCAAGCAAAAGTCAATACCATTGTAGACCTCTTTACTGACCCCGATAAACTCAATATGAATATCTTTCGATACAATATTGGTGGCGGGGATAATCCTCTGCACGCCAATGGCCATATGTCGAGCGGAAAGGGAAAGCGAGCTGAGATGGAAGGATTTAAAGCATCTGCAACGGCCCCTTACAATTGGGATGCCGATAAAGCCCAACGAAACATCCTTTTGAAAATAAAAGATAAACGCTCAGATGCCATCTTTGAAGCTTTTTCAAATTCGGCTCCCTATTGGATGACCGTTAGTGGTTGCTCTGCCGGTGGTGGGTTGGAAGGGAACACCAAAGAAAATTTAGATCCCAAAAACTACCTGGCATTTTGCAATTATCTAGTCGATGTTTGTAAGCACTATTACGATCAGTATGGTGTAGTATTTAGAACCTTAGAACCTTTCAATGAATCGTATTCACATTATTGGTATTTCCAGGGATCACAGGAAGGTTGCCACTTTGAGGCACAGTCGCAAATAAATCTTATCCAAACTTTATATCCGCTACTCAAAAATTCGAATCTATCTACGCAAATAGCAGCCTCCGACGAAACGAATCTAAATCAGTTCTTGAGCGTTATGAATGCCTATAAATCAGATGGCAAAGTTTTAGATAAACTGATTAATTTAAATACCCATACCTATTCGGGAACGAATGAGGAAAGAATATCGATTGCCAAATTTGCTGCAGAAGTTGGAAAGCCACTATGGGTATCTGAAACTGGGCCGGATGGAGGAATTGAATTGCAAAGTAGCCTTGTATTTACCCAAAAGCTATTCAACGATATGCGCTACATGAAACCTTCGGCCTGGATCGACTGGCAATTGATGGAAGAAGGCAATAGAGAGTGGGGATTACTCGTATGCAATTTCAAGGACCAAACCTACGAAATCCTCAAAAACTATTATGTTAGAATGCAAATTTCTAGATTTTTCAAGCGTGGGTATACAATTATCGAAACAGGAAATGAGCAGGTGTTAGCAGCCCTAGATCCACAGAAGAAAGAACTTGTAATTGCTTTACTCAATACTTCAGATACCGATAAGTCAATAAAAATTGACTTGACTAATTTTACTGAAACAAGCTTATCACCAGCATTATACCGGACCTCTGCTTCAGAAAATTGTCAAAAAATTGAAAGCAATGCTGTAAAAGACCATCTATTGACCTATTCGCTGTTGAAACAATCTTTAAGCACGTTTATAATAAAATTAGGAAACTAATCAATGAATTGGTAAAAACATTTTGGTTACTATCAAAGATTGTAAATTTATAAATTCTGGCAGGAATGCAAAAATAGATAATCACATAAATAACTAAACATGATCAATCGGCTGCTGCTGCTTTTTTTTATTACTGCAAGCATTTCAGTAAATGCACAAACCATTCGGATTGCATGTATCGGCAATAGTATCACCTATGGAGCTGCAATGGTGAATCGTGAAAAAAACGCTTACCCTGAACAGCTACAAGCTATGCTGGGAGCTCAATTCGAAGTGATGAATTTTGGAGTCAATGGAACCACCTTACTAAAAAAAGGAAATATCCCCTACTGGAATACCCCTGAATATTCAAACGCTTTGAAGAGTAACCCGAGTATTGTTTTTATTAAATTGGGTACCAATGACAGTAAACTAATCAACCGGCCATTTTACAATGAATTCAACAACGATTATACATCATTGATTCAATCCTTTCGTGCATTGCCCTCACATCCACGAATCGTACTGCTACTGCCACTCCCCTCTTTTCTGGAGGACAGTAGTTCCATCTTTGATCCCATTATAAAAAAAGAAATTATCCCTCGAATTCAGCAGCTAGCTTTTGAAACAGGTTGTGAGATCATCAATTTATACTCCTTATTTATTGACAGATCGGATCTGATGCCTGATAAAATCCATCCATCTTCACTAGGCGCTACCCTTATTGCCAAAAGACTGTATGAATTAGTGAAATTAAATGAAAACAAGAGATTCGATATTTTTAAAAAAATAAAAGAAGAGAAAAAACTAAGTTCATTTTATGGTTTTGAATGCATCGATTTTACTTTTCAACAACGAAATTGCAAAATAGTAAAACCAAAAAAAGCAGCAGTTGGTTTGCCATGGGTTTGGAGGGCGCGTTTTTGGGGCCACGAACCACAAACTGATAGGGCACTTTTAGAGCGTGGCTTTCATGTGGTATATTGTGATGCATCCGAATTGTTCGGAAACCCAGCAGCTATTGCTTTATGGAATAAATTTTATGACTATATGTATCAAACTGGCCTTTCAAAAAAAGTGGCTTTAGAGGGCATGAGTCGTGGCGGTGTGTATATCTATAATTGGGCAATGGGAAATCCACAAAAGGTTGCCTGTATCTACGCAGACGCACCTGTATTAGACCTCAAAAGCTGGCCGGGTGGACTCGGTAAAGGCCAAAAAAGCATTGGAGATTGGGAGGCTTTTAAAACGGATTATTCCTTAACTGAAGAACAAGCCAACACATTTAATAACAGCCCGCTCAATAACGCTCAAAAAATTGCTACGTTAGGATTCCCTATGCTGCATGTAGTGGGTGATGCAGATGAGGTTGTACCAGTCGATGAAAATACTTCCCCATTCGAAATTGCCATAAAAAAGGCAGGAGGCAACATCAATGTAATTCACAAGCCGGGAGTGGGTCACCATCCGCATAGCTTGGCAAACCCTACACCGATCGTCGATTTTATTTTAAATGCTACTCACCAAAATACAAACTTTGCAGCAATTGCATCGCCCGGTTCAGAATACAGATCGGGTGCCGGCTGGAAAGAAGGTACAGATTGGTGGACACAAAATAATGAGATCAATGAGTTGCTTGCTAGCAATGCATCTACTGACATTGTATTTATTGGAAACTCCATCACACAGGGTATTGCAGGCAATAGGGCTTCGGTAACCCATGCCCCAGGAAAAGCTATTTTTGATTCTGTTTTTAAAAAATACAGCTGGCTGTCTGCTGGTATTTCGGGCGATAGAACACAACATATCCTTTGGAGGTTGCAACATGGAAATTATGCTACAGCAAAAATTAAAATTGCTGTCCTGACCATTGGAGTCAATAATTTCGCAGATGACGCTCCCGAAGAAATTGCACAAGGAATACACCAAATTATTGCATGGATGAAAAAACACATGCCTGCTACTAAAATTATTTTAATAGGGCCATTGCCTGCAGGAGTAAAAAAGCAGGATATGTTTCGGGTGAAATATGATAAAGTTCAATCCCTCATCCAAAAAGAAGATGACAGGAAACAAGTCGTTTACTTTCCATTGTCGTCCCAATTCATACAAGCAAACGAAGATTTGAATCTTGCCTATTGCTCCAGTGACGGTATTCATCTAATTGAAAAAGGATATGAAGTTTGGGCCCTATCCTTACAACCACTGATTGAAAAAATACTTAGCAAATAAAAAATCGATTTTAATAATTGTAATACCGATTAGAAATGTGTTTAAACATTCAGTAAATCAAATTATATGATCCTTAAAGCATTTTACAGCTGTTTAGCTGTTTTAATATTTCATTTTGCAGACGCGCAGTCATTAAAAGAATATACCAAATGGAACCCTGCAACCCATACTTCTAAAGTACTAGAAGGTCAGGGCTGGCCTGGTGAAATAAAAAATTTTTATGACCGGCTTCCTGCGAGGGCTGAAAAATCCGTAACTGAAGGGATTTGGGGATTAGCTTCCCATACTGCTGGGCTGCAGTTGCGATTCAGAACCAATGCCGATGAAATCATTATCCGATATATCGTCGGCAGTAGTTTACAAATGCCGCATATGCCTGCAACTGGAGTAAGCGGGATAGATTTGTATTCCAAAAATATTGATGGTAAATGGCAATGGGCAGCAGGCCGCTTTTCTTTTGGCGACACCATCACCTACCATTTTACGAATCTTGTCACCAACGACCAATATGTCAATAATAGGGATTAAACCCTATATATACCGCTATATAATTCAGTTAAATGGATGGAAATATCCGTACCTCAAACAAGTTTATTTACACCTTTGCCTACCCGTATTGATCGACCAATTGTTGTATATGGCACTTCTATTGCACAGGGAGGGTGTGCCACTAGGCCTGGATTAGCTTGGTCTTCCATCCTTTCAAGAAAGCTTGATCTGCCACTGATTAATCTCGGTTTTTCAGGAAGTGGAAAACTCGATAGCCCGATACTAGACTTAATTACAGAGCTGGATGCAAAATTATATGTGCTAGACTGCTTACCTAATTTGGTAGCCCCTGGTACTAGTGATGCAGAATTGTACAAAAGGTTAGTAGCTGCTATTGGTCAACTTAAAGCAAAGAAACCAGCAATACCCATTTTACTGACTGAGCATGATGGCTATACGGATGAAGAAATGAATCCGGCAAGCAAAAAGCAATACTCCGATGCGAATAAAATTTTAAAAATTGTATTTGACTCTTTGACTACTGCAGGAGTCAAAAATATCTACTTACTTTCTAAAGATGAAATTAAACAGGATATTGAATCCATGGTAGACGGAGTGCATCCAAACGATATTGGAATGATGAATTATGCAAATGCGTATGAAAATAAAATAAGATCAATTTTTAACCTATCTGTTGGCAGCAGCAGTACCACAATACCGATCACTCAGCGCCGGAATGCAAATACCTATGACTGGGAAACCCGACACAGTGAGGTGTTGAACTATAATTCAACCCACTCGCCCAAATTAATTTTTATTGGAAATTCCATCACCCATTTCTGGGGAGGGCTGCCCGCAGCTCCTGTCAAAAATGGCATTGATTCATGGAATAAATATTTTGAAAAAAGAAATATTGTCAACCTAGGTTTTGGATGGGATAGGATAGAAAATGTTTTATGGCGGGTATATAATGGGGAGCTAGATAATATTTTTCCCAACCAGATTGTAATAATGATTGGCACCAATAATTTAGACCTGAATAGCAATAGTGAAATTATTGAAGGGCTGCAGTTTTTAACGAATGCTATCCATGAAAAACAGCCAAATTCGAAAATATTATTAATGGCTATCCTTCCTAGAAGAAAAATGGAAGAAAGGGTTGCCTCTTTGAACCAGTTAATGGCAACAATACCTTCCGATAAAAAAATAAAATATGCAGATGCTGGAAAATTATTTTTAAGTGAATCAGGTAAAATTGTAGAATCTCTTTTTTTAGATGGACTTCATCCCAATGCCGCAGGTTATGAAAAACTTGCAGCCTTCATAGATAGTCAAATAGGAAAATAGGAATATGGTAGCTAATTAAAAAAATCCCTTTTTTATTGAAGGATATTTTTTAACTGGATTTTCCCATTGTAATTATTTTGAAAGTGTAGCTCTTTCGAAAATTTGGATAGTATAGGTTGTTTACAACCAACAAATGTATTATTACGTATGACTACTTTCTGGGCACCTGAAAC
>JBIIVV010000177.1:0-6498 GCA_044339235.1 Ferruginibacter sp.
TTGATTGCCGCCGCTATCAATGCCAGTGTATGCGAAATATGGACCGATATTGACGGTATGCACAACAATGATCCAAGAGTGGTTAAAAAAACGGTTGCTATCGAGCAGTTGAGTTTTGACGAGGCTGCTGAACTAGCTTATTTTGGTGCAAAAATTTTACATCCTGCCAGCATTTGGCCGGCACAAATGTACAATGTACCTGTAAAATTATTGAACACCATGGAGCCGGAAGCAAAGGGCACTTTGATAACAGAACAGGCGGGAACTGTAGGCGTAAAAGCGGTTGCAGCCAAAGATGGCATTACTGCTATTAAAATAAAAAGCAGTCGAATGCTGCTGGCATATGGATTTTTAAGAAAAATATTTGAAGTGTTCGAAAAATACCGAACATCGATTGACATGATTACCACTTCAGAGGTAGCCGTATCCCTTACCATCGATAACGACACTTATTTACCAGAAATTATTAAAGAATTGGAGCCGTTTGGAACAGTTGAAATAGACACCCATCAAAGCATTGTTTCAATTGTAGGCAACGAAATAATGCAAACAGAAGAGGTGATGGAAAAACTATTTCGATCAATAAAGAATATTCCCGTGCGCATGGTGAGCTATGGTGGCAGCCATCACAATATTTCAATACTGATTGACTCCAGTCATAAGATTCAAACTTTACAGTCTTTAAATGTGGACTTGTTTGGCCTCGAGTAACATTATAATGGGATGCCCATTTTTTTATAAATAAAACTCATTAGCCAAGCGGGGCCTATCAATAAGAACTGTATGTCTTTTAAGAAGGAAGGTTTTTTTCCTTCAATCTGATGACCGTAAAACTGAGCAACCCATGCGGCTGCAAATAGCAGCAGACAAAACTTCGAAAGGGATATCCATCCGCTTGCCTGAAAAAGATAGCATATCAAAAGGCAAACTGTTCCAAAAAAAAGCATCCCTACCCAGAGGGTTTTACTAAGCGCAAAATAGTACGCAACTACCAACAACATGATCACCATTGCAAGGTTCAGCTGAACCCCGGCAACCTGAAAAGGCAACTCCACACCATACAATAATCCTACGATGGAAAAAAAGATAGTGGGCACGCAGACCCAATGGATTGTCTTATTGGTACTATTGGTGTGACTCTCCCCATAAGCTGAAAGCCACTGATGAATGGTTGGCATAATAATCGTTTTGAAAAACAAGTTACTGAATTTCATTTAAAAAAAAAGCTCCCCAAATTTGGGGAGCCAATATTTCATCTTTCAGATTAGCTGCTATATAACCAACATCGCATCTCCATAACTGAAGAATCGATATTTATCTTTGATTGCTTTTTTGTAAGCTTCCATCATCAACTCATACCCAGCAAATGCACAACTCATAATCAATAAGCTTGTTTTGGGTAAATGAAAATTGGTAACTAATGAATCGGCAATAGAGAAATTATAAGGAGGATGAATGAACATATTCGTCCAGCCTTCGGATGGCTTTAATAATTTTTGAGCGGTGAACGAAGATTCCATTGTACGCATGGTAGTGGTACCAACCGAACAGATTCTTCTCCCTTCTGCTTTTGCCTTGTTTACTATTTGGCAGGCCGTTTCATCAATGCCATAATATTCTGCATCCATTTTATGCTTACTCAAATCCTCTACTTCTATCGGCCTGAATGTTCCTAATCCGGTATGCAGGGTAACTTCCGCAAAACGAATCCCCTTAATTTCAAGACGCTTAATCAGTTCCTTGCTATAATGCAAACCCGCAGTGGGTGCAGCAACTGCGCCTTCATGCTTGGCATATACCGTTTGGTAGCGTTCCTTATCCTCCTCATCTGGCTTACGCTTAATATATTTTGGCAATGGGGTTTCTCCCATAAAGTCAAGCATTACCCTAAATTCTTCTTCAGTACCATCCCACAAAAAACGAATCGTACGGCCACGGCTGGTGGTGTTGTCAATCACCTCTGCTACCAGCTCATCATTTTCACCAAAATACAATTTATTACCCACGCGAATTTTACGAGCTGGGTCTACAATCACATCCCACAAACGATTGGGCCTATTGAGCTCCCTCAACAAAAACACTTCAATTTTAGCCCCTGTTTTTTCCTTACGGCCATACATACGTGCTGGAAAAACTTTGGTGTTATTCACTACCATCACATCCTTGTCATCGAAATACTCAATGATGTCGCGAAAATTACGGTCTTCGATTACGCCGGTTTTACGATGTACCACCATCATTCGGCTATCTTCTCTTCTCTTGGTGGGGTTTTGAGCAATCAGATTAAGGGGTAGGTCGAATCGAAATTGACTTAATTTCATATTGATCAATAATTTTTAAGTGATAACCAGACCTTGTACTGTAAGCATTACAGAGATATGTAGCCCATTAAAGGCACTTATCATGTTACGGCATGATTTTAAAGAGCGCGAAGTTAGTATATTTTAGGCAGATTTAATAATATGCAACCTCATTTAATTAATCCGCCAATATTAGCCTGCCGCGGTCAATTAGTAGCTGGCTTTCCAATACCTATTTTGCCAGGAATGGCAGCAATCAATTTTTTGGTATACTCGTTTTGGGGGGAGAACCAAATGTCGTCAGAAAGCCCTTCTTCAATGATTTTGCCCTTATTCATCACTGCGATTCGATCACTAATATATCGAACCACCGACAGGTCATGAGAAATAAAAATAGCCGTAAATCCAAATTCCCGTCTGAGGTCATTGAGCAAATTAAGCACTTGTGATTGCACGCTAACATCTAGTGCACTAACACTTTCATCAAAAATTAAAAAGGAAGGATTCAATGCCAGCGCCCTTGCGATACAGATTCGTTGCCGCTGGCCTCCACTAAACTCATGCGGATAACGGTTAAAATGTGTTGGTTGCAACTGAACCTTATCTAGTAATTCAAGCACCTTGTCCTTTCGTTGCTGCGAATTTTTCAAAATACCATGCACTTTGATGGGTTCCTCAATGGCAGCACCAATAGTAAGTCGGGGATTTAAAGAACCATAAGGATCTTGAAAAACGATTTGCAACTCTTTTCGAGTGGCTTGCATTTGCGCTTTCGATAATTCTGGCAAGTTGACTCCATTGAAAATAATATTACCTGAACTAGGTGGAATCAATTGTAAAATCGCCCTACCCAAAGTTGTTTTTCCGCAACCACTTTCACCTACCAATCCTACAATTTCCCCTTTACGAATCGTTAAATTGATCCCATCCAGCACCTTAGTTGGTGGCAATGGTTTTTTGAACCAAGATTTTTTTCCCGGGAAGTACAAGTGAAGATCTTCTATCTGCAAAATAATATTGGAATCGGCAGTACTAAATGCAGTTTCTAAAACGGGGGCTTGAGCAATGGTTGCTTCCAGCTTATTAAATTGGGGGTCTAAAAAATCGCTCACCACTGGAAGGCGTTCGCCTCTTTGATGCCTTGCTGGCCTGCAGGCCAGCAAGGCCTTTGTATAAGGGTGTTGGGGATCTTGCAACACGTCGTTTGTGATACCCTGTTCCACAATTTCTCCCTGGTACATTACCAACACCCTGTCTGCAATATCCGCTACCAAGGCAAGATCGTGTGTTATAAAAACAACGCCCATACCCAATTGATGCTGCAATTCCTTAATCAGTGTCAGTATTGTTTTTTGCACAGTTACATCCAGCGCAGTGGTGGGTTCATCCGCCACCAATAATACAGGGTTACAACTGATTGCCATGGCAATCATCACCCGTTGCTTTTGTCCGCCACTTAACTGATGGGGATAACGATTCATTATTTCGGCAGGCTGGGGTAAATTAACTTTTTCAAATAAGCTAATGGCTTTCTTTTTGGCCTCTTCCAAAGAAAGTCGCTGGTGCAATCGAATCGCTTCCATTACCTGGTACCCACAGGTTAGCACCGGGTTGAGTGAAGTCATTGGCTCCTGAAAGATCATCGCAATTTCTTTTCCACGAATGGCCGCCATTTTTTTATCTGAAACCTGGAGTAAGTCAACCATTTCGGAACCATTACTTGAAAAAAGCATCTGACCCCTAGTAACAGCTTGTGGGGGTAATAACTTCGCCAACGATAACGCAGTAACCGATTTTCCGGAACCGGATTCCCCTACAATGGCCAACATTTCGCCTGCAGCTACGCTAAATGAGCTGTTTTTTACGGCTGATAGCAGTTTGCCCTCCGCAATAAAATCAATGCATAATTGATGGACAGATAACAATGAATGACTCATGATCAATAAAATTAGGGAATAAAGTAGCGGATTGCTGCAAAACCAACTTTTTTAAAAAATCTAGCCTAAGAACACTATTGAAAATACTCAAAATACGAGGTTGACTTTCCATTGTTTTAAAATGCTCCGTCCATATTTATAAAGATCATAATTGATTGCAAAAAAATGATTTCCCTTAAATTTGCATTGCGAATGGTTTAAAATGTTTACAAAGCTGGTCGTAATCGATCATTTAACTCAGCAGCAAATCAGTAAATCTCAATATAATTTATGGGAAGGATATTTGAAGTAAGAAAAAGTTCCATGTTTGCCCGCTGGGATAAAATGGCCAAAAATTTTACCCGAATTGGAAAAGAGATCGTTATTGCCGTAAAAAATAGCGGTCCCGATCCCGACAATAACCCCTCCCTTAGAAGGTGCTACCTGAATGCCAAGGCATGTGGAATGCCGAAAGACCGCGTGGAAGCCGCTATTAAAAGGGCAATGGGCAAAGACACCAGCAGCTATGAAGAAATTACCTACGAAGGATATGCGCCGCATGGAGTTGCATTGTTGGTAGAAACTGCCACTGATAATCCCACCCGAACTGTGGCCAATGTAAGAATGCATTTTACCAAAAGTGGCGGCAGCCTAGGTACTAGCGGAAGCGTTGCATTCACATTTAATCGCTTGGGAGAGTTTAAAGTAAAAAATGCTGGCTTAAACATTGAAGACCTAGAATTGGAATTAATTGACTTCGGCTTGGAAGAAATTGGTGAAGACAGTGAAGGAAATATTATTATTCGGGTAACTTTTACAGAATTTGGTCATATGGCAAAAGCGCTCGAAGAAAGAAAGATTGAAGTAATTGCTGCCGAACTCACCCGAATTCCGATGAATACCACCGAACTGGATGAGGAAGCTGCGCAGGATGTATTTAAATTAATTGACAAGTTAGAGCAAGACGAGGATGTTCAGAAAGTATATCACAATATGAAGTAGAATGTCGGGAGGCCTTTCCAGCTCCACCAATCCAATGGCTAGACATGGATTTGTCCTTTCATATAAAAAACACAGTTCCCACTCATCAGAACCCTGCTGCCTGCATTTTGACACCATAATTCTCCCCCTCTTTTGGATAATTGTTTCGCATGCAAAACATCCTTTCCTAGTTTTTCCGCCCAAAAAGGAATAAGGGATGAATGAGCTGAGCCGGTTACAGGATCTTCAGGAATGGTGCAATTGGGCATAAAGAATCTTGAAACAAAATCACAATCTTTTCCGGGAGCAGTTACTATGATTCCGACTACATCAATTTGATTAATAAGGGTAAAGTCGATATCCAGATTCATCAGTTCTTTTTCAGTGGCAACCTCCACTATATAATCTCGGCTTTTGTATACCCCCAATGGATCCTTAATCCCCAATCCCGGTATAAGTTGGTCGGGATATTCCGTTACCCTTTCCGGCATTCGGGAAGGGAAATTCAATTGAAATTGATTGCCATTTCGAGTGATGATCAATTCACCGCTTTTTGAATAAAAAAGCAATTCCTTTTTTGAATAGCCAAGAAATTCGTACAATACAAAGGCGCTTGCCAAAGTAGCATGCCCACAGAGATCTATTTCAAATTCAGGTGTAAACCATCGGATATGGTAACCATTTCCTTTGGGCACAAAAAAAACGGTTTCCGCCAAATTATTTTCCACCGCAATCAACTGCATCAACTCATCCTCCAGCCAATTTTCCAAGGGAATAACTGCTGCAGGGTTGCCACCAAAAAGCCGATTGGTAAATGCATCAATCTGGTAGAGGGTTAACCTTGGCATGTCAAATAATTGAATGATAAAACAACCAGTAGCTGAGTTAAAAATGCGACTGTCATTAAGTACTGTACTATAGATTCAAAGCCCTTATTCAGCCATCATTTCCTTGATTACCCTTATCACATCTTCCACATTAGGCTTACTGAAATAGTCGCCATCACTGGAGTAGGAAGGTCGGTGAGACTTTGCCGTAAGGGTTCGGGGAGAGATATCCAGGTACTTATATCCGCCCTGTTCCTCCATCACCTTGTTAAACATAAATGCAGCTGCACCACCTGGTACATCCTCGTCAACAAAAACAATCCGATTGGTTTTTTTTAGCGACGCAACAATATGATGATGGATATCGAAAGGGAGTAAAGTTTGCACATCGATTACCTCGCAACTGATTTGCATTCTGTCTAAAGTTTCCGCTGCTTCCAATACTATTCGTAAGGTGGCGCCATAAGTAACTAC
>JBIIVV010000227.1:0-5260 GCA_044339235.1 Ferruginibacter sp.
AAGTTGCAAAGTCAGACAATGGTGCCTAATGTTGCTTGGATGAAGGCAGATTGTAATGTAGACAAAGTGCCTAACGGGGAAGTTTTAATTGTTACCAAGTATGCAACTAAGCCGGTTATTCAAACCGATGGTACGATGTTGTTGAAATACATAGTGGCACTTCGTAATCCAAGGCCGGATCCTATTACTGCGATAAGTATTAAAGATGACTTGACGAAAGTGTTTTTAAGTCCCATAGCATTTACAGTTACTGGTACCTCATCGAGTGGTTCATTGGTTAAAACAAGTTCGTATGATGGAAGGGCTAGTATTGATCTGGTTACGGGTGCAAGTAGCATGGCTGGTTTTGGCGCTGATTCAGTAACGATCAGTGTTACGATTTCGCCTAACGGATTTAGCGGTAACATCGATAATATTGCCGACGTGTCAGCTACTACTAAGTGGGGTGTAATGCAGCGCCAGTCAATTGATACTGTCAGATCTGGCGGCAGAATATCCGGAGTGGGCATGGCCAACCGAATAACGATAGCTAAGGTGGATTTGGTAATACCTGATGGGTTTTCACCCAATGGAGATGGTTTCAACGATTATTTTGAAATTATTCGTCCTAGCACTACTGCCATTTCATTGGCTATTTACAACAGATGGGGGAATGTAGTGTATAAAAATGCAGATTATCAAAACGATTGGAGAGGAAAAGGGGCAGGTAATTTCTTGGGCCAGGAACTTCCTGATGGCACTTATTATTATATCATCAATGCTACAGATAAAAATACAAAAGCGGTAAGCAATTTCGCAGGATTTTTAAACTTAAAACGTTAATGAAACAACAGCGAAAAATAATTAGGAGTATGAAAATGGGAAAGATAAATATTGCTGTACTACTTAGTATGCTGTTTTTGTTGAGCTTCAGTAAAGTGAGCGCTCAGACAGAACCGATGTATTCACAGTATATGTTTAACATGCTCAATATTAATCCTGCCTACGCGGGTAGCAGGTCAGTGCCCAGTCTTACCAGTTTGTTTCGTAAGCAGTGGATAGGCATTCGCGGCGCTCCTCAAACAAGCTCCATTTCGCTAGATATGCCAATGAATAATGATAAAATTGGTATTGGTATTCAGCTGATTGATGACCGATTGGGTGTAGAAAGAACCACCGGAGTGCAATTGAATTATGCTTATAGGGTTCCCGTTTCTGATAACGGGGTGCTGGCAATGGGAATTCGCGTGGGCTTACTCAACTATAGAGCTAATTATTCTCAACTATTTACCATTAGGCCCAACGATCCTGTATACTATCAAAATGTAAGTGGATTTTTGCCAGCCGCAGGCGCGGGGATATATTATATGACTGATAATTTTTATGCGGGGGCTTCGGTGCCCTCATTGCTGCAAACTAAGTTAAATTCCGATCAGCAAGCAGATGTAAAATCTAAAGTCAGCAATCTTCATTTTTTTGCAACCATGGGAGCAGTATTGAAAATCAGTGATGATTTGAATCTGAAGCCTTCTGTGCTCATGAAAACAGTGAGTGGTGCACCCATTCAATTTGACTTTAACAGTAACCTTTGGTTGCAAGATAGAATTGCTATTGGTCTATCCTATAGAACAGGCGATGCGATTATAGGAATAGTGGAATATCAAATCAATGATAAGTTACGTTTTGGATACGATTATGATCATACCATCTCTAAACTAAATCCATATAATCTAGGTACGCATGAAGTTATGATCCGATATGAATTTAGTAAGGACAAAACAAATATTCAATCAACAAGGTACTTTTAAGGAGTGCATTAATGAATTGTTATGATATACATTAAAAAAAGAGCTACTTCATTACTGGTAATCAGTTTGCTTGTACTGTTTTTACTGCCGGCCCTTTCTATGAATGGCCAGTCGCAAAAGGTAGCAAGTGCGGCAGTTATTAAAAAGGTTTCCATTAAGTCTCCATCGGCTACTATAAAATCTTTACTAACACTTGCTAAAATCGAGATTTTTCAGCTTAGGTATTCTTATGCAATACCTTTTTTAAAGCGTTATTTAAAGGATAATCAACCGGATAGTGCTAGTCTCGCTATGTTGGGGCATTGCTATAAAATGCAAAACCAGTATGACAGTGCTATTTATTTTTATGAAAAGCTCGATGATATAGTAATTGTAACTGGCAATCAACTTCCGGAACTCTATGCTACCGTAGGTAATTATGACGCAGCGATTGCATCTTATCAAAAACGCTTAGACAATTCAACTGATAATAGTACAGCATCCTATGAAGTGAATTTGAATAGACAAAAAGGTTTTATAAAAAGAAAGTGGTATAGCAAAGACTCCTTGGATTATAGGGTTAATTATTTAAGCATCAATACTCCCTACAATGAGTTTGGCGCTGCACTATTTGACAGTGGCTTTGTATTTGAATCGAACAGGTCTAAACGGCTAACGAATAACAATGAATTTGGTTGGGATGGACTTCCGTTTACCAAACTTTATTATCAATTAACCACCGAAGGAATCTCTACCGATAGTATACAATTTGGCAATTGGAAAGAAAAAAAAATAGACAAGGGGCTATCTGATAGGACCGTTGCTACGGTAAATGACAATCACTCTTTACAAAAACAGTTTGGTTTACAAAAATTAAAATCTGCTCCGGCGGTAGAGTCTCCCTTATTTGCACCGGGCTTATCGGGCAACTATAATTTTGGTTCAATCAGTTTTACTGCTGATGGCAAAGAAGCATTTTTTACCCGCAATCAATCCAATGTTAAGGGAATCAAACACCTGGAAATATGGACTACTAAACGCATGGGTGAAAGCTTCACTACACCTGTTAAATTATTCTTTAATAATCCTGCATTCTCTTATTTTCATCCGGCAGTTACTAGTGACGGAAGTCGTTTATTTTTTGTAAGTGATGAGCCAGGGGGCATTGGGGGCACGGATATTTATGTAGTCAATAGAAAAGAAGATGGAGGTTGGGATGGAACCGCCAATGCAGGTGGATTTATCAATACTCCGGGGAATGAACTATTTCCCACCTATTATGAGGGCAGCCTCTATTTTAGCTCAAACGGTCATGAAGGGCTAGGGGGGCTAGATATTTTCAAGTTCTCTTTTGACAATGACCCTTATCCTGTTCCAAAAAATCTGGGCAGGCCGATTAATAGCGATCAAGATGATTTAGGATTTAGCATAAAAGATCAAAAAGGCTATTTCAGCTCTAATCGCTATGGCAGCGATGATATCTTCTCCTATAACTACCAAAAAATAAAGGTCGCAGTGAATGGAGAAGTAACCGTAGATGGACAAAAAAAATCAGGCATTACAGTAAAAATAATAAGTAAGGGCGAGGATGGCATTCGGGCTGGAACAGTGATCGATAGTGTTGTAACGGCTGAAGATGGTAGCTATGTTTTCAATGTACGACCCAATAGAAACTATCAGATTTTGATCGAAGATGGGAAAGGCAATAAATCTACCAATGATATTACTGCGTCGGATTATGTAAAACAAATTACCACTTCGAATGACAGTTTACCTACCGCCCAAAATGGTGTAGTTAGTCTAAGCTCCAATAAATTAATTACTAAAAATAATCAGACTAAGTCAAAAATTGCGGATGACCCAACCAGCTATAAAAAAGATCTAGGGCTGATTAATTTTGTTACACCCAAGCCAAAAATTACTCCACCAGTACTCAAACCTACTCCTAAACGGACATTTATATCGGTGGTAGACTCTTTACAAAGCGTAACCAAAGATTTTTTATTGGTGCATCATGTGTTTGATAAAGTAAGAATTTTTAAAGATGACCATGGCGCATATAAAGATGTAGTAAAGAGAGTAAGCAATTTGCATGGTGCTAAGATTGTCATTGTATCTGCTACGGATTGTATTGGTACGGATACCTATAACGAAGCGCTATCTGCCAGAAGATCTAAAAAAATTAAAACAGACTTAGCTAAATATGGAGGCAATGAAATCATATTAATACCAGTTGGAGAGAAGCAATTAGTAATGGAATGTTCAGATTCAGATAAGGATAAAAATAAACAAGTGCAGAATAGGTATAGCTATGTCTTTATAATACAATAGCAGCGATTTTTATTATTGCAAATATTTTATGTAACAGGCTGGTTCAATTTTATAACATAATTAATTTATATCATTTTAATTTTTTACGAGATGCTTACAACTCAAATAAAAAAAATGAAATTTTCTTTACAAAGGATGTTTCAAAAAGCAAAACCTATTAAATGTTTGACATACCGCCTAAAGGTAGAAGTAAGCTTTTTAGCCAATTTTTTTGTTCACTATGAGAAGGAAAAAAATACTCCCATCATTCGGGAATTTTATGCTACCGATTGGAATACTGAATTGAATTTTCCTGCGGGCTACAACGTGGGATTTAAAGTATTTGTACGCAACCCTTCCTCTTTAAAAGGCGAAACTGCAGTACTTAGTATTGAGAATATGGATGACGATGGCGGGATCTTGGTTAAAAAATTTGAACTCAATAATGCCAATCCAAGTACCGATGCTGAATGGTTTAGGCTTTCTGTTCAATAAATAATTTAGTGTAGCATTCCTCTTTATCCAACTATGCCTCTACCTGAAGCATCAATACAGAGTACTTGACGTATTGTAAACAGCTCAATTGTTTTATTAAACATGCGAAGAAAGTTATTGGTGAACCCATCAGTTCCAGTTTTTATCCCAATTAATACGGCCTCGTTTTAGAAAAACCTTTTTAATAAGTCAAACTGTTTTTGGCTATTGATCTAGTTTATAGGGGGTTGGTACAATGTTTGTTATTGGTTGTTACACGGGGTTACGGCATAGTAATCTCTCGAAGGTTAAACCCGAGCTCATCTCAAACGGAATGATTGACTTGCTACAAACCAAAGGCGGCAAACAGGTTATTATTCCTATGGCGAAAGTGGTGATTGATATTTTGGAAAAGTATAACTACACCCTTCCCGGTATATCAAACAAAAATTACAATGATTATTTGTATGAGGTTTGCAAAAAATGCGAAATACTGGCCAAAGAAGTAACCATTCATAAAATTACGGGCGGTAAGAATATTAAAATCGTAAAACCTAAATATGAGTTTGTCAGCAGCCATACCGCCCGGCGAACTTTTTGCACAAATGAGTACAAGGCCGGGGATTTAGAAATTAGCGAAATAATGGCATTGAGTGGCCACACTACCGAAAAATCTTTTTACAAATACATACGGGAAACACCAAAGGGAA
>JBIIVV010000178.1:0-6440 GCA_044339235.1 Ferruginibacter sp.
GTAATGGGAGGAGAAGAGCATGGTGTATACCCTGCACTGATGAAAATTTGCGATGAGCAATTCCAAATTCCTATGATTGGTGATTTTGAATCACTCAATGTATCAGTAGCTACGGGAGTAATTTTATACGAGGCGATGAAGCAACGTTTGGGATAATAAATTGTAGTTGTAATTTATTCTTGCATATCCGAATCTGAAAAATTTGAATTGTCGGCGGTTTTACTAGAGTCGGCAACGAGTTGGTCCATTTTTTTAATTTCTTCATCTGTGAAATTCCGCCATTTTCCAATCGGTAAATTTGCAAGGCTGATATTCATGATCCTAACCCTTTTGAGGGTGGTTACATTATACCCCAGTGCCAAGCACATTCTCCTGATTTGACGGTTGAGCCCCTGGGTGAGTATGATTCGGAAACGATTTTTTCCCTCCTGCTTTACAAAACATTTTTTAGTTACGGTGTCGAGTATGCGAATACCATTGCTCATCCTATTTACAAAATCCCCTGAGATAGGTTTGTCTACTGTTACAACGTATTCTTTTTCGTGGTGGTTACCCGCCCGTAAAATTTTATTTACAATATCACCGTCATTTGTCAAAAAAATCAATCCTTCTGAAGGCTTGTCTAGTCTGCCTATGGGGAATATTCTGCTCTTGAATTGAATGAATGAAATGATATTGTGTTTATCCTTTAGATCTGTAGTACAGGTGATCCCAACGGGTTTGTTAAAAATGAGGTAAACCGTTTTATCCTTTTTTTTTATTGCTTCTCCGTCAATTTCTACCACATCGCCTGGCAAAACGCGGTTGCCCTTAATAGCCACATTGTCATTGATCGTAACCCTAGCTTGTTCAATATATTTATCTGCTTCCCTTCGGGAGCAAAAACCTGTTTCGCTGATGTATTTATTTAAGCTTTTATCCATTTATTGAATTAAAATTACAAGTTTATTTACATTCCACCTCAGCCGTAAATATTTTTCAGTACTTATTGTGAACTTGCAACCCTTGCAGCTAGAGTGAATTTCGTACGGTTAAATAAAATCTCGCCTCAATATGTTCGGTCGATTTATTCAAGATCAATTCGGCCGCCTTTTCGCCCATCATTTTAAAATCGGTGGAGATGGTAGTGATGCCGTTCATGATTATTTTTTTAATAGAAGTTTCGTTGTAGGAAATCACCCCTACCTCTTTACCCAATACTAAATTTTGGTCTAATATCTTTTCTATCAGGTTAACCAAATCCTCTTCCATCAGGCTGATATAGACTTCCCCTTTTTTTATTGCCTCATCGCCAATATCGTGTACTATTTTATAATTGAATGCATATTCCAGACAAAATTCACTAAGGCCAGTGGTGATTCCAATGTGGTAAGTATTGTGTTCGGGTAAAATAATATTGATTGTATTGTACTTGCTTAGCAGTGGCAGTGCTTCCTCCAGGGCTTTGTAAATATCCTTTTCAAAATTTTCATAGATAGCACCATAATTGCCCCTGACTCCTGGAACCAGTTTATCGAGTAAGATTAATTTTTCTTTTGGTATAGCGTTAATTACTTTGTCGGCCTCTTCGGTTCCATCCATAAAATGGGGGATAATTACATAATAATGGTAATCTTCTTTTGAGTGGAGCAATAGTTTTTTAAACAGTGGTAAACTATTGTTGTAAATATAAAAATCAATGGTAGCGGCTTCGCCCAATGTGCTTACAAATGAGTCGTATATTATTTTTTTATGCGTACTCAGCTTATTGAATAGCAGAAAAACTTTCACTTTTCTTTCTATATTGCTGCTTTTGATAAAATAGCCCTTGCCAGGTATTGAACCAACAATGCCTATTTTCTTTAAATATTTGTATCCTTTTTCAGCGGTGTCTCTTGAAATCTCAAATTCAAAACTCAATTCATTGATGGAGGGAAGTATATCATTCAATTGAAGTTTATTCGATTCGATGGCCTTAATAATGCAGTTGGCAAGTTGTTGATATTTGGGAGTGCCCGAAAATTCGTCGATGTATATGAGCTTGCTAAAAGAGGATACCATAAACATATGCTGCGCAAAGGGTTTTTCCTACTACTCAGTTTTCAAAATTACTGTTTTTTGGTATATAAATGGGTTGAAGATCCAATATTTAGCCGTAAATGGAGCTATTGAAATTGTATTTTGCTGCAATCCATTCAATTGCTTAGATATTCATTTAGTGTAATTCAATTGACTTGAAATTAAAGCCATCAATACCAGGTAGATATAGAAAAGTATGGGCTTTACTTTGAAATAAAGCTGCTGAAATGCAGGACGATTTTATTGCAAAAGCAAATTGCTTTTATTAGAAGTATAACTTGAATCTTGCATTTCTTCATCCAAAACCAGCGGCTGGATGGGCTCTCTTTGCGCCTTCATTGTATATCCTATTGTAGGCAATACGACGGTAAGGGTTTTGATTTTTTTTGCATCTGAAATCCCTTTGCTGGTAAATAAGGTGTCTTCTACCATACTAACCTCATTTTGCATATTGATAGCTGATTTTTCGACGTTAATATTATTATAATTGCTGGTAATAAGCTGGATCGCCTCAATTTCTTCCTTTTTTATGATGGCAGGCTGGTTAAGCCAATAGAGGAAATTAATAACTCCCGGTATTTGCTTTACGAATTCTATTTCTTCGGCTGAAATGTATACGAAAACATATGACTTGAAAAGTGATTTCCTGATTGCCTGCGGGCTCATTGAATCTGCTGGAATGATATTATTATAAGCGAAATAGTTTTTTATTTTTTTTTGATTAAGCGCAGCTACTACTTTTTTTTCCCTGCTATTGCTGGTGTAAATGATATACCAATCCCTGCTCATATTGTATAAGTTGATAAAGATTAAATAAAATAATCCATTTTTCCAGATGGAATATTTTCCTTGTGAGGTAGGGGTTGTGGTGTAAAGAGGGATAGTTGAAAATGGGATAATTGAATCTTCGAAGTGTAAAATACATATTTCAAAGACAAAATACAAGTAGAAATTACTATTGGTAATCTGAAATTAACAAATAGCATGAATGCCCTTCAATAAGGTTTTGCAATCCATTTTATGTCAGTAGCATGCGAAAAAATATAGGGGGCGTTGACCAGTTTTAAATGGATGCTGCAGCATCAATGGAATCATAAACGATTACTTTTGACCATAATGTGGAACATTCCGCTACAAAAGCAAGATGATCCGGATCGGTCTGGTAACTGGCCTGATCAGCATCGTTTTCAAAGGTTAGTAGCCAGGATACTGCATAGGTATTTTCAATTACCGCACGGTTGGTATTTGCAGGAACTCCAATATGAAATTGCTGGATAGTTTTTACAGCAGAAAGTTTATTCAGCCCTGCAATTAACATATCCCGGTCAATGGTACTTGTTGGATTGTTGAGCCAAAAGTAAACATGATGTATAAACGCATTTTTCATTTGTTGGTTTTTAGAGTACAAATATAGCTATTCCCAACTGTTTTATTTAGTAACCAATAGTGCTCATAATTCATTATTTTTTCCAATTTCCCCGAATTATTTTTGGTAGCCATTTATTGCTTACTTTTAGTAAAATTTATTATTATGTATACAAGACGCATGTTTATAAAAAATAGTAGCTCCCTTGCTTTGGGAGCAGCCTTTTTATCTTCTTTTGATGTATCGGGTAAAAAAACTAGCAATCCCGGCATTCAGTTATATACTGTAAGAAAGGAAATGATGGAAGATGCAGTAGGTACGTTAAAAAATTTGGCTGCCCTCGGTATTAAGCAAATTGAATGTTCTTCAAGCAAGAAAGGATCTTATTTTGGATTGAAACCAGATGAAATGAAAAAAATCTGTGCTGATCTAGGCATGACAATTCGGAGCGGACATATACAACTCAATAATCAGTGGAGTCAAACGATGGCAGAAGCGGAATTATCCGGTCAGGAATACCTCATCTGTTCCTCAATGCCTACCAATGGCCAAACGATTGAAAATTATAAAAAGGTGTCAGATCGGTTTAATGAGGCTGGGGCGGACTGTAAGAAAAGAGGGATCAAATTTGGATACCACAACCATGATTTTGAATTTGAGAAGCAGGATGGTAAAACCTTATACGATGTTTTATTGGAAAATACGGATCCTTCTTTAGTCCATATGGAGCTAGATTTGGGTTGGGTTGTAGCCAGTGGAAATGATCCTTTAGCCTATTTTAAAAATTACCCTAAGCGTTTCCCTTTATGGCATTTAAAGGATATGGACTTGGTTAAAAAACATAGCACCGAATTTGGTAAAGGTGGACTGAATATTCAACAAATGTTTGACAATAGCAAGCAGTCTGGAATGAAATACTTTTTTATTGAACAGGAGGAATACAATTTTACGCCGATTGAAAGTATGAAAATAAATATGGATTACTTAAAATCCATTAAATAGTAGATGAATCAGGCTAAATATGCAACCATTCTCCCCCAAAGGTGTTTTATCTATGCATTGAAAAATTAAAGAATGGCTTACAAAACGCTGGAAGAAAGTTTGCGGGAACTTGAAAAAAATGGTCAACTGATTCGGGTAAAAGAACAGGTAGACCCTTATCTTGAAATGGCAGCGATCAATTTGCGGGTATATGCTGCAGGGGGCCCTGCTTTGTTGTTCGAAAATGTGAAGGGAAGTAAATTCAGGGCGGCATCCAATATTTTTGGGACAATCGAAAGGAGTAAATTTATTTTCAGACATACCCTTCCTTTGGTGCAGCAGTTGATTGCCTTAAAAAATAATCCGGCAAAAGCTTTTAAAAATCCAATCAAAAATTTTACCGCAGGCCTTGCTGCCTTGAAAGCATTGCCATTAAAAAATCCGCTTCAAAAGCCAGTTCTATTTGAGGAAATAAAAATTGAAGACATTCCTCCCATTCACCATTGGCCCATGGATGGAGGTGCTTTTGTGACCCTTCCACAGGTGTATACCGAAGATATCGATCAGCCGGGTATTATGAAAGCCAATCTGGGAATGTATCGCATACAATTGACGGGAAATGAATATGAGCCCAACAAAGAAATTGGGTTGCATTATCAACTTCACCGCGGTATTGGTGTGCACCAGACTAAGGCCAATAAAAAGGGGCTTCCACTTCGGGTGAGTATCTTTGTTGGGGGGCCACCGGCCCATAGTGTAAGCGCCGTAATGCCGCTGCCCGAAGGTATTAGTGAAATGACTTTTGCAGGGGTATTGGGAAATCGCAGATTCCGGTACACTTATGTGGATGGCTATTGCATCAGTACGGATGCTGATTTTGTCATTACAGGAGATGTTTATCCCGAAGATAACAAGCCGGAAGGGCCTTTTGGTGATCACCTAGGTTATTATAGTCTGCAGCATAATTTCCCCTTGCTAAAAGTGCATAAGGTATTTGCTAAAAAAAATGCAATCTGGCCTTTTACGGTGGTAGGCCGACCACCACAGGAAGATACCAGTTTTGGACATTTGATTCACGAAATGACGGGTGCTGCTGTGCAGATGGAAATACCCGGTTTACGGGAGATTCACGCTGTCGATGCTGCCGGCGTTCATCCTTTGTTGTTGGCAATTGGGAGTGAGCGGTATACCCCTTATGCACCCCTGCAGCAACCTGCCGAAATACTCACCATTGCCAACCATATTTTGGGTACAGGGCAATTGAGTTTAGCAAAATTTTTATTTATTACAGCTGACGAAACCAACCAGCTCAGTGTTCATAATATACCGGATTATCTTTCCTATTTTCTGCAAAGGATTAACCTAAGTCGAGACATTCATTTTTACACCAATACCACGATGGATACCCTTGATTATTCCGGGACTTCTATCAATAGTGGCAGCAAGGTAGTATTGGCGGCATATGGAGCTATTCAAAGAGAATTAGCCACATCGGTGCCCCCATGTTTGCAGGAGTTACAGGGTTTCCAAAATCCTAGGTTGGTGATACCTGGGGTAATAGCCATAGAGGCTACGGCCTTTAGTAATTATATTGCAACAAAAGTTGAATTCACTAAGCTGGATGGACAGCTAAATAAGCATCTTAGCTCTCTCGATGCTGTTCCATTAATTGTTATTTGTGATGATGCCAATTTTGTAAGCGAAAATATCACTAATTTTTTATGGGTCAGTTTTACCCGTAGTAATCCATCCCATGATATACAAGGTATCGGTGCATTTTACCAAAATAAACATTGGGGCTGTAAAGGGCCATTGGTAATTGATGCCCGTACTAAACCTCACCATGCTCCCGAAGTCGCCGTAGATCCTGTTACCAATAGTAAAATAAATTATTTATTTGAGAAGGGGGGAAGCTTGTACGGAGTGGAGTAAAAAAAATCTGTGCAAATCTGCGGAAAAAATACAGGAAATCTCCCGCAGATTTACGCAGATGGAATACACGCAGATATACACAGATTTGGGTAATATTATGGAA
>JBIIVV010000179.1:0-6420 GCA_044339235.1 Ferruginibacter sp.
AAAGTATATAAAATAATCCAAAAAATAATTTTAAAACAATCAATTTCATAAGCAAAAAATTTATCTAAAGATGCTAACCGGTAACTTCTGTACCGAACCTATATAATCTGACAGCATTATTTTGTAATAAATCTGCTGCATATAAACGAATTGCCTGATTTGACATTTTTAAAGCCTTTTGCTGAGAAACTAATGTTTCACTTAAAATTTCACGGGTAAACAGTGATGACCCAACTGCCATTTCAATAGTAGTACTATCATGTGCAAGCATTATTTTATGAGTAGGCACGTAATTGAGCCACATATTTAAACCTTCCCGTAAAAATTCGGGATTCAAAACAGGGAGCCAACAGGTATCAATATATACATTAGGAAGAAATTTGGCTAACCATCCAGCTTCTTTTAAAAATGGCCAGCAATGAATCATAACAATATTCATTTTAGGATACCTAATCGCTAAAGATTGCAAAGGCATTGGGCTTGATTCTGTGATATTATTAGTACCTACATGAACCTGGTGAATCCAATTACGCTCATTTGCCTGTTTGCAACATTCATGCATAACCCAATCCTGAAACTTTATAATATTGTCCTGATCAAGCTTTCCCCTAAATGTAACTTCTGCATCCTTATGGGGAAGATAAAGCAGGCTTCTTCTGTAGGCCTGTAATTGTTTAATACCTACAGAATGATTCTCAGCTGCGAGGTCAAAAAGCTTCTGAATAAATGCTCTCCAGGTATTGGCATCTACCGGATCTATTCCTACGATTTTTGCCAGAGCATCCCTTCTGGTGTTAATCTCTGACCACAAATCTAACAATGGATCAATTCTCATTATATTATGAGTTATTGCAAGTTCCTTCACCTTAGATACAGTAGATTCTTCCTGCACATAATATTCAGGATGTACAGGCCTTATTAGTTCAGAAAAAAATGCTTTTCGCATTGCCTTTTCGTACCAGGAAAAAAGATCTGAATAATTTTTTTCTATCATCTGATCTACTACTTTCCATTGTTCAACATCGAACTTATTAATATCAATGCCATATAAATGAAGTATGCCTCTTCTTGTACATTGGAATCCTCCAGTGAGAACCAATGAATTATTTTTTGATTTGAATTTAACTAATGCTTGAGCAGGCGAAGTTTTCCACAATTGCTCATAAGGCAAATTAAGTAAATCACTCTTTAATACTTTTACTTCATGATGATCTCCAATAGCATGCATCCATCCATTTTGGTATGGCTCTAACACCAAATCCCAAATAGATGTTGGCTTCAAGGGCTGGGCTCCAGTAGTAGTGTCGCACCTAAATCCACCTTGTGCAGGAGCCATTCCAATTGAACTAATACTTCCCCAATGTTCATGTGTACAAAAATTTGGGATGGTAGTGAAGTCAAGATAATTATTATCAGATTTATTTTTACCCTTATCTACACCAATACCTCGGCTGCTATCTACTACAGAAAAGGCATTAGCTGCAGAAACAGGCAAAAGTGTGCTACCCAATAATAATACTGTATCATTGATAAATTTCCTTCGTTTTAAATATATATCTTTCATGTGACTTGTTTTTGATTTAATAATTAAAATAGTGACGTAATAATTGATTATAGATAATGTAATATAAAGTTGGAAATAATAGCCGAACTTATCATAATTGCTGCTCCCAATTGAGACTTGTAATGACCCTGCAAATTACCATTACAATCGCTTTAAATAAATCTTCCTAAACTCCACTTTCATTTTTGGCATTACATGCACCTGCAAGCCTAAAAGCCCAGAAGATTTGCCTTTTACAGTATCTTCTTCAATAGTTTCACTCATTAAGACTCCGTTGATGTAATGATGCATTTTATTCCCCTTCGCAATGATATGAATATCGTTCCATCCGCTTTTTATCAAAGCTTTTAAAGACTCAGAATTGCCTAAACTTGTAGAGTCGGTTATTAATGGCTTTTCATTAGTTCTTAGTATAACTTTCTGGCCCCGCATAGCTAAAAAACCCCGGCCACACTCATCGTAATTCTGACCAGTATACGTATTAGAACCGTCTATATCAGCCTGGTAACCTTTTAGAGAATAAGGAACATCTTTCACTGCTTCGCTACGATATTGAACACCACTATTTCCTTCCGGGCTAATTCTGTATTGTGCTTTGAATTCAAAGTTTGCTGTCTCCCCGTCTTTCCATATCAAAAAGGAATTTCTTTTGATCGTTTGCCCCGATAAAACCTGACCAATAGCCACTCCCTTTTCAATCCTCCAGAAAGTAGTATCAGCCTCCCAACCTTTGAAAGATTTGCCATCGAATATCTTTATGAATTTCCCTCTTTTTGGTTGACTGAAAACAGGTTGAAAACTGCAGGTTAATAAAAATATCAAGACTGTAACTTCAGAAATAAAACACTTTATTCTTGTCATTTTTTATATTTATAATGAAAATCACTTAAAGTAATATTTCAAGAAGTTAATCAAATGCTTTAAGGCATGACTGTTTCATTCCAGGTTTTTGAAACCGATGAATCTATCACCGGGTCACAAACTCTTTCGTTTCCAATGCATCTTTAAATATCAGTCAACATGCCCCCATTTTCCACACATTTTAAGAAAACATGTGAATAACGGAATTCTCGAATCCTATTCCCAGAATTAATTAATCGTAAAGGATTAATTAATATTGGACAACCACGGAAAAATATACTTTCCCCACTGCAATTAAAATCCATATTGGAAGCAGTGTAAAAAAAATTATCAAGAGCTATTTACAAGTGGGCTTTGCTCATCATTATTTAGGATATCACCCACCTTAATCTTTTTTAAGTATGTATCAGGTAAAATATTTGGTTGTCCATTATATAAATTTCCGTCAGGCATAAACGCACACGTCATGGCCCTTCTAATTCCCGCAGTCATGTTAGCCTGAGCTCCATGAATAGTCAATCCGCAATGAAATGAACAGCTACCAGCCTTCATAGTTGCAGCTATTGGGTTTGTTGATCTAAACTGAGGGTAAATATCAAAAATAGCATCCATATTTTTCCCAATACCCGGATTTTCAAAATTTGTTTGCAAATGGGAACCCGGAATAAAAAATAAACAACCATTTTCTAGTGTTACATCATCAAGTGCTACCCATATCGACAAAGCTCTTTTATCGAAAAAAGACCAAAATGGTGTGTCAATATGCCAGGAAGTCGGATTTGCCCAGGGACGTTTAATTAGAGCTTGGTCATGCCATATACGTAAACCCTCGACCTTCGCCAACTTTGCAGCCATTTGACCAATTCTCTGGTCAACAATTAGCTCTTTCATCTTTTTATTCGTTTGCCAAAGATTAATAAATTGATCGAATACCTTACTATAATACTCGGGCTCATTATTTATGTTATCATATTGATCCAATTTTATTGTTTTTCCAGGCATTTTCAATCCATTTCGCTCTTCAACCGATTCGAAGACAACTTCCCGCCAATTCTTGGGTTCTTCTTCATTTAGAAAATCCTCAATTACTACAAAGCCATGCTTTGTATAGAAATCAATTTGATCTTTTGTTAAATTGCAATTCATATAATTAAGTATAGTCTTATAAATTTTCAGATTACTACTATTATTTTCCCTAACGTTTTACTCCTATCACACAATTGAGTTAAAATAAATTGATTGCACACAATTATATTTATAATATCCATTTAAAGATAGATTTCGAAGTAAATCCACTTACTACAAAATTGATTTACGTTTTAAGTTTTATGTACTTTTTCTTTATCTATCAATGAACTAAAATCAACAAAATTACAGTGCAACAATTTTTGAAAAACAACTATTGCAGAGATGGGTATTGCAAATCAAACATGATTTTTCACCTAGTTTATTTTTTATTCTGAGTTTGAGTTTTCATTACATTCTTTCGATTCTTATGCGTTCCGAATTCAATTTCACTCCATGTCCATGGCTCCTTCCTGCCTTTAAATTGACTTCTTATTTTTTCAATTTGCTGAGGTTGAACAATAACCCAACTGAGTATATTTTTTGGCATATCAGGATAGCTCTTCATTGAAAGATCAAAACGTACATAATTTAAAACAGACGCAATCCAGTAATCATCATTTGCACCCATAGGTGGCATTTGAACAGGATAAAATGAACCATCAACTTCACCTTTTAATCCATGCAATAAAATTTTTATCACTCCATCAGTTTTAACTAATAGCTTGTTTTTCGCTATTATTGGAGGAGCTACCTTATTGGAAAGACCCTGCCCTTCAGGGCCATGACAATTCACACAATTTGAATTAAAGATGCTAGCTCCTTTGAGTACCATCTTTCTATCTGCCTCATCAAGCGAAACTAATTTTGAGCCATATTTTCTTTTCTCCTCATTACTTGCCATCATTTTCTGAATCGCCATAATCATTTTATTGTCTGAATTATTTAAAAAGAGATATTTAACGACTTCGTGACCTTCTACATTGTTACCATAATACATTGATAATAATAATTGTACCCTAACTTCATAACTTTTGTCATCTCTCATCTTTACCAACTTCTCTATAATTTCTTTATCACCTTTTTTAATATATGGTTCGCTAATCCAAATCGCAGCTTTTCTTACTTGGACCTCATCGTCATCCATTACTTTCAATAAAATGTTTTTCGTTAATGCATCTAGTCCTTGCAATGTCCACAATGCATGTATTCGCGCTAGAATTGACGGAGCATTCAATAAAGGACCCTTTTGTCCTTGGGAAATTTGATTCAATACCGGAACTACAGATTTATCGCCCCGAATAATTATTTCTTTCTGAGCATTGTCACGCCACCACCCATTTGGGTGATCTAAATAATTAACGAGTTTACTAGTAAGTTCATTGAGCATTTGCGGCTTTAGCCCTCTCGATAAGCCATCATATACTAAGCGATAAATACGACCTCGATTAATATTCCTATCAAGATTCTTAACCTTGATTTGGTTATAAACTGGAGACCCTGGTTGCGCCCAGGTAGATTCTTGTATTACTCCCCTATACATATCGACAATATATAAACACCCGTCCGGACCTGTATAAGTATTTACGGGACGAAAATTCATGTCTGATGAGGTTATGAATTCATCTTTTTCGTATGCATTAATGAGCGAAATATTTTCATCTTCTTTAATTACCTTGGCTCTTCGTATTAGCCTCCCGACAGGTTCAGCTACCAAGTAATCCCCAGTCATATTATTAGGTAGACGATCCCCGCGAAAAATGGACTGTCCACAGGAAGATGTAAACACCCTTATCGTACTGTCACCGGGCTGAATTGGGGCATTTGCATCAGGAGTTTTTATGCCCGGCCAAACTAGATCAAAAACTGAATCCTTTACATGATCAGAAAAATCAAGTTGCCCGTATACAGGATTTATGTTAAAGCCTGTTACTGGAATATTTGACCCAGCTCGGCTATAAAATAAACGTCCGTAATTGTCATGTGTAATACCCCATTGCCCATCATTTCCATAAATCAGTGAATCAACCTTCAATTGCCCATTCACATATTTAAATCTAACGAGGTCATTAGTTAGGTAGATCCAGTTATCCAAATTCCAATCTAAGCCACTGCGCTGGTGTTCGATATTTCCATAAGCTTTTTCGTTAGATTTATACACCAATCTTTTTTGATCAGCAATTCCATCTTGATTGGTGTCCTTATATGCATAAATATCAAACGTATTAGTTTCATTAACGAGTAACTCATGCCCAACACAGAGCAACATTCTTGGTGAAAGCAACTTATCTATAAATACAGAACTCTTATCCATTCTGCCATCATTATCGGTATCTTCCAATAACATAATTCTGCTTTTTGCCTCGTTCTGCCCCTTTGCGTCTATTGTTTGCATATATGTCTCCAGTTGGGCAACAAACATTCGGCCATTACCGTCCCAAGCGATAGCAACTGGTTCAGATATCATGGGCTCGCTGGCGACTATTTCCAAATGATATCCCATAGGTAATCGAAATGATTGCAAACTCTTATCAGGAGGTAACGGATTTATTGTAGGATTTTGACTGACCATTCTTGAAAATTCAAATGCTTTTCCATCACCTTCCGTACTAACTTTATTTAATGCTATACCCCTCACCAAACTAATATAAAAACAGATTAAGGTCAAAATACTTAAAACGAAAAACCCTATCCAAATATGAAACCGCTTCATTAATAACCAGTTTATAATATTTTAATTAAAAAGATTGCATTTCAAAATCCAACACTTAAGCGAACTTCATGTCCAGCAAATAAATTTTCCATATCACAAGCAATTTAAAAAAAGCAGGTAAGTCAACTATTTAAAAATTATCCAACCGGTAAAACCCAAATTCCTTTTCAACATTTATTTATCAAATAAATTGAAAATAAAATGTTTAAGTTCTACG
>JBIIVV010000180.1:0-6379 GCA_044339235.1 Ferruginibacter sp.
TGCTGGTAATGAAGCTAAAAATAATACTTTAGAGTTGGGGGATAATATTAAAGAGAATACTAAAGAAACCGGACAAAATATTTCAAGTAAAAGTCAAAGTCTTGGTGGTAAAATTGCCCTGGGTTCTGCTGTAGCTGGTGGTATTGGAGTGGGCGTTTCTTTAGCAACTGGTAATGTTCCAGGAGCTGTAATTGCTGGAGGTCTTGGAGTTGGAGGAGTCCTTACTGGTGGTGTCGTTGCAGGTGGAGGAACCGCTGTAGGGGAAGGTGTTGAGGCTGGAGGTGCGCTTGTTGGTGGTGCAATAAACAAGGCTAATGAATATGGATTATCTTCTGTAGCAGGAATGACAACAACTGCAGTCGTTGGTATAGCTGAAGTGTTGTCCCAGATTAATCTATATATCAGTGACCAATTCGATAATATACCCGTGAAGAATGTTGTCGCATTAGTAAAAGGTGCGAAGAGTGGGGGGTTAGGTCCTGATACCTTAAAAGCAGCGATCGAGCATAGTGAAGATGTAGATTCTTTTACTGGGACAAAGAAGGGAGGAACCGGAGGAATGTTTGGAGATAAGGATACTCAATTAACAGGTGCAGCGGTGGTTGGAGCAGGATTAGCCAATACTGCTGCTATGGATATTAATCAGAAGGGGAATGCTGCTGCGGAAAAAGTAGTTGAAGTGGTTGGTTCCATTATTGTTGGGGCCGTTTCTACCATTAAATCCATTATCGGCCTGTTTGAATTGTTTACTAAATCTGGTAATAAATATGAACAGACAAAAAAAGTAGCCTATGACTTATCGGTGGCTACTAAAGCTGGCTTCCAAATTGCCAATAAAATCACTGCATTAACTGGACCTTTCTCTAAAGTGATACCTGGATTATCATTGGCTATTTCCATTTGCGATACCTTATCATCTATACATAGTTGGAGAAAAGCTGCCGAAGTGGAAGAAGAAATAATGAGTAAAGCAGAACAACCTGATAATCAACCAATAATTGTTGATTGGATGGATAGTGCGGAAGGTGTTAAATATACTTCTACTTTGGGCGAAGGGGTATTTGATGATACCACCCTGTTTGAAGAAGACATAAGGGGTAAACGAGGAATTTTGGATTTATTTGTTCAAAAAGGAGGCAAGTGGTCAAATCTAAACAAATACGTGCGCGTCAAAATGGATTATATGTCATTAATTTCAAGTTTGGCAGTTGGAGGTACTCCAAAGGGTCCAAAAGAAATAGAAATGAATAATTATTTAACCAATATATCTGAAGGTGGAGATGTTCAAAATTTCTGTAAAGCCCTTAATAAATATCAGCTCGCGAGCAAGCTGCATGAAATCAATAATAAACGAAATATTCACGGCGCAAGAGAAACAGGAGCCAATTTAATATCTACTGCTGGTGCAATAGCAGCTTTAGTACCAGCTGATGGAGGTGCAGTCGCAGCAGTACTGATGGGTACTGGAGCTGGTATAAAAGCCGGCTTGGCAATAGGTAAAGCGCTTGTGTCAACAAAAAATGGGTTTTCTGATCCCAAAAAGAGCTCTGGACAAAAGGGAAAAGAATATGCTCAACATGCAATTACTATATTAGAGGGATTTAAGGATATCAAATTAGATGATGACGTAGCAGCACTGTTGGAAGACAATGATAAATTACAGGAAGAAGTAACCAGGTCGGGCGCGAAATCAGTAAAAGAAAAAATAAAACCTTTTGTAATGTCGCAGGGAAAAGCTGAGAAATTCCTCTTTGCCGCTGGTGTAAATAAGGCTGAATTTTATTCAAATGAAAGTTATGGTCCGGGAGATTTTGTAAATCTTGCCAACTTAATCGCAAAAAAATTAGGAGAAGGTAGATAATAAATTATGTAATGATGAAAACAAACATGGATTTTTTTAATTATTATAAAGAGAAATTACAAGAAATAAATTTAAGCGCTGAAATTTTCAATCTGGCAGAGAGTATAGTTAAGGGATTGGAATCTTTAACATATATATCAAATGAAAAATATTATGTTAATATGTTTTTCATCCCTGATACCGAGGAGCAATTTGAAAAACTCCGATTATTACAATTTACTTGTTTAATTAGTTGCTCTGATTACATAATAAACAACCAATTATTGTTGTTAAAATTATTAAACAAAAAAAATACTCAGTTACCTATTGGAAGTTTAATATACTCAGATGAGCATCAGTTGGTCTTTAAATATATCTATGCAACTGACGCTGAACAACCAATTGAGTCAAAATTATTTCAAGAATTGGTTGGTTTGTTAAATAGTGTAATAGAGGACAGCTCAACAATATTTAACCAGTATGGTGAAGATGACCTAAAAGGTTATCTTAGTTAGTTGATTTTATATTTAGAAAATCATTGCAGATTTAATCTAATAATTCTTCCACTCGAAATAATGTGTTTTTAATCTGTATTATTTCTTCATTTAATTACAAGGACTTTACAAATTATATTTTTCTTTACAATTTGGATGGTTTTATTGTAAAATTAATATTACCTCCAAGGGATAATTTGTATTATTAAAGAATACGATTGTATCGAATGTTTTTTAATGAAAAAATTCAAAATCCAAATAAGCTTTAATAAATTAATATTTTATAAATGTTAGAAAAAATAAATCAATACCTGGTTGATAAAAATTACCAATCGACTTATGAAAAAGCGGATACCAATAATTTTTATGATCGGTTGCAAATTAAATTTGCGGCAGTTGTAAATGGTCAAAATGCCTATTGGCCAATTGAATTGGGTAACCTTCCAGTTAAAGAGGAAGGTTTTGAGGGGTTCAGTCTACTTCAATTTTATATTCCAATTGTGGGGGAATTGGAAGCTGCTAATTATTTACCCATTTGCGATTTGATTGTAAAACTGAATACTAAATTAACCATCGGATGTTTTGGTTATTTGGCCTCCCATAATTTAGTTTTCTTAAAGCATAACTTAATCATTTCAAATGAAAATTTTGCCAATAACTGTGATATCATAGATAAATCCCTGTCGATACTATTTTTCATGTTGGTGAATTTTCAAAAACCTTTGGCTGATGTTGCTCAAGGAAATTGTAGTGTCGAAAATGCGATGGAACAAATGCCTTTAAGTTATATATATAAATAATTTTATCTGTCAAGCCTAAGACCAAATTATTCTGAAGGGTGATATGGTTCATCCAATTCTAAATCATTCTTTTTTTACTTATTAATCAGTTAATTAATTTGGCTATTTCTAGATTTCGCAATATCTTCATTTGTCTCTTTTACTTTATATGTTATAGATATTATTAATATATTAAATAGGGACTAAAAATTATTTTTTTTTAATTGAAAGCACTTTCATCTCGCATACAAAATAATAATAACAATTCACCAGCAGTGGCTGCTAATAATGCACCTGCTAGCAAAACTTTGCCCAGTGCAAAATCCAATGTGGCACCTGTGATAAGTATGGTTAATTCACAATTACCGCTTCAAAAAATGTCAAATATTGCTGGGGATATGGAAGGGCAAGCATTTTCAGCGCCTAGTGGGGGGATGTATGCACCAATACAACGAGCAGAAGTTGAATTGAAAGGTGAAAAATCTTTGGGAGCCCGATTTAACTCATTCTTTTTTGGACAGGAGTCTACCTTTACCCAATTAGAAAAAAAATACGAACAATTTAAAAAGGAAATCAAAGCTGCCGAAAAGGAAAAGTATAGAAACGAATCCATTGCTTTAGGTAATAGCTGGTTAGGTAAACATAGCAATTCCAAGAGTGAAAATGATTTAAAGAAAAAACAATCCATTGAAAGTATGCTTGCCAGTTTGTCGCAAGTGCCTGCTCCGCAAAAAGCTCCCGAACCTGGTAAAGTTGTAGAGAATCCCAAAGTTGACCCAGGTTTACCGATAGGGCAATCCAATTTTTCAATAGTCAAATCTTCTCATGATGCCTATAAAGCAGCCAAAAAAGGCTCCTATTCGCCTGGTGAATTATTTGCTATCTATCATTCTCTTGCAGGCTTTTTAAATCAACTTAATTTATGGGATCTAAAATTCGCTTCTCCAAAGAACCCTGCTTTTGATACTGAAAATACAGCGATTACAGAATTTAGATCTATCCTAAATGAAAATTTTGAGTACAGTTCAGGTATGATTGCAGGTACCGTTAAAGGTATTAATATAGAGAATTTGGCTAAAGGAATATTTTCTGCCAGCTCCCTGGATGCAGTATTAACATTGCCCAATGGTAATGCTACCGGAACCCTTCAAAATATTCAAATAAAAGAAAGTGGAATTGAATTTACGAATGCATCATTGGCTTATTCTGGTAATATTGTGTTTGGTGATATTTTTACAGTGGGAAGTCCCACCGTCAATATAAGTTCCAATGCTTCAGGGTATGATATACGCGGAGCTGGAGATCTTCAATTAAATTTGGAGAATGTACAAGCAAGCGGCCATGTTGAAATTTCTTATAATACCTCAACCCAGACTTTTGAAACCCCTACTTTCTCAAATGCTCAATTGACTGCTGGTTTACTGAATAATACCCTAAATGTTACAGCTAATAATGTAAATTATGCAGGTGTGGGGGCTTTATCAGCTGAAAGTGCAAGCCTGCAGATGGATGTAATGGGCAAGTCATTTACTGGTACTGGTTCAAATATTTCTTATAGTAAAGAAACTGGATTGGACTGGGGACTGGCAACCTTTAGTTTCCCAGATGAAATAAGTGTAGGCGGAATTGTAAAAGTTAAAGGCTTGGAGGGTATCATTTCAGGGGCAGCAGATGGCTATAAAAAATCAGGATCAGGCACACTTTCGCTTGACCTGCCGGATGGTTCCGCTGCTACCGGTACAGTAGCTGTATCATTTGAAGAAGGTATAGGTTGGAAAGTAGATTCAATTACAAATGGTGCAATTACAGCATCAATTTTGGGTAATACGTTAACTGTAAATGATATTCAAATTGCTGATGGAGTGATATCTGCTCAAAGTGGAACCATGCAATTGGATATTGGAGGTGCAAAAGTAGATGTTACTGTTACTACTATTTCCTTGGGAGAAGATAAGAAGTTTGACTGGGGGATTGCTACATTCAAGTCTCCTAATGAATTAAGTGTTGGTGGAGTGGTTAAGGTGAAAGAATTGGAGGGCACTGTTTCTGGAGCAGCCGATGGCTATAAAAAATCCGGATCCGGCAACCTTTCGCTCGATCTGCCTGGTGCATCTGCAAGTGGTACAGTGGCTATTTCTTATGAAGAGACTTCAGGTTGGAAAGTAGATTCAATTACTGGAGGTGGAATTACTGCATCGGTCTTGGGCAGTACGTTATCGGTAAACGAAATTCAATATGTTAACGGGGTAATTACAGCTCAAAGTGGAGCAATGATATTGGATATTGGTGGTGCAATAGTTGAAGTTAAGGTATCGGATATTTCCTTGGGTGAAGATAAAAAGATCAACTGGGGTATCGCAGAATTTAGCTCTCCTAATGAAATAAATATTGGTGGAATCCTTAAAGCCAAAGGTTTGGCAGGAACAATGTCTGGAGAAGCAGATGGATTTAAGAAAACGGGTGTAGGTACACTTTCGCTTGATCTACCGGATGCTAGTGCAACTGGAACATTAGCTGTTTCATACGAAGAGGGTACTGGTTGGAAAGTAGATTCAATTACAAATGGTGAAATTAATGCAACCTTACTCAATGGAAGCTTACAGATTAACGGTAATGGCATTAGTTTTGAAAACAATGTATTGGGTGTAGCTGCTGCAACTGCAACAGTTTCAACTGGTGGTGTAATACCAGGGGTAGATAAAGTTTCAGGACAGGCTCAAAATATTCAGTATAAGGATGGAACCTTTGATTGGGATTCAGTTACTGTAGATATCAATGCAGGTCTTTCATTTGGTGATCAGTTATCTTTTGGATTGAAAACCGCTACTTTGTTTGGTAAAAGCAAAGGCTATCAAATTGATATCAATGATGCGACAGGTAGCATCTCTATCGGTAAATGGTTATCTGGAGAAGGTACGGGTTCATTTAGTTGGGATTTTATTAATAGGAAAACTCCCGAAATTACATCCGCAAATCTAACTTTCCTTGCAACATCTCCAGAGCTGCCTAAAGATATAATACCAGGCTTGCTTCCAATTAGTTTTTCTGTTATGATTCCTTTTGCGGCGGGTCCTGTACCAATGGAAGCTGGACTTAGTTTAAATGTAGATGCTGGAGCAACAGTTAGCATTGGAGGAACTATGAATTACTCAGGTGGCGAATTTGCATTTGGAGTGCAAGCTGCAGGGAATGGACATTTAACGATGGGTATTCGAGCAAGTTTGGCGGTAGGAAGTAGTGCGCTTGTATCGCTTGGAGCATTCCTG